>LQGW01000052.1 GCA_002838815.1 Clostridiaceae bacterium JG1575 | reverse complement strand
TTGATTGCCAAAAGTTGTATTTCCTAATTGCCAAACACATTTTTGTTAAAGCTAGTACTGAGGATTTTGTAAATCATATTAATTCATGCTATGAGAAAGAGGGATTAACAGTTTGTGAATTTGAATCTTATAAAAAGAAACCAGTTTACGACGAAGACCTATGGATTTATTTATATGATAATAAAAATGGTGCTATAACTGCTACAGGTTTAGCTGAATTTGATAGAGACATAAAAGAGGGTTCTTTAGATTGGATTCAAGTATCTGAACAATATAGAGTGCAAGGACTGGGTAAGACTATTGTTTACGAACTCCTTAGAAGACTAAAAAAGAGGGCAAGCTTTGTTACAGTTTCAGGAAGAGTTGAAAATAAAACAAAATCTGAGAAATTATATGAAAGTTGTGGCTTCGGTGATAAAGTTATATGGCATATTTTTGCGGAAAAAGACTGACAGTCCACCTGAATAGGTGGAAAATTTTGCGTCTGAAAGCATTGAGAATACTATAAGATTTTTCCTGTGGGTTTCGTGTCATAATAATGACACAGGCAAATATTCAAGTAAATACAAGGGGTTTAGAGCTTATCCCAAAGTTTAAAATTAAAAAAATGAATCGTTGGTAGGGCCTTGGTTATCGTTTCATCCGAAATGATAACCAAGGCCCAGAAGAGGCAGAAAAAATCTGTAGGTCTAATGCTAAAAAAATGATTCAAAAGCATAGTATCTATTAGTAAGCCGGCAGAAAGAAATGGGTAAGCATAACGAAAGCATTGATATTACTATATGAGAAACACCTGGAAGTGGAGGGGAGAGGCCTCCACCGCAAGGGATCAGTCCCGAGGCCTCACGGGCCGCTCTTCGTAGAGGTCCAAGAGAAGTGCTCTAGCCAGGCGGTGCAGGGACTTCTCATTCAGTAAGCGCCGGATCCCCCGCCCTTCATTCCTTTCGGTATGGAGGGCGGGGGATCCGGGAAGTCTGTTTTTATGCTTCGTTGAGGGCCGCGGCCAAGAGGGCAAGGCCTTGATCGATCCGGCGAAGGGTTTCCTCTTTGCCAAGGATGTCCGCCAGCTCAAAGGCGCCGCCGGGCGTGAAGGGAACGCCAGAGAGTGCGGTCCGTAGCGGCCAGAGCATTTGACCGTTCTTCAGTCCAAGCTCCTTGGTTTGGGCCAAGAGAGCATCGTGAATGGCATCAAAGGACCAGTCGCTGAGTCCTAGCAGCACTTCGCGAGCAGTCTCCAGGGAGGCGTGTGCGATGGGGAGGGTGGTCTTCATCTTCTTGTGCACGTGTAGGGAGGGATCGTAGTCGGGCAGTTGCTTCAAAAAGGCAATCTGCTCTGGAATTTCGGAAAGAAGCTCCGTGCGCTCGTGCAACACGCTTGCGATTTTCCGATCGTCCAAGGCGCAGCCTTGGGTCACTTGTGCGATGTAGGGCCGAGCCGCTTCATAAAAGGCGTCCTCATTCATGCGCTTGAGGTATTGGCCGTTCATCCAGCGCAACTTATTCATGTCGAAAATGGCGGGGGACTTATTGATTCTGCAATAGTCAAACAGACCAATGAGCTCCTCCAAGGAGAAGATTTCCTCATTGCCTTCGGGGCTCCACCCCAAAAGAGCGATGTAGTTCACCACCGCCTCGGGCAAAAGGCCCTGATCCAAAAGGTCTTGAAAGGAGGCGTCCCCGGTGCGCTTGGAGAGCTTATGCTGGGCATCCTTCATGATGGGGGGGCAATGAATGTACACCGGGATTTCCCAACCAAAGGCCTCATAAAGGCGGTTGTATTTGGGGGCCGAGGATAAGTATTCGGAGCCTCGCACCACATGGGTGATGTTCATCAAATGATCGTCCACCACGTTGGCGAAATTGTAGGTGGGCAGCCCGTCGCTTTTTAAAAGAACCATGTCCTCGAGCTCTTGATTGTCCACAGCAATTTTTCCGAAGATGGCGTCTTCAAACACCGTCTGACCTTCTGTGGGATTGTTTTGCCGGATGACGTAGGGGAGGCCTTGAGCGATTTTTTGCGCAACTTCATCCTTCGTGAGCCCCAAGCAATGCTTGTCGTATTTAAACGGGCGTTTTAAGGTTTCGGCGTGCTTTCTCAGGGTATCCAGGCGATCCTTATCGCAAAAGCAGTAATAGGCTTCGCCTTTTTCCACGAGCTCCTCGGCGTATTTTTTATAAAGGTCCCGGCGTTCGGACTGAACGTAAGGGCCTACGCCGCCGTCTTTATCGGGGCCTTCGTCGTAGACAAGCCCCGCCTTTTGGAGGGAGGCCAATACCACATCGATGGATCCTTCCACGAATCGTTCCTGATCCGTGTCTTCGATGCGTAAAATAAAATCGCCGCCTTCGTGCTTGGCGATGAGGTATTCATAAAGGGCGGTGCGTAAGTTTCCAATGTGCATGTAGCCCGTGGGGCTGGGGGCAAATCTGGTTCTGATTTTCATAGATTCCGTGTCAACTCCTTAGCATGAAAAAAATCCGGCACAGGGGACGGATCGGTTTCGTCCTTTCATTATACATGATTTTTTGGGTTCAGTGAACCCAATGGAGGGTGTGACCGTCTGTGGAAAAGACTTTAGTGCCTTCCAAATCCGTGCGATAAATGAGGGCGTGGACGTCCTCCAGGGCTTCAAGAACCTTGGGGCTGGGGTGCCCGTAGGGATTGTCTTTGCCGCAGCTGATGACGGCGACCTTGGGGGAGAGGCGAAGGGCAAGCTCCTGGGTGAGGGAAGTGTCGGATCCGTGATGTCCCGTACGAAGAAAGGTCAGCGGCTCTTCGGGTAAGGGAAAAGGGGCTGAGGTTTCCCAATCGGCCAAAAAAAGGGCGCGAAACTTTCGATAACGTAGATGCCATACGCAGGATTGATTGTTTTCGTTCAGGTATTGAATGGGCTGGGGATGAAGGCAGGTGAGGGTGACATCACCCCAGTGCAGCACATCGCCCTGAAGGGGAGAGCAGATGGGCACGCCCCGGGCCTGAGCCATTACAATGCTCTCTTGAAGCAAAGGATTTTTTGAGTGCTGATGAGGCACCATCAGCTGAGCGACTTGCAAATCCCGCAAAAGACCCGGCGCGGCCGCCAAATGATCGTCGTGCGGGTGGGTGAGGATGAGAAGGTCTAAGGACTCGATGCCCAGCGCCTTGAGGTATGCGCGCAACGATTCCTCCGCTTCAGGGGGTCCGGCATCGATCAGGATGTGGTGGGTGCCTTGGGATAAAAGCGTGGCGTCCCCTTGCCCCACATCGAGGATGTGGATCTTGAAAGGGTCCCGCCGCGTCAAGGTGGCTCGGTTCTCTAAAACCGAGCGATTGCCGCTCAAGAGCAGTCGGTAGGTGTCCGGAGGGATGAAAAGGAACGAAAGGGAGACGAGGAACAAGAGAAAGAGCGAGAGGACAAAGGCTTTGTTGATTCGACCTTGTTCGCGCCAGCGCGCCCAAAGTCGAGCGAGAAAAATCCGAAAATGCAGCATAAGAACCTCCCATATGGGGTAAAACTTGGGGTATGATATAATAGTTTGCAGGGGCCCTGGGTTTTATGCCAAAGGAAGCCCCGATTTTATAGACAAAAAACAAGAATAAAGGGAGAGAGTTTTTGATGGGTAAAATCACCACCATCCTTCGATACCTACCGCACTTTATTGCATTTGCCGTTGCGCGCCTTCCGTTTGTCCTGTGGAAATCTCGGCGCAGCGAACAAGAAAACTGGCGCTTAGGCTATGAAAAAGCCAAGCGCCATGTGGAAACGATCTTAAAAGTCACCGATACCCGGGTCGTCGTCACGGGGAAAGAGAACATTCCCGACGAACCGGTTTTGTTTTTGGGCAATCACCAAAGCATTTTTGATGTGTTGGTCCTTTTGAGCCAGACGAAGGGCCCCACCTGCTTTGTCGCTAAAAAAGAAATCAGCAAATGGCCGGTGTTTTCCGGCTGGATCGAAGATATGGGCTGTCTATTCATCGATCGGGAGGACATCCGCGCCTCGCTTTTGACGATTCAAGAAGCGGCTCGAAGGATCCGAGAAGAAGGCATGGATGGAGCCATTTACCCGGAGGGCACCCGCTCCAAGTCCTCCGTCATGGGAGAATTTATGAAAGGCAGTTTTAAAGTGGCGCAACGAGCGCACTGTCCCATTGTGCCTGTGATGATCGAAGGATCTTACCGCGTTCTAGAAGAACACGGCCTTTCCCCGCATCAAACGGTGTACCTGCAATTTTTACCGCCCATCTACCCGGATCGCCTCACCAAAGAAGAAGAGAAGGTCATCCATAAAACCGTCAAGGCCTCCCTTCAGACCGCCTTGGAGGCGGTCAAGGCCGGCCAAAACGCATAGGGTCTTTCAAAAAATGAAAAAATACGCCCTCTCAGGCGCCGCATCAACGGCGGCCCGAAAGGGCGTTTCCTCTGAGGGGAGAAGCTGTGGCGGGTGCTCCTGCATGGCATTTGAAGGGGGCGATCCCAGCCGTCAGAAGACGCCTCATGAAAAAACCGCCCCGAAGGATGAACCCTTTGAAGGCGGTGTGTAATGAATGGGCATCTGAGCGCCCTTTGGCAAAGAAGCCCTTTAGAGGCGAACGTTCCGATCCACCGGCTGGGACAGCGAAATGAACGTATCGGTCCGCTGAACCCCGGGAATGAGGTTGATGCTGCTCAAAAGAAGCTCCTGCAGGTGGGATATGTTTTTGCAGATGACCTTGCAAAACAAGGTATAGGCTCCGGTGGTGTAGTGCAGCTCTACGATTTCCTTAATCTTTGACATGTCGGAGACGGCATCTTGGAAGGACGAGCTCTTATCCAGATACACTCCGATAAAGCAGCACACATCGTAGCCCAGCTTTGACATATCCAAAAGAATTTTAGTTCCCTTGATGATGCCCAAGTCTTCCATCTTTTTCATGCGAACATGGATGGTGCCTCCAGACACGTGGCAAATTCTGGCAATTTCAAGATAAGGGGTCCGAGCATCCTTGATGAGAATGTCCAGAATCTGAAGATCCAGATCGTCCAATTGTACGCTTGCTGACATAAATGATCCCTCCAATGGATTGAATAAAAGGATTATGAGAAGAAAACCCGCTGAATTCATCAATACCTTCAGTTAAAAATAGATTTAATGATAAACAGGCACCTTCATACGACTTCATTATATCCGTTTCCAATTTAATGTAAAGGGCTTTCTGGTATTTTTTTATGAAATTATTAAAGGAAAGGCGGGGAGAGGCTAGAATCCATTGGTTGCCTTCGATTTGAACGCATAGGATGGAAATGCGGAATTGATAATGAGGGTCGGCGGGTATGGATGTGTTAATGCAAACGGCGTAATGCCGGGCTTTTTTTACTGTGTCGTAAAAGGGGTCAAAGGTCCTGGAGGAATCAGGACAAAAAGCGCCGAAAATGCTGAAGCGTTGGCGGGCGGATTTTGGTCCACGGAGCGTTCAGCGACGAAAAAAACCAGGGACGTGTAGCCTCATTGCGTCTTGCATGGCCTGCCCCAATTCATTACAATAGATATGTGTTTCAATCTAGGAGGTAGCATCATGAATTTTACCAACAGCCTCATTCTTAATATCCTTTTGACCATCATTTATGCCATGGTGGTGATGATCGGGTTTAATTTGGCCAACATTTATTTTTTGCGCAAAAAGCGGCCCAATCACTGGCTGATGCTGGGGATCGCCGTTGCCCTGTTTGCCGGAGCACTGGTCTTATTGGCTTATTTCCCCAAGGCGCTTTGGCACCTAATCCCTTTAACCGTCTCCCTCTTTGCGTTCCTTTGGTTTATCGATCTTAAGCGCCGTCCCGCGCCGAAAAACGTGGACAAGCCCATCGTCCGTAAACCCAAAGCCAAACCCAACCGCGCTCGAACGCTTCAGCAAAAGGATTCGAAGTCCTCTTCGAGGCCTTCTTAATCCTGAAGTTCAGCCCATCAAAGCATAGAACACTCCGCCCTCCTGAAAAAGTGGAGGGCGGAGTGTTTTTTGGGTTTGGGTTCTCTGGTTGGGGCTGTTCGTCTCCTTTTTATGCGGCAGCTGGATAAGGCTAGGAGCAGCCCGTGGTGGTGCCGCAATCCAGACAGACTTTGCAGGTGCCATTTTGCACCATGCGCGTGGAGGAACAGTGGGGACAGACGGAACCATAGAGAATGGGGCCAGTAGCCTCTTTTGTGGGATGGGCTTCCTTGGGCAGCGATCTTAAGGAACCGTCCTCGACTTTTTTGAGGGAAGCGGAGAAGATGCGGCCGCCTTCGGGGGCATGCCCTTCCTTGGTCGGCTTCACCTGGCAGCGGCTGTAATCCCCCAGTTCAATGTCGATGACCTTGGAGATCAGATCGGAGATGGAGCTGACGTATTTGATGTAGGGATGTTTCGAGACAAAGCCCGAGGGTTCGTATTTTTGACCTCGGAGCATCTTGGAGATGTCTTGGGGCGGAATATGGTACTGGAGCATGACGGAGATAGTTTTGGAGAGGGAATTGAGCAGGCCGGTGATGAGGGTCCCCTCCCGATCCGTCGTGATGTAGATTTCGCAGATGGTGCCGTCAGGGGAGCGGTTGACGGTGGTGTAGATTTTTACGTCCTCTACCTGCGCAGGATGCGTGCGCCCCGAGCGAATGCCCTTGGGTTTCTCCCGCTGGGAGATCTGATGAGCCAACGCATCCTGCGCCCCTTGGGCATAGTCCAGCAAGAGAGGGTAGCTCAACTGCTCCAGATCCTCTGTTACAGGATCCTCACTCAGACGGGTATTCAGCGGCTGAGCGAATTTCGACCCATCTCGATAGAGGGAAATGCCTTTGACCCCGGTTTGCCAGGCCAAAAGGACCACTTCTTTGAAATCCTGCACCGTGGCACTTTGTGGCAGGTTTACAGTCTTGGAGATGGCGCCCGAGACCATGGGGGTCAGGGCGGCTACCATCAGCACATGGCCTTTGGGGGAGATGAAGCGCTGCCCGGTGCCGCACTGGTTGGCGGTATCAAAAATCGGATAATGTTCTTGTTTTAAATGGGGCGCCCCTTCCAGGCGTCCATCGGCGAGGCGTCCATTTTCTTCCCGAGTGATGTAGGCGAGAATGTCTTCAGTTTGCTCCTTGGAGTAGCCCAGGCGGCGCAACGCCGGGGAGAGCACGGGATTGCCCATGGTCATATAGCCTCCGCCGGAGAGTTTTTTATAAACTACGTGGGAGAAGAAAGGCTCTATGGAGGTGGCGGCGCAGTCCATGGCGAAGGAAATGGTTCCGGTAGGGGCGATGACGGAAACCTGGGCGTTTCGGTAGCCAAAGCGCTGACCCAAGGAAAGGGCGTCGCGCCACTCCTTGCGCAGGGCCTCCGAGAGCGCCAATTGATGCATCTTGTTTAAGGTTTCGTGGCGCAGGAACAAGGGCACGTAGGAGAGACCTTCCAAGGGTTCGTCCAAGGCACCGGCCACGATGGCGTGATTTTTTAAAACCCGCCGCATGGCGGCCTCGTTGAGGGAATACGCGGCAAAGGGACCGACTCTTTGAGCCATCAGCGCGGAGATCTTATAGGAGCGCGCCGTGAGCAGCCCGGTGAGCGCGGCCGCCAGGGTGCGGGCTTCTTTGGAGTCGTAGGGGAGGCCGGCAGCCATCAATAGGGAAGACAGGTTCGCGATGCCAAGACCCGTGGTGCGGAACACTTCCGTGCGACGGGCGATGTCCGGAGTGGGAAACTGACCCCCAACGATGGAGGCTTCCAAAAAAAGCTGGGATAGGCTCACCACATGCAGATATCCCTCTAGGTCCAAGCGCTCCTGGGCCGCATCCCAAAAGCGGTAGAGGTTGATGGAGGCGAGGTTGCAGGCGGTATCGTCCAGAAAGGCGTATTCGCCGCAGGGGTTGGTGGAGTTGAGGCGATTGTAGGGGGCATCCTTTTGGCCGTCTTCGCCATAGGGGCAGGTGTGCCAGGCATTGAAGGTATCGGTGAATTGGGGCGCGGGATCGGCGCAGGCCCAAGCCGATTCGTTGAAGGAGTCCCACAATTGTTGCACGGGGACGCTGCGGTTCACGCGGTCATCCACTCGTCCTTTAAGCTCCCATAGTGCCTCGGGGTGCTGAGGCAAGGCAGCCACCTTTTTCATAAACGCATCGGGCAAACGCACGGAATTGTTGGAATTTTGCCCGGACACCGTTTCGTAGGCTTCTCCTTCAAAGGAGCCGTCATAGCCCATTTTTACGAGGGCGCGGACCTTTTCTTCTTCCTGGGCCTTCCAAGTGATGAATTCCTCGATCTCGGGATGATCCACATCCAGGCAGACCATTTTTGCGGCCCGGCGAGTAGTACCCCCGGATTTGATGGTGCCGGCGTTCCGGTCGAGCCCTTTAAGAAAGCTCATGAGCCCTGAGGATACGCCGCCTGAGGACAAGGCCTCTCCCTTGGCGCGCAGCGGGGAAAAATTCGTGCCGGTGCCCGATCCGCCTTTAAAAAGGGCGGTCTCGGTCACGTATTGATCGGAGATGGAGTGAGGGCCTAAGAGATGATCTTCAATGGAAACAATAAAGCAAGCCGATGCCTGGGTTCTCGTGTAGGCATCCAATGATTCCTCAACGGTGCCAGTCTTGGGATCAAAATAGTAGGTATGGTTTGGGTTGCCCGCGATGCCGTAGCTCTTTTTAAGCCCGGTGTTGAACCACTGAGGCGAGTTGGGGGCGACCATCTGATTTAAAAGAGCAAAGACCAGTTCGTCGTAAAAAATAGACGCCTTTTTGCCCTCAGAGAGTAATCCTTCCTCAAGGAGGGCATCACGCCAAAAGGAAACTAAGCGGTGGGCCACCAGTTTCATAGAATTTTCTTGGCCCCCCTCATTGGGAACGCCGGCTTTGCGGAAGTATTTGGAAGCGATGATGTCCACTGCATGTTGAGAATAAAAGTCCGGAAATTCCAAATCGTCCATTTTCGTTAACACAGCGCCGGTCTTTTGATCCGTTAGTAGGACGCTGCGGCGGCTCCAGCGGAATAAATCATAAACGGTCTTTTCGGGGTCGTGGTCGAGTTCTTTAGTATAATATCGTTGAAGCAAGTCCTCCAGTTGGTTCATGGGGAGCCCTCCTTATTGGCTTAAGTCCGATAGAAGACATCGGATTTCTACACCCCAATGATAGCATAAAAAAGACACATCTGGGCATCCGAAGGAAAATAAGAGCTATATGTAGCTCGTGCATCCCCAGTTGTGGCTTTTTGGGGGAGAAGAGTGATGGGCGTTTTTTTTCTAGGGCAGGGGTCTTCTTTGCGCAATCTACCAAGGGAAAATGTGGTACGATCAAAAGGCAATGAATCTTGGCGCAAAGACCCCAAAAATGGAATGAAGAGGAGAAGGAGATCAAGGGATGAGCAAAAAGGACGCAATATCAAAAGCCTCAAGAGTCTTCATCGCCCCCAGTGCCGTATTGGAAGGGTCGATTCATTTGGAGTCCGAGGTCAGCATTTGGCACGGAGCGGTGCTTCGCGCGGATGAGGGGACGCTATTCATCGGGCGGGGCAGCAACATCCAGGACTTATGCCTCGTGCACTGCGAGGAGGCCAAGGGCCTGCACGTGGGGCAAGACGTCACCGTGGGCCATGGGGCCATCGTCCATGGAGCCTTCATCGGAGACGAGACCCTGATCGGCATGGGGGCCATTCTTTTGGCCGGTTCCCGCGTGGGCGCTGGCTGCATTTTGGCGGCAGGGAGTCTTTTGCCTGAGGGCGCCGTCATTCCCGATGGGGAAGTCTGGATGGGCACTCCCGCGCGCAAACTACGAGAGACCACCCCTGAAGACATGGCGCGAATTCGATCCTCCAGCGCCCATTATCAAGAACAAATTAAGGAGCGTAATTATGAGTAAATACACAATCGGCGCCATCAATCAGCTGATGGTCAAACGAGAAGCCCCCTTTGGCGTCTATTTGGAGGCGGGAACAGGCTCCACGGGAGACGACATCCTTTTGCCCACGGGCAGCATGGTTCTTTCTGACGGGGCTGCACTGACCCTTGGAGACGAGGTGTCGGTTTTCATCTATCGGGATTCTGAGGACCGCATCATCGCCACGATGAACCCCCCCCTGATTACATTGGGGGAGGTGCGGCTCCTGGAGGTGGTGGGGGGCAATGCCAGTGGCGCCTTTGTCTCCATCGGACTGGAGCGAGATGTCTTTGTCCCCAATAAGGAACAAAAGTACCCCTTGGAAAAAGGTCGGAGGTATCTTTTTAAGCTCTATGTGGATAAAACCCAGCGCCTGGCCGCCACCGTCGACGTCTACGGTGCATTGCCACTGCCTGTTCCCGGCCAGTTTTCGACGGGTCAAATGGTGGAGGCGCGCATCGTGGGTCGCCAGCAAAATGGGGCCCTGCAAGCCGCCATTGACGACCAATGGAAAGCCGTGCTTTTTGCCTCGGAGTATTTTGAAGACGTGCAACCGGGGGATGTCCTACCAGCGAAAATTTTGAAATTCCTAGACGATGGGAAGCCATCGCTGACGCTGCGCAAGGATCTAAAATCCGAACGGTTGGATTTAAAAGGAGAGATCCTTACGGCGTTAAAGCAAGCCGGTGGCACCATTCCTTATAACGACCGCAGCACGCCCGATGAGATTCGCGCGCGTTTTAAAACCTCGAAAAACTACTTCAAGATGGCCCTTGGCAACCTCATGAAGGAAGGGAAAATTCGCCAAGATGAAGCAGGAACGCACCTTTTACAACCCCCGGTCCAGGAAGGCCCCAAGGCATGAAAACCAGTGAGCCAAGCGCCCTTTTGCCCATGAAGCGAGCCCAGGAGGCCATTGACGCCCTAAGAACCCAGGGGCAGCACCCGCTGTCCCTTCTGGCCAACGCCATGGCCCATTTGGCCTGGGCCTTAGAAGACATCAACTGGGTGGGGATCTACCTTCGCCAAGGAGATGAGCTTTTTTTAGGACCCTTCTTCGGTCGCCCCGCCTGTACCCCGCTGCAACGGGGACAAGGCGTCTGCTGGGCCGCCCTCTCGGCCAAGCAAACCCTCAACGTGCCCGATGTACAGGCCTTTCCAGGACACATTGCCTGCGATGCTGCTTCGCGCTCAGAGCTCGTGATTCCGTTCATTCATAAAGGGGAGTCGGTGGGGGTCCTCGATGTGGATTCGCCACGCCTTAATCGCTTCACTGCTGCTGAAGCGGCGCTTTTAGAGGACATCGCAGCACTCCTGGCTCCTGCCGCCGCCCAATGCCAAAAAAACCTTTGATGCACCCCTTAAAAAAGCGAGCTTCCCCCAAAAATGGAGGAAGCTCGCTTTCTTTTGATAATGGGGTCGTCCTGAGGGCGAAACCATCGAGGAAAGGCCCTTTGGCCCTCCTAAAATTCGTTATCGGTGAGGTCTTTGTCAAAGATGCGGGCCACAGCCTTAATCAATTCATTAACCACTTGCGGCAGGATGGAGAAGACCAAAACAATCAGCCAGTCATGCAACTGGAGGTTGGTCACCCCGAAGGGGCCGGCCAAGAAAGGAATCTCGATGACGGCCAGCTGGAGCATAAAGCCAATGACGATGGATCCCAAAAGGTACTTGTTTTTGAAAAAGCCCACTTGGAAGATGCTCTTGATGGGGTGGCGCATGGAGAGGGAGTAGAAAAGCTGAGAGCCGGCCAAGACGACAAAGGCCATGGTGCGAGCGTAGGGCAGGGCCGGATGATCCGCGGAAACGCTGGCCAATTGGCTAAAGTGCAGCCCATGTTCGGAGAGCCCCCAGACAAAGGCGACCAAGGTCAAAAAGCCGATGAGTAAGCCTCCCACCAAGGCTCGGGGACCTGCGCCGTTGGAGAAGAAGCTTTCCTTGGGGTCGCGGGGTTTTTTCGCCATGGCGTCGGGATCGCCTGGATCCATGCCCAGCGAGATCGCCGGGAGGGTGTCGGTGATGAGGTTGACCCAAAGGATTTGGGTGGCTAAAAGCGGAATGGGCCAGCCCAAGACCACGGCAAGGAAGATGGAAACGACTTCCCCAAGATTGCAAGAGAGTAGGAAGATGACGGCCTTTTTGATGTTGGCGTAGATGTTGCGGCCTTCTTCCACCGCATGGACGATGGTGGTGAAGTTGTCGTCGGTGAGGATCATGTCGGCGGCGCCCTTGCTGACGTCCGTGCCGGTGATGCCCATGGCGACACCAATATCTGCAAATTTTAAGGAGGGCGCATCGTTGACGCCGTCTCCCGTCATGGACACAATGTTGCCATGGCTTTTGAAGGCTCGGACGATCTTGACCTTATGCTCGGGAGACACTCGGGCAAAGACCCGCCATTTGTTGATGTTGGCGGAAAATTCCTCATCGGGCAGGGCGTCGATTTCGACACCGGTCAAGGCTTCCTCCCGACCGGAAGCAATGCCCAGTTCCTTGGCAATGGCCACGGCGGTGTTCTTATGATCGCCGGTGATCATGATGGTGCGAATGCCGGCGCGCTTGGCTACGGCCACCGAGTGATGGACCTCCAGACGCGGCGGATCGATCATCCCCACCATGCCCAAGAAGATGAGATCCTCTTCCATTTCTTCGGGCAGCGCCTCGTGGTCCACGGATTTGTAGGCGGCGCCTAAAACCCGCAGGGCATTGTCGGACATGGCTTCCGCCTGATTGAGGTAATCCAGGGCGATGGTATTTGTCATGGGCACGATGCGACCGTTGTGGAGGGCCCTGGTGGAGAGTTTCAACAGCTGATCCACGGCACCCTTGGTGTGCACCACATACCCGTTTTCCTCTCGGTTGCAGGTGCTCATGAGCTTGCGGTCTGAATCAAAGGGCTTTTCAGAGACTCTCGGGAATTGACGATTGAGGGCTTCCTTCGTCAGCCCGGAGCGATTGCCGTAGACAATGAAGGCAATTTCCGTGGGATCCCCCGTGGATTTTTCTTCGTTAGCCGTAGCGTCGGAGCAAAGCACCAAGGATTTGATGAGCATCTGTTCATCCTCATCGGACTCCAAATGGGGCAGATCCGTATCGAGCTGGTGCAAGTTTTCGTAGGTATAAACTTGTACTACCGTCATTTTGTTTTGGGTGAGGGTTCCCGTTTTATCCGAACAAATGACGTTGACGGAGCCCAAGGTTTCCACCGAGGGGAGCTTTTTAACGATGGCGTTGTTTTTGCTCAGTCTTGTGACGCCCAGGGCCAAAACGATGGCCACGATGGCCGGCAGGCCCTCGGGAATTGCGGCAACGGCGAGGGAAATGGCCGTCAAGAGCATGTCTTTAAATTCTCTGGCCTGCAACAGTCCGACAATGAGCATCACGGCAGCTACGCCAAGGCAGAGCATGCCAAGGGTCCTTCCCAGATGATCCAGGCGCTTTTGCAGGGGCGTCATCTCGTCGTGATCCTCTTCGAGGATCTTGGCGATCTTACCAATTTCACTGTCCTTGGCGTTGGCTACCACCACCCCGACGCCTCGGCCGTAGGTGGCCAATGTGGACATAAAGGCCATGTTGGTCCGATCGCCCAGGGGCGTGTTGTCTTCATGGAGAAGGGTTTTGGCGTCCTTTTGTGACGGCACGGATTCCCCCGTCAATGCGGATTCTTCAATCTGCAAATTGGAGGATTCGATGAGGCGAAGATCCGCCGGAATGTAACGCCCGGCGTCGATTTCCACGACGTCCCCCGGAACGATGTCCTCGGAGGGAATTTCATGGACCTCTCCGTCTCGGCGAACATAGGCCTTGGGCGTCGTCAGCTTTTTGAGCGCCTCCATGGCCTGCTCGGCTTTGTTCTCTTGAAACACGCCGATCACGGCGTTGAGGAATACCACGATAAGGATGATGATGGCCTCGGCGTAATCCTTCATAAAAATGGACAAAAGCGTCGCGGCCAAAAGGATGTAGATCATCGTATCCTGGAGCTGCGCCAAAAACATAGACAGCAGCGATTTGCGCTTTTTTTGCGGCAGTTGATTTTTGCCGTATTGTTCCAGTCGCCGAGCCGCTTCTTCCCCCGAAAGACCGGCGATGGGGTCCGCTCCAAGCTGGGAGAGGACGTCTTTTGTGGTTTGTTGATGCCACATAATAATGCATTCACCTCTTTTACATATTCTGCGCCCCAAAGGGCTTTTCTACGGAGTCATTGTAGCATGATGTGGTAATGAATACCACATAAGATTGTTTCTTGCGCTATGTTCCCCGTACTTAAGGAAACAGCCCAAAGAGCAAAAGCCCGAGTCCTGCCGAGAGGGCGATCAATAGGATGGGATGAATCTTCGTCTTATACAGCAACCCTAAAATCAATACACCGATGCCGAGGGAACGAGGGTCCAAGGGGGTGTAGGCCGTGGCCCCGGCAGAAACCGCGGCAGAGAAAATCAGGGCGACCAAGGCCGGACGCATGCCGGTTAAGGCATGTGCTAAGAGCTTTGAGTTCTTGAATTTCTTCATAAAATGGGAAGCCGTCAGCACCAGCAAAAACGACACCAAAACGACGCCGAGGCTCGCCCAAAGAGCGCCCCACACGCCAGCGGTTTTAAAGCCCACAAAGGTGGCGCTGTTGATGGCAATGGGCCCGGGCGTCGCCTGGGAAATGCCGATGATGTCCAAAAATTCTGTTTGCGTCAGCCAGCCGTGGTGCTGAACGATTTCCTGCTCAATGAGGGGCAGCATGGCGTAGCCCCCACCGAAGCTAAAGGCTCCGATCTTTAAAAACGTCCAGAAAAGATCAATGAGCAGGCGCATGGCGGTCCTCCTTCTTACGGCCGCGCCAGATCCCCAGCGCTGCGGCGATCAAGATGATGGCCACGGGATGCACGCGGGGCACTGACCAGGCAAACCCCATGGCCTGGGTCAAGCGCGGCCCAATGAGGAGCAGGCTCGAGAGCGCCGCCACGGATGCATTCCACGCTGTTTTTGGCACGGAACGCAAGAGGGAGCGCAGGGCGATGAGGATGAGGGCGGGGACGGCGGAATTGATGCCCCGCATGGCCAAATCCACAATGGGATTCGAGCGAAAGTAAAGGAAAAAACTGGCGGTGAAAAGGATGATGAGAATGGAGGGTAAACTGACTCCCAAAAGCGCCGTCAGTGCTCCGGGCAATCCCGCCAGACGATGGCCGATAAAGGTGGAGGAATTCACGGCAAGCACTCCCGGAAAGGATTGGGACAAAGCGATGATATCCACAAAATCCTCAGCGTCAATCCAACCCTTTTGCTCGACAAACTCTCGCTCCATCAAGGGCAGCATGGCCCAGCCGCCCCCAAAGGTAAACGCACCGATTTTAAAGAAGGTTCGGAATAGGTCCCAGAGTTTATTCACGGAGCCAGGCCTCCGAAGGAGCGTCCGAGGGCATACGCCAATCCCCCCGCGGCGAGAGGGCGATGCTGCCGACCTTGGGACCGTCGGGCATGGCCGAGCGCTTAAACTGATTGGCAAAAAAGCGCTTTAAGAAAAGCTGCAACCAATGCCCTATGACCTCTTCGCTGTAGCGCTCGCCAAAGGCTTGAGCGGCCAAAAAGCGCAGCTTTTGAGGATCTGCTCCGTAGCGCAGCAGGTGATAGAGGAAGAAGTCATGGAGCTCATAGGGCCCGATGAGTTCTTCGGTTTTCTGGCTCATGGAGCCTTCGCTTGTTTGTGGGATGAGCTCTGGCGAGACCGGTGTGGCTAAAATATCTCGGAGGATGGGGGCGAGGCGCGCATCCTCTTGGGCGGCATGTTCCACCAAATAGCGCACCAAAGTTTTGGGAATGGAGGCGTTGATGCCATAGGAGGACATTTGGTCGCCGTTGTAGGTGGCAAAACCCAGGGCCAGCTCAGATAAATCGCCGGTGCCCAGCACCAGAGCGCCCTCTTGGTTGGCCAGATCAAAAAGGATTTGCGTCCGCTCCCGGGCTTGGGCGTTTTCATAGGTTACGTCCTGGACTTTGGGATCGTGACCGATGTCTTTGAAGTGCTGGAGCACCGAGGGCGCAATGGAGATCTCGCGAAACGATGTCCCTAGAGCCTCGCAAAGTGCAATGGCATTGGCGCGAGTGCGCTCTGAGGTGCCAAAGCCGGGCAAGGTGACGGTCAAAAGATTTTTGCGCGCAATCCCCAGCAAGTCCAAGGCCCGAACCCCGGCAAGCAGAGCCAACGTGGAATCCAAGCCCCCCGAGATGCCCAAGACCAATTTTTGGGCGTGGCTGGCGTTTAGGCGCCGAGCCAAGGCATGACTTTGAATGGTGAAAATGTCCTCGCAGCGCTCTTTGCGCGCTTCGTCCGCTTGAGGCACGAAGGGGAAGGGACCCACGGGCTGATCAAAACGCTCAAGATCGGCGGGAGCCAGTGTGATGGGAATGCGCTGGGGCACGCTGGAAGAGAGAAGGCCCAAAGCCTTAGCGCTGTGGAAGCCTTCGTTTTGCCCGCGCTCGGTGGTCAAACGATCCACATCAATCCAGGCGCTGATCCATTCACTCTCTCGGGAGAACCGCTTGTTCTCCTTTAAGAGCCGTCCTCCCTCGGCGATGAGCAGATGGCCGGAAAACAGCAAATCTGTGGTGGACTCCCCGACGCCGGAGGAAGCATAGACGTACCCCGCGTTCAAACGGGCGCTTTGCCCGACGACCAAGGAGCGGCGATAGTCGGCTTTACCGGCCAGTTCATTGGAGGCGGAGGGATTGAAGATCACCTGGGCGCCATGAAGGGCGAGGTGTTGGGAGGGCTGTACGGGCGCCCATAAATCCTCGCAGACTTCCAGACCAAATACCGCTTCGGTCGCCTCAAAAAGTAGGCAGCCAAAGGGAACCGTTTGCCCCAAAAGGAGAATGGAGGATCGATCCTTCGCCTCCGATGCGCCGGCAAACCAGCGCTTTTCGTAAAATTCGCCGGTGTTGGGTAAGATCGTCTTGGGGACGGCCCCAAGAATCCGACCGTTTTGGATGGCGATGGCGCAGTTATAAAGGTTCGAGCTCACGCGAAGGGGAGCGCCTACCACAAAGAAGAGGGAGGTGCCTTCACTGGCCAAAACGATGAGGTTCAGGGCCTTTAGGGTCTCGTCCAAGAGCCGCTCTTGAAAAAAGAGGTCTCCACAGGTGTAGCCCGTGAGGCAAAGCTCGGGGAACACGGCGGCCTGGATGCCGTCTTCTTCCAAGCGCGGCAACAATTCTTTGAGGTGCGCGGCATTTTTTAAGGGATGGGCCAGGGTCAGGGACGGGCAGACCGAAGCCACGTGAAGAA
Source organism: Clostridiaceae bacterium JG1575 (assembly GCA_002838815.1). Lineage (GTDB taxonomy): Bacteria > Bacillota > Clostridia > Clostridiales > Clostridiaceae > JG1575. The sequence goes on along the minus strand of LQGW01000052.1, from coordinate 328,027 downwards.
AATTCATAAAGGATCCTCCTTTTCGAGGCGGTGCATAAAATTACCTCTTCATTATAGCCTAAGGAAGGAGAACGACACACCCAAAAGAAACAGGGCAAAAAAGAGCGGGAGCCGCAATGGATCCGTAAGAAGTCCGCGGTCCTTTGCGCGCTTTTAGGGGGTCGCCAGGACAAAGCGGGCGAATCGGTGGGAAAATGTGAAGAATGCATTGAGAATGACGAACAATAAAAGGATTTGAGCTTTCGAACGTTGACTATTACACGATGATTCACTAAGATAAGACTGAAAATAGTTCGGAAAAACGCGAAAAGGGGAGACCAGCATGAGTTTGCAAAAGGACATCTTTGTCGAGAAGCGACCCTTCTACGATACGGAGCGCCAATCACTGAAGCAAGAATTGGAGGAGGCCCTCAATGAGCGCATTCCTTCCTTTCGCCTCCTGGAACATTATCGGGTGGAGGGACTGGAGGATGAGGAGCTGAAGAAAGCGCTTCCCCGAGTCTTTGCCGATCCCAATACAGAAGACTATTTCCTGGAAGCACCACACTTTGAGGGCCAGGAACTGATCGTTACGGAGCTTTTGCCCGGACAGTTCGACATGCGCTCTGCGGCCGCCCAAGAGTGCCTTCAGCTCGCGGTGGGTCGCTTTGGCGCCCGGGTATCCAATCAAAGAGTGCTGCTGTTTGAACGTCCCCTGGCCCAGCCCCTTCGCCGGCGGATCCTTGAGGTCCTCGTCAATCCTATGGAAATGCGCGAGGGAAGCCTCGAGGCCGAGTCCTTAAAGGAGGCGCCGTCTACGGAGCGCGTGCCCATTTATGAAGGATTGCGCCAAGCTTCCCCGCAAGAGCTTGTGGACGTGCATCACCGCCATGGCTTGGCCATGAGCCTTCGTGATTTGGCGCTGGTGGTGGCGTATTTTCGCGAGGAAGGGCGAGATCCTTCGGAAACCGAATTAAAAGTCCTCGATACTTATTGGTCGGATCACTGCCGCCACACTACTTTTTCCACCCATCTGAAGGAAATTTCCGTAGCTCCGGGCCTGCCCTTGGAAGAGGAAGCTCTGGCGCTTTGGCAAACGCTGCGTCGGGAAACTCAACGGGAGCATAAGCCCAAGACTTTGATGGAGCTTGCTACCTTGGGAGCTCGGGTGTTAAAAAAGCGCGGGCTGGCGCCAGACGTGGATGAATCCGAAGAAATCAACGCCTGCTCCATCCATCGGACGCTGCGTACCGAAAAAGGGGATCTTGCGTGCCTTTTGCAGTTTAAAAATGAAACCCACAATCACCCTACGGAAATCGAACCTTTCGGCGGCGCGGCCACCTGCCTTGGGGGCGCCATTCGGGATCCTTTGGCGGGCAGAGCCTACGTATATCAGGCCATGCGCGTCACGGGTGCGGCCGATCCCACGCAGCCGCGGGAGGCGACGCTCCCGGGCAAAGTGCCCCAGCGCGTCATCTGCCGGGAAGCAGCCCGAGGCTACTCCAGCTACGGCAATCAAATGGGCCTTGCGGCCGGGGTGGTCCACGAGCATTACCATCCGGGCTATGTGGCCAAGCGCCTGGAAGTCGGAGCGGTCCTTGGAGCGGTGCCGCTCCATTACGTGCAGCGCTCGGAGCCTTGCCCGGGTGATGTGGTTCTTTTGGTGGGCGGGCGAACCGGTCGCGACGGCGTAGGTGGCGCCACGGGCTCGAGTAAGAGTCATACAGAAGATTCCATGAAACGCTCGGGGGCGGAAGTGCAAAAAGGAAATGCGCCCACGGAGCGAAAAATCCAGCGCTTGATGCGCAATGAAAAAGCCGTACGCCTCATTCGGCGTTGCAACGATTTTGGCGCCGGCGGCGTCAGTGTGGCCGTGGGGGAATTGGCCCCGGGCCTTCGCATCGACCTGGATCGGGTACCTTTGAAATATCAGGGCTTGAGCGCCACGGAAACCGCAGTTTCTGAATCTCAAGAGCGCATGGCCATGGTGTTGCGGCCAGAGGATTTGGCGGAATTCCAAGGCTATCTCGATGACGAAAACCTCGAATACGCCCCCATTGCCGAAGTCACGAAGGAACCGCGTCTTCGCATGATCTGGCACGGCCAGGAGGTCGTCAACCTCTCCAGAGAATTTTTAGATCAAGCCGGGGCGGTGAATGAAGTTCAGGTACACTTGGCGCCTTCCTCAAAAGGTACGGTCGAACAAGCAGAAGAAGCGGTGACCTTAGAACGCATCCAGGCGGCGTTTCGAGACCTGAACGGACAAAGCCAAAAACCCTTGCACCAATATTTTGATTCCACCAACGGCTGCGCCACGGTGCTCATGCCCTACGGGGGAGAGACTCAAGAAACGGAAAGCTGCGCCATGGTCTGCCGCATTCCCGTGCCCGATGGGGTAAGCCTCGATGCTTCGGTGATGAGCTACGGCTTTGATCCCTTCCAAACCGAGAAGGATCCATTCCGAGGCGCCTATCTTGCCGTGGCCGAAAGCTTAGCCAAGCTCGTCAGCGTCGGAGCCGGCATTCAAGGCGCCTACCTCTCCTTCCAAGAATATTTTCAAAAGCTCGGCGAAGATCCCGTGGCTTGGGGGGAACCCACCAAAGCGCTGTTAGGCGCCCTTTGCGCGCAGATGGATTTTGAAACCCCAGCCATTGGCGGCAAGGACTCCATGAGCGGAACCTTCGGCGAGCGCCACGTGCCGCCCACCTTCATCAGCTTTGCCGTTGCTACCATGCCCTCGGAGCGAGTGATTCATAACGTCCTGGGGTCCGAGGCCTCCATCGTCAGAGTCCGCATGCCAAGAACCCACGGCCTACCGGACGCCCAAGCCTTGAAAGCGTATGCAAAGAAGGTGCGCATCGCCAACGAAAACGGCTGGATCCAGGCTCAAGATACCTGTCGCGGGGGGGCCGTGCCTACGCTCTTACGCATGAGCTTTGGCAACCGCTGCGGAGGTGATTTTCAAATTACCGAGGAGCCCTTCCAACCGATGCCCTGTGATTTTTTGCTTGCTCTGGATCCCGAACACGAAGCGGAATTTCTTCATCTCATAGCGGAGGTTCCTTGCACTTGCCAGCCTCTTGGCCGGACCAAGCCAGAGGGGCCATTGACCCTCAATGGCCTGTTGATCGACCAAGAGGAGCTATTGGGCGTGGCCAAAGAACGGCTGGCGGCGGTTTACGGAGGTACCCCAAAGGAGCGCCTTCTTTCGGCCCCCACGCTTTTTGCGCCCAGCCCCAAGGGAGTGCTCTACGCGAAGACGCCCGTGTCCCGCCCCCAGGTGGTGGTGCCCATTTTCCCAGGCACCAACTGCGAATACGATCTGACGCGGGCCTTTCAAAAGGCCGGCGCCAACGTCTTGCCCTTTGTGCTGAAAAATCGAGATCAAAAAGAGCTCAAAGCCTCCTTGGAGGAGCTGGCCCGAGCCATTGATGCGTCTGAGATCCTGATGTTGCCCGGCGGCTTTTCCGCAGGTGATGAACCCAAAGGATCCGGGAAATTCATCGCCAATGTGCTGCGCAGTGCGCCTGTAGCCCGGGCCTTAACGAGGCTTTTGGATCAGCGCGAAGGACTGATCCTTGGCATCTGCAACGGCTTTCAGGCCCTGGTGCGCGTGGGGCTCTTACCCCACGGCGCGTTGCGCGATTTAAGGCGGGAGGATCCGCTGTTGATGAGCAACGTTGCAGGGCATCATATGGACGGCATTGCAAGAGTGCGCGTGGCGTCCAACGCCTCCCCCTGGCTTCGTAACGTCCGGGTGGGGGAGGTCTTTAAGGTCCCCTTCTCCCATGGTGAAGGACGCTTCATGGCGTCGCAAGAGGAGCTTTTGCGCCTGGCAAGAAGCCATCAGATCGCCACCCAATACTGCAATGCCAGCGGCCAAGCGTCCATGCAAGCAGCCGACAATCCCAACGGATCGTCTTTTGCGGTGGAAGGACTTTTGTCCCCCGATGGTCGAATCTTTGGCAAAATGGGCCACAACGAGCGTTGGGCGCCGGGCCTTTTGAAAAATGTTCCCGGCTCCTATGATATGAAGCTCTTTGAATCGGGCGTCCGCTATTTCACTCAAAAATAAACAACCCCTCACGTTCGCCCGTTGCCAAGCCCTTGAACCCCTCGAAAAGGAAAGGATCCTCCGTGATGATGAATGAACCAGGATTGAAGCAGACCGCCGTACGCCCCCGAGTGGGCATCTTCTTCGGCAGCCAGTCCGATCGGGACGTTATGAAAAAAGCCTATGATCTATTGACCGAACTGAACATTCCCTCCGAGAGCTATGTCCTCTCGGCACACCGCGTGCCTGAGCAGCTGCACGACACCGTCCACCGCCTAGAGAAAGAGGGGGTGGAGGTGTTCATTGCCGGCGCCGGTCTCGCCGCTCATTTGCCCGGAGTTGTGGCCTCCATCACTCTTTGTCCGGTCATCGGGGTCCCCTTGGCTGGTGCTCTGGAGGGGTTGGATGCTCTATTGTCCATCGTTCAAATGCCCAAGCAGATTCCTGTGGCCACCGTGGGCATCAACAACGCCGCCAATGCGGCGATGCTGGCAGCCGAGATTATCGCCACCCATGACGAATCGGTGCGCAGCACCTTGCAGAACTATCGCCGGCAAATGAAAGAGAACTTCTTGAAAGACAACAAAGGAAAGGTGGAATTTTAAGATGACGCAAAAAATGGAGATGCTCTACGAAGGCAAGGCCAAGCAGGTCTTCGCTACAGACAAGGATCAGGAGGTCATCATTCGCTATAAGGATGATGCCACCGCGTTCAACGGCGAAAAAAAAGGCCAAATAGAAGACAAGGGCGTACTGAACAACGCCATCACCTGCGCGCTCTTCGAGCTGTTGCAAAAAGAAGGCGTGCCCACGCATTTCATCCAAAAGCTCAACGAACGGGAGCAGCTTTGCCAAAAGGTGGCGATCATCCCCTTGGAAGTCATTGTGCGAAACCTCGCCGCAGGCTCCATGGCCAAGCGGTTGGGGCTGCCGGAGGGCAAGGAGCTTTTGACCACCGTATTTGAATTGTCCTATAAGGACGATTCCCTGGGGGATCCGCTGATCAATGACCGGCACGCTGTGGCCATCGGCGCTGCGACCTTTGAAGAGCTTGGCGTTATCTACGGCTGGGCTGATGCCATCAACGGCATCCTTTGTGATTTTTTCCAAGAGCGTGGGGTTATCTTGGTGGACTTCAAGCTGGAATTTGGCAAGAATGCCCAAGGGCAGATCGTTTTGGCGGATGAAATTTCCCCCGACACCTGCCGATTTTGGGATGCAAAAACCAGAGAAAAGCTCGATAAGGACCGTTTCCGCCGGGATCTTGGGTCGGTTCGGGAGGCCTATGAGGAAATGCTGGGCCGCATCACCTCGGGCCAAAAGGAGCAGTGAATGCACACCGCATGGCAAGAAGACGATAAGCTCAGGGAGGAGTGCGGTGTATTCGGCATGAATTCCTTCACTGGGAAGGACGTGGCCGAACAGGTCTACTATGGGCTTTACGCCCTACAACACCGTGGTCAGGAATCCGCAGGCATTGCAAGCAACCAAGGCGGCGACATCACCTTGAAGAAAAACATGGGCCTCGTGCAGGAGGCGTTTGCCGCACAGGATCTTAAAGAGCTCCAAGGCGACATCGCCATCGGTCATGTGCGGTACTCCACCTGTGGCGAATCCAGCATGATCAACGCGCAGCCCCTGGTCGGGCGTTCCAAACTCGGACAGGTCAGTGTTGCCCACAACGGCACCTTGGTGAATGCCGGGGGGTTGCGGGAGCTGTTGGAAGAATCGGGCATCATGTTCCAGACCACCATCGATTCCGAGGTGATCTTAAGCCTTTTAATGCGGTCGGGTCGAAACGATTTAGAGCAAAGCCTTAAGGAAACCCTGCGCCTGATCAAAGGAGCCTTTGCTTTGACCCTCACCATGGGCTCATTGCTGGTGGGCATTCGCGATCCCTACGGCATCCGGCCCTTGGTTCTTGGGAAGACCGACGACAATTACATTCTGGCGTCGGAGTCCTGCGCCTTGGATGTCTTGGGGGCTGAGCTCGTGCGGGACATCGAACCGGGGGAAATGGTGCTCATCGAGAAAGATCAGATTCGCTCGGTGTTCTATTCCGAGCGCACTCAGCGGCGGGTATGCTCCTTTGAATACATCTATTTTGCCCGGCCCGATTCGGACATTGACGGCCTCTCCGTGCACGCCTCCCGCGTGGCTATGGGGGAGGCGCTCTATAGGGAGCATCCGGTGGATGCGGACCTGGTCATCGGGGTTCCTGATTCCGGGATTGCTGCCGCTTTGGGCTACGCCAGAGCCTCGGGCATTCCCTTTGACATCGGCTTTACCAAGAACAAATACATCGGACGCACCTTTATTGCCCCCTCTCAGGAAATCCGGGAGAAGAACGTCAACATCAAACTCAACGCCCTACGCCACGTAGTGGCCGGCAAACGCTTGGTGCTGATCGATGATTCCATCGTTCGGGGAACGACCAGCCGGCGCCTTATTGAAACGCTGCGCTTTGCTGGGGCCAAGGAAATCCATTTTTTAGTGTCTTCGCCCATGGTCAAACATCCTTGTTATTTCGGCATCGATACGCCTTATCGAGAACACCTTATTGCCGCAGTGAAAACCAAAGAAGAGATCGAAGAGGAAATTGGGGCCGACTCCTTGGCCTTCATCTCGAAGGAAGGGTTGCTCCAGGCGCTGGGGGATCGAAAAGGCTATTGCTTGGGCTGTTTTTCGGGCGTTTATCCCATGGATATTCCTCAAGACGAAGAGCATCGCATGGATCAGGAGCGGCTTGGCTGCACCGTGCATCCCTTGCAAAATGAAACGAAAGGATTGGGCGAAGGATTCGTCCGTTAGAGCGATCGAGAAGAACCCCCCGGTGGGAATCTTTAGGGAAGAGAGGATGAGGGAAAATGGATTACAAACAATCAGGCGTGAACATTGAAGAAGGATATCGCTCTGTGGAGAACATCAAAGCGCTGGCAGCTCAGACGATGAAACAGGGGGTGCTCTCGCGCATCGGAAGCTTTGGGGCGTTTATGCGCATTCCCAAGGGCTACAAAAACCCGGTGCTGGTCTCGGGCACCGACGGCGTGGGCACAAAGCTCAAGATCGCCTTTGCGATGGAGCGCTACAACACCGTGGGAATCGATGCCGTGGCGATGTGCGTCAACGACATTTTATGCCACGGGGCCCAGCCGCTGTTTTTTCTAGATTATTTGGCCTGCGGCAAGCTCGATGCTAAAGTGGCTGCGGACCTAGTGGCGGGCGTGGCCCAAGGCTGCCTTTTGGGGGATCTGGCCTTAATCGGAGGGGAAACCGCAGAGATGCCCGGCTTTTATGCGCCGGGAGAATACGACATCGCGGGCTTTTGCGTGGGCGTGGTGGAGGAAGAGGAACTCATCGACGGTCGGGCGATTCAAGAAGGGGATGTGCTCATTGGCCTTCGCTCCTCCGGGTTTCACTCCAACGGGTACTCCCTCGTGCGGCGGTTGTTCCCCGACGTTCATGAGCTCCTCGATGGGAAGGAAATCGGGGACGCGCTTTTAGAACCCACGCGGATCTACGTAAAAAGCGTGCGCGGCCTCATGGAGTGCGTCCCCGTGCACGGGATGGCTCACATTACTGGAGGTGGATTCGTTGAAAACATCCCAAGAATGTTTGCCCAAGAGAATTTGACGGCTGAGGTCCACAAGGATCGCTGGACCATGCCCTTCCTTTTTGAAGAAGCTTTGCGTCGCGGCGCAGACCCAAAGAGCATCTACAACACCTTCAACATGGGGATTGGCTTTGTTTTGGCCTTGGCTGCGAAAGATCAGGAATTGGCCTTGGAGCGGCTGCGCTCTTTGGGCGAGGATCCCGTGGTGTTGGGCTGCGTGCGCCCGCGCTCGGCCGGGGAAGACGCCCTATGCTTGCTTTAGCTGAAAAACCCTCGGTGGGGATCTTAATCTCCGGCCAAGGCTCCAATATGTTGAGCATTCTTCAGGATGCCGAGCGACCCGATGCGCCCTACACGGTGCGCCTTGTGGCCGCGGATCGGTCGGCACCGGGGCTCGCTCTTGCCAAAGCGCGAGGCGTCCCTACGCTTCTTTTGGACCGCAAAAGTCCATCCTTTGAAGAAGACCTTCTCCAGGCGGTGGCCTCCTGCGATCTCGTGGTCCTCGCCGGCTTTTTATCCATCCTGCCCCCAAAGCTCGTGCGCGCCTTTAAGGGCCGAATCTTGAACATTCACCCGTCCTTGTTGCCGGCCCATGGCGGTCGGGGCATGTACGGAAAAAAGGTGCATGCGGCGGTGTTGGCCCAAGGGGATCTCATCTCGGGTTGTACGGTACACTGGGTGGAGGAGGGGGTGGACACGGGCGCCATTTTGGCGAAGGCCAAGGTACTTGTGCTCCGTGAAGATACGCCGGAAACCTTGGGGGCGAGGATTTTACCCTTGGAACATTGGCTTTTGGTCGCGGCTCTGCGGCAAATAGCAGAGGAAAGGATGAAGCGATGAACGCATTGCTGTCGGTGTACGATAAGAAAGGACTTTTGGAACTTGCGGCTTTTTTAAAGGAGCAGGGCTTTGAGTTGATCTCCTCGGGCGGGACCCATCGGTTTTTGCAGGAGGCTGGATTCAGGGTGCGTTCCGTGGAGGAGGTTACAGGAGCCAAGGAGATGTTGGACGGGCGGGTCAAAACCTTGCACCCCGCCATCCACGGCGGAATTCTCGCCAAGCGCAATCGAAAGGATCATCTAGAGACCCTCAAAGAGCAGGGCATTTTGCCCTTGGATCTGGTCTGCGTCAATTTATACCCCTTTGAAGAGATGCTGGAGCAGGGCCTTCCCATGGAGGAGCAGACGGAATACATCGACATCGGCGGGCCCTCCATGCTGCGCTCTGCGGCCAAAAACTGGCAAAGCGTTTGGGTGCTCTCGAGTCCCAATCAATACGGCGCCTTCCAAAAAGCATTTCAAGCCCAGGCACTGGACCCTGAGGCCGCGGCCGCTCATCGGCAAACCCTTGCCCAAGCGGTGTTCCAAAAAACCGCAGCCTACGACGGGCTCATTGCCCAATGGCTGACGGGCACCCGCAACAAAGACGTTGCTCCTTTGGAGGGGCCGTCGGAGTCCAAAGAGGTCTTTCCCGAGACCATGACCTGGACCTTAAAGAAGAAAACGGACCTTCGCTACGGTGAGAATCCGCACCAAAAGGGTGCATTCTATGAAGTAAAGGGGCAAGAAGGATCCATGACGACGTTCCAACAGCTCCACGGTAAGGCCCTGGGCTACATCAACTATAAGGACCTGGAAGCCGCTTGGCGTATCGTCTGTGATTTTGAAGAATGCGCCTGCGCCGCCATCAAGCACAACACGCCCTGCGGGGTCGCCTTGGGCGCCACCGCAGCAAAAGCGTACGAAAGAGCCCACGCCTGCGATCCCTTATCCATTTTCGGTGGCATCGTAGCCCTGAACCGGGAGGTGGATGAAGCTGCGGCTCAGATCATGCGCCAGACCATGCTCCACATCATTGCGGCGCCCTCTTTTTCAAAAAAGGCGTTGGACGTGTTGACGGCTAAGAAAAATTTGATTCTCATCCAAATGAACCAATCCATCGGGAGGGGAAAGAGCCTGATTTCCTGCGACGGCGGCGTTTTAATGCAGGAAGAGGACCAGGAATTGGTCACAACCTGGCAGGTGGTGACGGCGGCCCAGCCCACTCAAGAAGACCTCGAGGAGCTGGAATTTGCCTTTAAAGTCTGCAAATACGTTAAAAGCAACGCCATTGTCGTCAGCAGCGAACGGGCCGCCCGGGGCATTGGGGGCGGATTTGTCAACCGCATTGATGCGGCCGAATACGCTTTGGCTCACGCAAAAGGAGCGGCCTATTTGGCTTCAGATGCCTTTTTCCCCTTTCCGGACGTGGTGCAGGCGGCTGCCTCTCACGGCATTCGCTGCATCATCGCCCCAGGAGGTTCCACCAACGATCAAGCCTCCATCGACGCCTGTGATGCGGCCGGTATTGCCATGGTCTTTACGGGCATGCGCCATTTTCGCCATTAGGAGGGACGTATGAAGGTATTATTGATCGGTGCCGGTGGGCGAGAGCATGCGCTGGCCCTTCATTTGGCCCAGTCCAGGCTCATCGAGGAGGTCGTGGTTTCCCCCGGGAATCCCGGGATTGCATCCGAGGCAAAGTGCCGCATCGAAGCAGGGGAGCGAGTTGAGGACTGGCTCGCCCTAGCGCAAGAAGAAGCGGTGGCCTTCACCGTAGTGGGCCCGGAGGCGCCCTTGGTGGAGGGTTTGGGGGATGTGTTCCGAGCGGCTGGGCTGAAGGTCTTTGGGCCGGGACGAGCAATGGCCCAGTTGGAAGGGTCTAAGGCCTTTGCCAAGGAGTTTATGAAGGAATACGGCGTGGCCACCGCAGCCTATGATACGGTAAAAACCCTGGCCGAGGCTCGCCAATTGGCCCGAGAAAAAGGAGCCCCCCTGGTGGTTAAGGCCTCCGGACTTTGCGCTGGAAAAGGCGTGGTGGTGGCTCAAAGCGAAGAAGACGTTCAAAACGCCCTAGAGGACTTCATGGGGGAGGAGATCTTTGGCGCGGCAGGGCGCACCGTCGTTTTAGAAGAGTGTCTGGAAGGCCCCGAGGTCAGCATTCTCGCGCTCTACGACGGGCAGGACATTTACCCCATGGTGTCCGCCATGGATCATAAGCGCATCGGGGAGGGAGACGTCGGCCCCAACACCGGTGGCATGGGCACCCTGGCGCCCGCGCCGGCCTTTGATGCGGCGGCACAGGAGGATTTCTACGAACACATTCTTCGCCCCACCCAAAAGGGCCTCCTGCATCGGGGTTTTCGCGATCCCGCCTGCATTTTCTTTGGCTTGATGCTGACGAAGAAGGGCGTACGCCTTTTGGAGTACAACCTCCGATTTGGGGACCCCGAAACTCAGTCCGTCCTGGCCCTATTGGAGGGGGATCTTGGAGAAATCTTTCTAAAGGCCCTCTCAGGAACCCTCCGATCGAAGGATCTGACGTTCAAAAAGCAGCACGCCATGACTCTCATCGGGGCCGCGCCCGGTTACCCGGGCCTCTATGAAAAAGACCTCCCTTTGAGTTTTTCGAAGGAACAGGGAATTCAAGTATTCCATGCGGGCACTCGGTTGAACCAAGGGCAGCTCGTTTCCTCAGGGGGGCGAATCTTTGGTGTAACGGCCACGGGCGAGAAAAAAGAGCTCCATGAGCGCCTCAATCGCTATATGCAGGACAATGCCCCAGCAGGCGTCGTGTGGCGTCGGGACATCGGCGCTTCTTAGGTTAGGGGCCGGGGACGCCCAAACGTTTGGGATCCCTGGCCTTTTCCATTGCCTCCAAAGGCCGTCTGCGGCTATAATCTCTATGAGGAATCTTGCCAAGAGCTTCACGCCAGCGGATCCGCCGATTTTTTTATTGCCTTGGGGAACGAGCTTAATTCTTTTTTAATATACCTTCGATACAATGAGGAAAACAAAAGAAAAAAGCGTCTTTCCGTTTCAAGGAGCCGATGATTTCATTCCTTAGGATGAACCCCTCCAACTCCTAAAGGAACTAAGATGCTTGAACCGTTCAATAATGACCTTTAAGGAAGGAATGCACACATGATCTGGATTTGGTTGGCCCTAATAGTTCTGGTGGTTTTGCTGGACATGGCAACCAGCAACATCTTGTACTCCTGGATGGCCCTTGGTTTCCTCGCGGCGGTGATTTTGGCCGTGATGGAGGTTTCCGTGCCCACCCAGGTAATTACCGCTTGCATTGTGGGATCCATCACGTTTATGATTGGCTCTTTGATCAGCCGCAAGTACCTAAAACGCTCCATTGACGCAACGCCCATACTCACCGATAAAATCCTCGGAACCATCCATACAGCGGACACCGAGATCCGGGAAGAAACCCAATATAAGATCAATGGGATCTATTGGTTGTTGCGCAATGAAGGAACGCCCATTATGCCCGGGGAACAATTTCGAATTGTGGGCATCAAAAATAACCGACTTTATGTCGCAAAGGAGAACTAAATTATGCCTTGGATCATTGTTGGTATCGTTGCCGTCCTCATTCTCGTGGTTATCCTATCCTCCGTCAAAATCGTCAATACCGGGTACGTCTATGTGGTGGAACGTCTGGGACAGTTCTATCGGGTGCTTCAACCGGGCATGCACATCATTGTTCCCTTTATGGATTATGTGAGAAAGCGCATTTCCATGAAGCAGCAAATTCTGGACATTGAGCCCCAGAACGTCATCACGAAAGACAACGTCAAGATCTCGGTGGATAACGTTATTTTCTACCAAGTGCTCAATGCCAAGGACGCCGTCTACAACATTGAGAACTACGTGTACGGGATCATGTATTCCACCATCACCAACATGCGCAACATCATTGGAGACATGTCCTTGGATGAAGTTTTGGCTGGCCGCGACAAGATCAACGCAAAGCTTTTGGACATCGTCGACGCCATCACTGATGCGTACGGCATCAAGATTCTCTCCGTGGAGATCAAGAACATCGTTCCCCCCGAAGAAATCCAAAACGCCATGGAAAAGCAGATGAAGGCTGAGCGTGAAAAGCGCGCCGCCATCTTGATCGCCGAAGGCGATCGCAATTCCTCCATTGCGCGCGCCGAAGGTGAAAAGCAGTCCAACATTCTACGGGCAGAAGCGGAAAAAGAATCCAACATCCGCCGCGCTGAAGGCTTGCGCGAATCGCAGCTGTTGGAAGCGCAAGGACGGGCCAAGGCCATTGAACTTTTGGCCGATGCTGACGCTGCAGCCATCCGTCGCGTCAATACGGCCATCATCGAATCGGGCACCGATGCCCGCGTCATCGCCTTAAAGCAGGTCGAGGCCTTAAAGGAACTCTCTATGAATCCCGCCAACAAATTGATTTTGCCGGCAGAGGGCATGTCTTCTCTAGGCTCTGTAGCCGCCCTGGCGGACATCATCAAAAATCAGCCCGCCCCCGGAGCGCCCATGCCGCCCAAACCCGAGCATGATCCCCGGGCCCCTCGTTCATAAGTCTAAGCGTCGCCAAAAGAAGAATCTTCGCGGGAATCCCCCGCGGAGGTTTTTCTTTTGGCCGGGCCTTTGCACAGGGGGCCCCGCCGAAAATCCGCGTTTTATGGTACACTAGGGAGGGTAAAATACCAAGCATCGGAGGGCTGTTTTTCGTTGAGTCCATCCCATCAAGTCGCCATCGTTACGGGCGCATCGCGGGGCATCGGACGAGAGGTCGCCAAAGCGCTTTCTCGTACGGGAGCCTACGTGATTTTAAATTATCGAAAAGAAGAAGAAGAGGCGCAAAAAACCCTGGAGATGCTGCGAGCGGTGGGGGGCTATGGCGCTCTTTATCGAGCGGACCTTCGCTCCTTTGAAGAGGCCCAGGGACTCGTGGCGTTTGCCGTGGCAAAAACCGGGCGCCTGGACGTACTCATCAACAATGCCGGAGTAAGTCATCACGGGCTGTTGATGGATATGAGTGAAGAAACCTATGATTGGATCATGGACACCAACTTAAAAGGGGCCTTCAACGTGACGCGTCACGCTCTGCCGCATCTTTTGCGGACCCAAGGATCCATATTGACCATCTCCAGCATCTGGTCCGCCCATGGCGCCGCCAACGAAGTGGTGTACGCCATGAGCAAAGCCGGTCTCAATGCCTTCACCAAATCCTTGGCGAAAGAAGTGGGTCCCATGGGCGTTCGAGTCAACGCTGTGGCCCCCGGGCTCATCGACACGCAGATGAACGACCGTCTTTCGGCAAAGGAAAAAGAGGCCATGGTGTGCAGCCTTGCGTCCCACCGCATGGGTACGGGGGAAGACATTGCCAAAGCCTGCGTGTTTCTTCTCTCCGAAGAGGCTGCCTACATCAACGGACAAATCATCACCATCGACGGCGGCCTCCTATAAGGCCCCCTTTGCCCCTTGTTTCTTCCGCGCGCTCATTGCCAGTGCGCCGCCGCGCTATGAATAGGAGATCCCCTATGTTACAATCCATCCAAATCAACACCAAAGCCTTGGAGACCATGCTTTTTATCTGGGCCTCCATCAAAGACCGGGAGAAGGTTTCCGAAGCTTTTTTGGACGAACTGGCTCAAAGCCAGGAAATGACGTCCTCCTACGACGATGAATTCAACGCAGCCAGCGTCCGTAAGGTCCTCTCGGCCATCTCCAATCGAGAACGCCTCAACGGACCTACAAAAAAAGAATCACGGTTTTGGAACTATAACATGTGGATGTTGGAAGATCCGCAGATGACCCAAATGATGCTGACCCCCATCAAAACGCTCAACATGGACGATCTGAAGAATTCCCTTGGATCGGCGTTTCCCTATGAAAACGTTGAGGTCATTTTCTATCCCGGGCAGTTTGAAGTGGCCTGCATCAAGGGATCTCAGCTGTTCATCAACTTCTTCACGGTGAAGGCCGATCTCTTTGAAGAAGGAAAGGTCACCATTGACGGAACGCCTTTAAAAGAGTTTGTCGCTCAAAAAATACAAGAGATGAAGTAAGCGCCAAAGGCGCTTCACTCCACCCAAAAGAACCCCTGGAGGATCGATGAATCGTTGTTCATCGGTCCCCCAGGGGTTCTTTTTTGCACGTTGTGGGAGGAGGCTATCAAAAGGGGAGACCGCAAAAGAGGGGAGGCATTGCTTAAATGTAGATGTCTTTGGGCTCTTTTTTCTCCAAAACCACGCGGTTCATCTCCAAAAGCAGCTCTGCGATGCCTTTTTCAATGGCTTTATTCTCCACACGGGAGAGGGAGATGCGAAGCCCACCCACGGTGCGGGTGACGGAAAATTCCACATCCGAGCGAAAGCGCAGGCCCTTGGCGTCCAAGGTTTCCAAAAGCTCCATGGTGCGAAAGCCTGGGGGCAATTCGATGTAGCCATAAAGACCCATGTCGGGAACGTAATAAGGATAGGGACAATCGCTGAGGCAGCGCTTGAGAACGGCGCATTTTTCTTGAATGCGTTCTTGCAGCATCCGAGTATTTTTGTGGTACTGATCGCTGGTGAGGTAGCGGTAGAGGACATCCTGGCTGATGAGAGAGGCGCCGGTGTTCATATAGCTGTTGGTACGGCTTACGTCCTCCTTTAGGGCCTCAGGCACGGTGAGCGAGCAAAGGCGCAGGGAGGGGCTGATGGTCTTAGAGAAGCTCCTAAGATAGATGACCCGGTCGGGATCTTCCTCAAAAAGACAGGGTTCCTCGGAGAGCTCTTTGATGTAGTCGTCCTCCAAGATGTAGAAATCATATTGGCGGGCGAGCGCTAGAAGGCGTTTGCGTTCACTTTTTGTAAGGCTTGTGCCCAGGGGGTTGTGGTTGCGTGACATGGTATAAAAATAGCGAAATTCCCCGTGTTTGGCTTTTTGCTCCAAGGCGTCCAAATCAAGACCTTGAAGGGTTCTTGGAACGGCTTGGAGTTTTTTGCCGTAGGCGTTGAGGGCGCCCACCAATAAATTGTAAGTGGGATCCTCCACCAGCATTTCCTGATCCTTTTTGAGGATCATAGCCACCATGAGGTTGAAAAAGTTCTGGGTTCCTGAGAGGATGAACACCCGGGAAGGGTCCAGGCCCAACCCAAAGGTATCGGCCAAAAGCTCTCGTAGTTTTTCATAGCCCCGAGAGTAGCTGTAGTTGATGATGGAGATGTTGTTTTCTTTGAAGGAAGACGCATACGCCTCTTCCATGGCGTCAAAGGGCAGGTAGGAGGAGAGGGGGATGCCGGAGAAAAAATCAAACTCCCGGCCCGAATCTTTGCGGTTTTGATTGATGTAGTAGCCCGACTTGGGGAATGAGTAGATAATCCCTTGATCCTCCAATTCGGAATACGCTTTGATGACGGTGGAATTGGAGCAGGAAAAACGGATGGCCATGCCACGGATGGACGGCAGCTTGGATTTATAGGTCCCCTTGGCAATTTCACTTTTGATGTAATCCATGATCTCTGTATACTTGAAATTCATCGCATCGATCCTCCATTGTACTGGTTCAATTATAACATGATTGGCTTTGATCCCGTACAGAATTGGCTCAGGAGTATTTTTATTCCTTCTGATGCTTCCTCGTTCGTTTTTCTCAAAAAGCGTCGCTAAAATTCTTGTCCTTCGTAGAGGGGAGGCGCCCTTGGTGGGCATCGAAAACATAGACTTATGAACTTGTCAGAAAGCTTTATTTTTTCTACACTTAGAGTAGATTCAAGAACCGAAGGTTGAGGGAAAGACTTCTGGCACCGTTCATCAGCACAACCGTCATGGCACGCAATCGCTGAGGTGATGGTATGAAGAACAAAAAAGTCCTTTCATTCAATTGCATTCCCTATCTTCTCATGGGAGCAGTGGTTCTTTTTTTGTTGTTTCCCTCGGAACGTCCCTTTGAAACCTTTCGACCCCCGCCGGAGTCCTCGAGCATGCTGACCTACCCCCAATCCCTGCCTCCAAAGGTTCAAAAAACCCTTTTGGAAGTGTTCCCTCAGGCGCGACCCTGGGGCAAAGATGAAGCGCCGCTGTTGACCTTTTTTACCGGCGGCTCGGGGCTTTGGACCAAAGATGTCACGGCCCTGCCCCTTGTTGGCGGCTCCCAAAGATTTTTCTTTGTTCCACTTTACTACGATGTGATGGTGCTTCAAGGCCCCCAAGGCTCGCCAGGAGTGCTCCCTTTGGCGGAAGGGGATCTGTCGGGATATTCCATTGAATTTCCCCAAAACGCTATGGATTTCAAGGCGGTATGGGCCCTTTTGTCGTTGCAAAAAGATGGACGCATCCTGCCCTATGCCCCTTTAGATCGGATCAGCCGTCTGCAAACCGTGGAACGAGCGAATACCCCCCGACCTGGGACGATCCCGCTTTCCTGGATCCTGCGCTCCGAGGCTCTCAGGGAGGGGCAAAAAATCAACGAAGGATCGGTGGTTTATCCCAAAGAAGGGGTGCTGGTTTTCTCCGTGGGTCTTTTGCTGCGTGAAGAGCTCTCCGCCGGGCAAAAAGCGCTCTTGGCGCGCGCCGATCTTGGCGAGGGGGTGGCGAAAACCCCGCAAGAAGTCCTGGCCTCCTTGCCGCCAAACGTCCCGGTTTTTTGGGCGTCCGAGCATTTGTCGGACTATCTTCTCTTAGGCAACCCCCTGCCCATGTACGACCGCTTGGTGTTGGGACGGCACTGGCACGTTCCCCAAACGGCGGAGGAGCATCAGGTGGTGGCGAGCCTGATGATTTTCGCCATTGTCTTTTTTCTCTCGGAGGTGCGCCGAGTGGTGTTGCGCCGGGGCCTGCAAAAAAGCCTCTATTTCATGGGCGCTTTATTGTTGTGTTGGATTCTTTTGCATGTGCTGAAATACACGCTCTCTGATGAAACCTATGGACTCATTCGCATCTTATGGTACTCCTATTATTTCTTCATCCTCACCTTGCCGGTGCTCTCTTTATCCATGGCGGCCAACGTCACAAGCCTCGAGGAATTTCGTCGCCCCCTTTGGCTCAAAGCCGCTGCTGTGGTCTCAGGCGCTCTGATTGTATTGGTCCTCACCAACGATGCGCATCAGCTCGTCTTCCGTTTTTTAGCCCAGTCGCCGGATCTTTGGCGGCACCAGTATGAGCGTACCGTCGGCTACCAAATCATTGCCGCATGGTTTATGCTGACGCAGTTTGTGACCTTTTGGATCTTATTTCGCAACAGCCTAGAGGTTCCAAACCGTCGGCGTAGGGTGCTGCCACTGTTGGTGTTTCTCATGGGCTTACTGTATAACCTTTTCTATAACCTTTCGATCTCGTTTTTTAGAGACATCCCCTTGGTCTTGGGGATGACGTTTTGCACCTTAGCTTTTTGGCAGACGGCGCTTTGGACAGGCCTTGTGCCCAACAACCGCAGGTATCGACGACTTTTTGAACGCAGTCGGCTCAATATGCAGATTTTGGATAAAAAAGGCCAGGTCCGCTACCGCACCCTCGGGTCGCATGAAATGGCCAGGCCCTTGGGTTGGGCCAAGGGCGCAGCGCCCTACGTCGTACGCCACGACCAGTCCTTACATTGGCACACCTTGATTGCCGGGGGCACGGTCTTAGCGTGTGAGGACATTTCTGAGCTGCGTGGCCTGCAGGCGCAGTTGGAGGAGGCCACGGCGCAGCTGGAGCGGGAAAATAAAATGCTGCGCCGACAAGAGCGCATCAAGAGCCGAAAAATCCTTTTGCTAGAGCAAAACCGGATTTCCCGGGAGGTGGCTACGGCCCTGGAATCGTGCATCTTGGAAATGAAGGAGATGATTTCACATCTGCCAACGAAGGGCCCACAGCGCGAGCTCGCCTTTGCTTGTTTGCGCATCCGCGCTTTGTACTGCAAACGGCGCAGCGAGCTGTTGGTTAAGTCCAAAAGTTTTGCAGCACTGCCCGCCACAGAAGTTTTGCGAATCGCAAATGAACTGACGCTGCCCTTGGCTCCGATGGTCCGAATGTTTGGCACCGGGACGGGCTCGTTTTCCCTAGCCTTTGCCACGCGCCTCTACCTGAGCATCTATGGGGTATTGATCCTCCTTTGCGAGGGCCCCTTGACCCAGAGCACCCTGCGGCTGTTTCTCCAAGACGATGGTGCGACGCTCTGGCTGACGACGCAAGCCTCCCAGGTCCCCTGCCGCCGAATCGCCCAGGCCTTGAAGACCCATGGGTGGACGGGAGGGGAGGAACTGAAGGATCTTGGAGAGGATCGATCCTTGCATCTTTTCTTGAAAAAGGAGGATCTGTCATGATTTCCCTGATGAAAACCATCTCGCCTCACTGGCTCTACGTCCTCCTTTTCGTCACCTTGGCGGCCATGATCGTTCAGGCCTTTGTCTGGGCCTGGACGCCTCATGGGCAACTGGCTTTTTGGGTGGAGGGGCTCTTAGCCATAGTCCTTTTTTCTCAAAGCATTCTGGTGCGCCGCATGCTGGCCTACCTTTTGCGCGGAGAGTTATTTCTTGCGGGCTTTACGGATTGGCGCTGGATCCTAGGCTTTTTGGGCCTTGGCCTTTCCGGGACGCTTTTTTGGAAGACTCGTCAAGGGGATGCGCTTTGCGCCTCGCTGCTTTTTGTTCTTTTTCTACCCATGTACGGCCCCAACCAAGAAGTGCTTTTTACTCGCTCGGTGTTGGTCCTTCCCATATTTGCCCTGGCTCGAGGCCTCTACGCGCTGTTGCGCATTCGTAAGAGCCTCAAAGAAGAGATCACCCCCATGGCCATCAAGGAAGCCCTAGACCTTTCCCACAGTGGCCTCTTATTCTACAACGCTCAAGGTGAGGTGCTCTTGGTCAATCGCCAGATGATTCTTCTGCTCCAACAGATCATGGGAAGCTTTGTACGCAACGGCCGGCGTGTGGAAGAATTGCTCGGGCTCGGCGAGGTTCCCGTGTTCCGCCATTTGAACGATGGGACCGTCTGGCAGTTTTCCCTTCAAGAAATGGGCGGGGAGGGACGGAGCATCTGGCAGTTGACGGCCACGGAGGTGACCCAGGAGGAGCGACTGCATAAGGCCCTACAGGAGCTGCAAGAGGAACTCAAAGGCCAGCAGCAAGAGCTAAAAGAAACCTTGGATCATTTGGAACAGCTACGGCGTGAAGAGGCTTGGGATCGAGCGTGGAATCAAATCCATGACGTCATGGGCCAACGGGTTTCTCAGCTGGAGCGCCTCTTAAACGCTCAGATTGCCCCAGATCCTAAGGATCTCCAGGCCTTGGTGGAGGAGTTGCGAAAGGGACCGAATCTTGCAAGGGAAGAGCCCGAGCTCGCTAAGGAGCATCTCTTGGAATCCTTGAACCGGCTGGGAACGCCGCTGAACCTCCAGGGGCCTTGGCCAAAGGAGCCAGAAGTAGGCGCCCTCTTCCTAAAGGTGTTGCGCGAAGGGGCGAGCAATGCGCTGCGCCACGGAAAGTGCAGCAAAATGGAAGCTTTTCTGACGAAAACCCCCACATTTTATACGCTAGAGATGACGGACGATGGGCAAGGGGCCGGTAAGTCCTTGGTCTATGGTGGAGGTCTTTGTGCCATGGAACGCGAAGTGAAGCGACAAGGCGGACTTTTTCGGGCCGAGGGGGGCCCACCCTTTACCTTGACCGTCTGGTTGCCTCGGGAGGAGGAGAACGTTCCCGAGGCAAAGGCCCCTGGTTGCATGGCGCAAGAAAAAGGAGGGATCTTAAGCGATGATCCGATTACTGTTGATTGATGATGAACCCATTGTGCTCCGGTTTTTGGAGCACTGCTTTTCCGATGCGACGCGCTACTGCATCGTGGAGAGCCTATCCTGTGCCTCGCTGGCCCAATCGGCCTGCGAAAGGTGGCGACCGGATGCGGTGTTCTTGGACATCCGCACCAAGGAGTGTCATACCAACGGCCTATTGACGGCGCAAAAGCTCAAAAAAGAATTCCCTGAGATTAAGGTTCTTTTGATGACGGGTTGCGATGAGATTTCCTTTGAGCAGCGCGCTCGCCGCGCCGGGGTCGACGCCTTCCTCAATAAAAATCTTCAAGCGCAAGAATTTGTGCGGGTGTTGGATCGGGTCCTCTCTGGAGAGTCGGTGTTTCCAGAGCGAGGGCCCAAAGTGCCCGTGCAGGAGGGGGAGTTGCCCCTCACCGAGCGAGAGTTGGAGGTTCTTCGCTTGGTCTGTAAGGATTATTCCAACCGAGAAATGGCTCACGCCCTCTCCATCACCGAGAGCACGGTGAAGCGGCACATGGAGAATTTATTCCGCAAGACCGGGACCTGCGGTCGTCCGGGCCTCATCGCCTTTGCCATCAGCGGCGGCTGGATCGATCCTAATATTTAAATGGGGCAATCTCGAAGGAGGCCAAAGCCGATCATAATGGACGCTTAGGGAGGCGCGACATCACCCTTTGAACCCTGATCCAAGGGGTGATTTGCTTTTTCTATAAAGATGGGTCTTACGGCCAATGGGAAGATATGGCCAAACGCGATAAGGTAAACCCATAACCAAGGAATTTCCTCGAGAGCATAGGCAGCAGGACGAATCGATGGACGAGGAGCCGCAGTTTAAAAAGAGTCCCTAAAATCATTCGTAGGGACCTTGCGAAAGGAGAGATATTCATGGGATTGATCAAAGCGCTTGCTGGAGCTGCAGGTGGAGCCCTGGGCGATCAATGGAAAGAGTTTTTCTATTGCGAAGCCCTTCCCGAGAACGTCCTGATGACGAAGGGAATGCAGAAAACCTCCAGACGTTCCTCCAACACAAAAGGGTCGGAGAACGTCATCACTTCTGGCTCCCTCATTGCGGTGGCGGACGGCCAATGCATGATCATTGTGGAGCAGGGCAAAATTGTGGAACTTTGCGCGGACCCCGGAGAATTCACCTATGATGCCTCGACGGAGCCATCCATATTTACGGGGGGCTTGGGCGAGGGGATCATGAAAACCTTCCAAACGGTGGGCAAGCGGTTCACCTTCGGCGGAGAAACCCCCAAGGACCAGCGTATTTATTATTTCAACACCAAGGAACTGATGGGCAACAAGTATGGAACGCCCAGCCCGGTTCCCTTCCGGGTGGTGGACCAAAACATCGGCTTGGACGTGGATATTTCCATTCGCTGCTTTGGAGAATACAGCTATCGCATCAGCGATCCCATGCTTTTTTACGTCAACGTGGCGGGCAACGTCGCCGAAACCTACGAACGCGACCGCATTGACGGTCAGCTGAAGACGGAATTGATGACGGCCTTGCAGCCGGCTTTTGCCAAGATCAGTGATTTGGGCGTCCGGTATTCCGCGTTGCCCGGGCACACCGAAGAACTGGCTAAGTTGCTCAATGAAGTGTTGTCCGAGAAATGGCGGCTTTTGCGGGGCATCGAAATCGTTTCTTTCGGAGTTTCCAGCGTAAAGGCTTCGGAAGAGGATGAAGCCATGATTAAGGAGCTTCAGCGCAATGCGGTGTTCCGAAACGCCAACATGGCCGCGGCACACATGGTAGGCGCTCAAGCTTCCGCCATGCAAAGCGCGGCAGAAAATACCAGTACCGGCCCCGCCATGGCCTTTATGGGCATGAATATGGCCAGCCAAGCCGGCGGCATGAACCCAGCGGGACTCTTCCAAGCAGGGGCTCAGCAAGAACAAGCCAAGGCAGAGGCTCAAAGGACCCAAGAAATGCAAGCAGCTGAAGCGCAAAAAGCGAAGAACGCTTGGACTTGCTCTTGCGGTTATGCCGGAAACCAAGGCAAATTCTGTGCCCAATGCGGCGCACCCCAACCCAAACCCCAGGAGCTTTGGCGTTGCGTCTGTGGTGGGGAAACCAGCGGCGCCTTTTGCCCAGAGTGCGGCAGTCCCCGGCCCGTGCGCGCAAGCGAGAGCGGCTGGACTTGTAGCTGCGGCGTGGTGAATCAAGGAAAGTTTTGCAAAGAATGCGGTGCGAAAAAGCCCGAAGAGGCCCCGGGGTATCGGTGCAACAACTGCGGCTTTGAACCGAAGGATCCCCACCATCCACCCAAGTTCTGTCCTGAATGCGGGGACGTCTTTGACGAGAACGATGCAAAGTAAGAAAAAAACTTGCGCGTCATGCTCAGAGGAAGCTTGGAACTTCTCTGACATTTTTGGGAGGTGAAGGCATGGCAAGTTCAGTAACCAACTATCAATGTCCCTCTTGTACGGGTCCGTTGCATTTTCATGGAGCCACTGGAAAGCTTAAATGCGATTATTGCAGCGCCGAGTATGAAGTGGCTGAAGTCGAAGAGATGTTTGCCAAAAAAGAAGAAGCGGCCCGCGCCGCGGGCACGCCCTCCAAAGAGGAGGCGGAATTTCAAAAAGCGGCCCACGGCTGGAGCGATGATGAGGCCGAACGCCTGAGAGCCTATGGATGTCCGTCCTGCGGGGCGGAGCTCATCTGCACGGAAAACACCGCCGCCAGCACCTGTCCTTATTGCGGGAATCCGACGGTGGTTCCCTCAGCGCTGACGGGGGGCGCCATGCCCGATGCCGTGATCCCTTTTGTGTTGGATCAACAGGCCGCCAAGCAAGCGCTGCAAAATTACTATAAAGGCAAGAAATTTTTGCCCAAAACCTTTGCCGCTCAAAACCACATCGATGAAATCCAAGGCGTCTATGTTCCGTTTTGGCTCTTTGATGGCGAGGCCTACGGCGACATGGTTTATCGCGCCACCAAAGTCCACAAGCGGCAGACGCAGTCGGAAAAAATCGAAATTACGGAGCATTACGACATCTACCGAAAAGGGCATCTGTCCTTTGAAATGGTTCCTGTGGATGCCTCCAGCAAGATGCCCGATGAGCATATGGACGCCATTGAACCTTATACCTATGAGAATTTACAGGAATTTTCCACGGCGTATCTGCCCGGCTATTTTGCCGATACCTACGATGAAGACGAAGAAAAATGCTCGGAGCGGGCGCAGGATCGAATCAGTCAATCCGTGAAGGATGCGTTCCGAAAATCCGTAAAAGGCTACTCCAGCGTTACGCAAAAAAAAGAAGAAATCTCCGTGTCCATGGATCCGGCCACCTACGCTTTTTTCCCGGTATGGCTTCTTAGCACGAAATGGGAGGGGAAAAACTACCTTTTCGCCATGAACGGCCAGACGGGAAAATTGGTGGGCGATCTGCCGGTGGACCGCAAGCTTTTTTGGCTGTGGTTTGCAGGCATTGCGCTACCGTTAATGGCAATCCTCAGCTTCGTGCTTTTGGGAGGGATTTTATGAAACGAAAACCTGCCAGTCTTTTAATTCTTTGGGTGCTGCTGTTCTCTTTTGCAAGGCCGGTCCTGGCCGCGCAGCACCCCACGCCCACAGGGGACGCTGTCGTTCGCATCGCCCGTAGTGCATCCTTAGATCACCTCATGCCGCAACAAGGGGCAAAAGAACGCCGCTGGGCCTTAGAAGGATCGCCAAAAACTCAGCAAGCGCCCAAGACCACCGCAGCGCCCGCCAAAAAAACCAGCGACAATTTTGCGCTTCGTTTGGCCGCCTCCTTGTTGGTTCCTTTGCTGATTGCTGCAGCCGTGACCCTCACGTGGCGCTCGCAGATGAAGACCGCCTGTGAAGCGACGGATGCGAATAAGTATGTCGCCGACGGGAGCCTGCAGTTTACCGAACAGCGGGATGAGTTTTTGTACCAAGAAGAAAAACGAACCCCCATTGAACCATCCAAATAAGCATCGTCAGGGACTGGGTCCATGGCTTTCGGAAGAAGGATATCCTAAGGGGTATCAAGACTTGTTTCGAAGATTCTTGATCGATAGAGTAAGGCTCAGCGTTCAAGGTGTTTGTAAGGGGCTCATAGCCCCCCTTCCTTAACGGGAGCAAAGAGAAGAATACAGGGAATCTTCCGTCGTTCAGGTGAGATAAAATAAGAGGTAATCCATAATTTGAGGGCGCCCCAAAGAAAAGAAAAAAGGGGAGGCCCCCTTTTTTTTCGGACGAGGGACCCGCCAAGGAAAACGCCCGAAACGCTGTCCCTTTTTGTGGGGGAGCGTTTCGGGCGTTTGGGTCTTCCAAGGAAGAGAGGGCTACTGGCGTTCGAACGCATCCTTGCCGACGCCGCATAAGGGACAGGTCCAATCCTCCGGAACCTCTTCCCAGGGGGTTCCGGGCGCCACATCATGGTCGGGATCACCGGCTACGGGATCGTAGGCATAGCCGCAAACGGTGCAAATCCACACCTCCATTTCCGGCGCTGAGGCTTTGGTTGCCGGATCGCCCTTGGGGGCTGCACTGGCATCGTTGACCACGGACATCTCTCCCCCGGCAGGGTCCATGGGATGCGGTTCTTTCACGGCTACTTCCGCATAGGGCGACTCCGCAGTGGGCGTTGCCGCAGCTTCTTTTGCGCCTTCTTCAGGAAGTTCCGTACTGACGGGGGCTCCTAAGAGTTCTCGGCCGCGGACAAAGGCTTGAAGGTTTGCTCGAATGGTTTTCGGGGGAACGCTTTGCACAATGGCTTCAGCAAAGTGACGCTCCTCAATGTCCACGAGAGTGGAGAGGGCTCCGATGAGGATGGTGTTGGCCACTCGAATGTTGCCGATGGCCTTGGCCTGTTCATCGGAATCCATGGCTACAAAACGCACGTTTCGCGACTGGATTTCTTCTTCAATATTGGAGGGATAGGCGGCTTTTTCCATCAGCACAGGGTTGGGGTAAATTTCCTTGCGGTTCATCAAGACCGTACCCCCGGGGATGACTTCATCCACGAAGCGTAGGGTTTCGAGTTTTTCCAAACCCAAAAGAACGCTGGCGGAGGCGGAAGGGACGTTGGGAGTGGGTACTTTTTCACCAAAGCGGATGGAACCGTTGATCTTCCCACCGCGCTGGGACAATCCGATGACGTCATTGGTGGCCACTTCATAGCCGGCGAAAAATGCGGCTTTGGCGATGATTTCTGTGGTAAGAACCAATCCTTGGCCGCCGACGCCTGCAATCAAAATATTCACGATGTTCATGCTTTTTGACCCTCCTTGCCTTTGGATGCCAGGGGTTTAATGGCGCCGACGGGACAAACTTGGGAGCAGACCGAGCAGCCTACGCACATATCGGCGTTGATGTGGGATTTGAGGGCGTCGATGCCTTCATATTTTTGCATGTTGATGGGGGGACAGTTGGTGTTGACGCAAGAGCGACATCCAATGCAGATCTTTTCATCCACATAAAAGGGCGGATTGACCACTTTGAAATTCAGCGCGCAGGGACGAGTATTGATGATGACGGAGAGTCCTTTGCGTTTCATGGCCTCCTTCACGGCTCGATGGTATTCTTTCACCTGGAACTGATCGAGCACCTGAACGTCCGCAATACCCATGGCCTTGACGATGGCTTCGATGCTGACGTAGTGGCGGGGATCTTTTTTGTCCTCGTCTTGGTAGAGTTCATTGGTGGTCATGGTTTTTTGACCGCCCGTCATGGCGGTGGTGCGGTTGTCCATACAGATGACGGTGATGTTTTCCTCAATGTTTGAGAGCTGTACCATGCCGGAGAGTCCCGAGTGGAAGAAGGTTCCGTCGCCGATGGTGGCGACCAGAGGCCGTTCGATGCCGGCCAGACGGTTGGCTTTGGCCATGCCCAGGACCATGCCCAGGGAGGCGCCCATGGAGATGTTGGTTTTGTGGACTTGGAAGGGGGGCAAGATGCCCAAGGAATAGCAGCCGATGTCGCCAACAACGGTGGCTTTGAGTTTTTTGAGGGTATCAAAGACCGGACGGTGGGGGCATCCAGCACAAAGCATGGGGCTGCGTCCGACGATTTCCTCAAAGGAGCGGCTTTGGGGATCTTCTTGGAGCACACCGGCGTCAAAGAGTCCGCGGCGAACGGTGTCAAAATCCAATTCGCCCGTGAAGGGGAAGTACTTTTTGCCTTCGCAGGCGATGCCGGCGCTTTTGAGTTCCTTCTCAAGCACCGGAGTGAGTTCTTCAAGGACGAGGACTTTTTCGTAATCGGCCGCAAGCTTTTTGATTTTTTCGCTGGGCAGCGGCCAAACCATGGCGAGCTTCAGCACATCCGCCGGCGGATTGATTTCCTCCAAAACGCCCAAGACCAACCCAGAAGTGATGATGAGGACCTCATGTTTTTTTTGAGGCCATTGGTTCAAACGATAGGAGGCGTTGTACTCTTGCAAACGCTCCATACGCTCCTTCATAAAAAACTGTTGCGCGTTGGAGTAGGGCGGAAGCATGCAGAAATTGGCGGGATCCTCTTCAAACCCACGGATGGGTGCTTCTTTGCGTTCGCCGTAGTGGACGATGCCACGGGCATGGCAAAGCCGAGACATGATACGGACCATCACTGGCGTTTGGAATTCTTCGGAGAGACGTACGGCTTCCTTGGTATAATCCAAGGCTTCCTGGGGCGTGGCCGGGTCCAGCACGGGGATGTTGGAAAACTGGGCCAAGATCCGCGAATCCTGTTCGTTTTGTGAACTGGTCAGTCCAGGATCGTCGCCAATGGCCAAAACAAAAGCGCCAAGGGTTTTCGTCTGCGTAAAGGTCATGAAGGGATCCAGGGCGATGTTTAGGCCCACATGCTTCATGACGCACAGGGAGCGGGCGCCGGTGATGGAGGAGCCGATGGCCATCTCCAAGGCGACCTTTTCGTTGGTGGCCCAATTGGCATCCACCTCCGGGAGAGCCATGAGGCTGTCGGTGATGGATACGGTGGGGGAACCGGGATAGGCGCAGCTCACGTGGCCTCCCGCTTCATAAAAGCCACGGGCCAAGGCCTCGTTGCCGGTAATGACGACTTTTTCTGACATGGGTTACATGCACCTCCAATGAACGATGCGGGTCGATGGGTTGAGCAAACAATACACCCTCATTATAGGAGAGGTGGGTAAACTTTTTCAATGGGGATTCTCAATGCATTTTAGGATTTTATGCCAATGCAATGAGGGGATGCCGGCTTTCTTCGCCAAACTAAAAATGAAAAAGCCCAAAGGCTGTGCACTGTATTTGGATTGGAACCAATTTAATATCAACCAATGAAATACCACAAGCCTGGGGATCTGGGGAATTAGGGACGTGGTATTCTTTTGGGGAAAGCCTTATAATCAAGGTTGAATAATTCAAAGGAACCATATTATGCCAGACATCAAATTACGGCGCCTGCCCAATGGGCTCCGCCTGATCACCATCCATCGAAAAAGCGAGGTCATGGCCTTGGACATGAACTTTGCCGTGGGCAGCTGCCATGCCAAGCCCGAGCAGAAAGGTCTTTGCCACTTTGTGGAGCACATGCTCTTCACGGGCACGACGAACAGGAGCCACGAGGAGCTCAATGGAGCGCTCGAATCCCTCGGGGGATCCGTAAACGCCTTTACCGGACTCATCCGGACTAATTTTGAGATTCTCGCCTTGCAAGAAGAAATGCAACGATCCCTGGAGCTTTTGTCAGATTTGCTTCTTTACCCGTCGTTTTGTGAGGCGGAAGTGGCGCGCGAGCGCCAGGTCATTTTAAATGAATACCAAGAAGGCCTGGAGGATCTGGAGGAGCATTCCTACCTGACCCTCTATCGCAGGGCTTGGCCCAAGGATCCCCTTCATTTGGACGTTATCGGCACGGAGGAAACCATCCGTTCCTTTACCCGCGAGGATATACGCGCGTTTTACGAGCGATTCTTCACGCCGGAAAACGCCGTCCTCTCCATGGTCTCCGATCGCAGCCATGAGGAAATGGACCGCTTGGTGAAGCGGTATTTCGGGGCATGGACCGGTCCAGGAGAAGCGCCTCTTCCGATTCCTTTTTTGCAAAATCAAAGAGGTACCTTTCGTGAGACCTACCCTCATTCGGAGCTGGCTTCGGTGTGCATCGTCTTTCCCTTGGGTTCCGTTCGGCCCGAAGATGAGGAGGCCTTGGCTCTTCTAAATTCCCGTCTCGGGGCGTCCGATCATTCCATTCTTTATCGGGAGATTCGGATCCGCCGGGGCCTCTCTTATGATATTTATTCGAGTTTGGATCTGGACCCTGGGGTCGAAACCATTGAAATCTACTGCGCCGCGGATCCTCAATCCATCGATGAAATTTTGGCGTACATTCTGCAGGTTCTTGAAGCGATCCGCTCCGGCGAGTGGGTCTTTGAAGAAGAGGAGCTGGCTGTGGCCCGTAAGGTGCACCGTATGGATACCGCGCTGCTTTTGGACAGCGCAGCCTCCTTGGCTCGCTATACGGGAACCCACGTCATGATGGGGGACCCACCGCTCTACTACGAAGTGGAAAAGGAATTGTTGGCGCGCCTTACGCCCAAGGATCTCAATCGGGTGGCCAAGACCTATCTTTCGCAACCCACCATCTCCATCGTCTATCCAGAGGGCTGGGCCGACCCAAAAGAGCAGACAAGCCCTTCACAAAAAGGAGCCTCCCGATGATTATTCTGCAGTTGAGCAGCGAGGCCAAGTTCCCTCGCCAGGTGCGTCTTCTTGGGCAACTGGAACCCCAGGAGGACAGCCGGTTTTTGGAGGCGAGCGCCTTACCCCTGGAATGGAAGATTCAGGAAGGGGGAGCGGATCCGTTGGCACCGCAAGAATTGATCTTGCGCCTTTCTTTAGAAATCGTTCATCGGCGATCGCTCCGAAAAGGCATGAGCCTTCCCTTGGCGGAGCTTATTGATTTGTGCCGGGAAGATGAATGCGTACGAGCTCGAGAAAAGGCGCTGTCCTTATTGGATCTTCGCATGCGGACCCAAAAAGAGCTGCGGGATCGCCTGTTGGCGGCGGGATTTTCTGAAGACGCCACCCAAGAGGTTCTCAGCCGTTTGCTTGAGCAGGGGCTCTTGGACGACCAAGCCTACGCCAAAAGTTTTTTGACCGTGCGCATGCGCTCTAAGGGATCTCGAGCCATCCTTGAAGAACTTCACCGCAAGGGCGTGGACAAGAGCATCGCCGCGGATTTGCTCAATGAGGAGGTTCACGCCCAAATGCGCGAAGTTGCTCAGCAAGAGTGTCGCAAAAAAAGGACTTCTTTGAAGCGACGTGGTGAAGAGGAACCGAAGATCCGAGAAAAAACCTACCGATTTCTTTTATCCCGCGGCTATGAATACGACCTGGTGCGCAGCGTCTATGAACAAGTGCTACAGGAAGAAGTGGATGCAGGGGATGATTGTTCGTAAGTTGTAAACTTTGAAGCTCAAACTTTTAATGCAACGGCACCAATTTTCTCGTATACTCAATGCAAGAAGACGACAAAAATGCACAGGCGCTCACGCCTTGGAGGGCTGTGGAAGCTTACGCGCATCGAACATACGGCACCATTGGTTCTTCAGGCACCATTGAAGCAACGCACCAACAACAAAAGATAGCCAAAAGATTTGCGGGAGGACTCCCGTGGGAGGGCTCAAGGAGCCCTAAAGGAATCAAAGAGGTAAGTTATGACACAAAAAGTCAGTATGGGTTTGGATGTGGGCTCCACCACAGTCAAGATCGTTGTGTTGAATCATGAACGAAAGGTGGTATATTCCACCTATCGCCGCCACTTCTCGGACGTGCATTCCACCGTCCGAGGCATTCTGTTGGAAGTGTATGACCTCTTGGGGTCAGTCAGCGGGACCATTCATGCGGCGGGATCCGGGGGCTTAGGGATCGCAAAAGTACTTGAAATCCCTTTTTCTCAGGAAGTCATCGCCTGCACTAAGGCGGTGGAGGAATTCATTCCTCACACGGACGTGGCCATCGAATTGGGCGGAGAGGACGCCAAAATCACTTATTTTGGGGCCGCCATGGATCAGCGGATGAATGGAACCTGCGCTGGTGGAACGGGGGCGTTCATCGATCAGATGGCGACTTTATTAAAAACAGATGCCCAGGGGCTCAACGACCTCGCTGCGCGCCATACGACCATTTACCCCATTGCGGCCCGCTGCGGCGTGTTTGCCAAAACGGACATCCAGCCCCTCATTAACGAGGGGGCGCGCTCCGAAGACATTGCGGCCTCTGTTTTTCAGGCCGTGGTCAATCAAACCATTTCCGGGCTGGCCTGTGGACGCCCCATCCGGGGTCATGTCGCCTTTTTGGGGGGACCTTTGCACTTTTTGCCGCAGCTTCGCCAGCGTTTTATTGAAACCTTAGGTTTAAAGGACGAGGAGATCCTCGTTCCAACCAACGCCAATTTGTTTGTGGCCATGGGGGCCGCGCTGCTCTCCCTCGCCGACGAAGCTCAGCCTTTTGAGACAATCATAGAGCGGCTGCAACGCAAAAAAGAGATCCCCTTGCACGAGGTCGCACGCCTTGCGCCCTTATTTGAAACACCTGGGGACTATGAGGCATTCAAGGCCCGCCACGATGCGGAACGGGTGCCGCGCCGCCCGCTGCAAGAGGCCAAAGGACCGCTCTATTTGGGCATCGATGCAGGGTCCACGACGAGTAAGGTGGCCTTGGTGGATGAAGCAGATCATCTCGTCTATTCCTTCTACGGATCCAATGAAGGAAAGCCCCTGGATAAAGTCGTGGAAGAGGTGCGTAAAGTTTATGCCGCGCTCCCTGAAGGCACCTATTTGGCCCATGCCTGCGTCACCGGCTACGGAGAATCCCTCATCAAGGAAGCCTTGAACGTGGACCTTGGGGAAATTGAGACCATCGCCCATTACAAAGCCTCCAACCATTTCCTGGAGGGCGTGGATTTTATCTTGGATATCGGCGGTCAGGACATGAAATGCCTGCGCATCAAAAACGGCGTCATCGATTCGATTCTCCTCAATGAAGCCTGTTCCTCAGGCTGCGGGTCTTTTATTGAAACCTTCGCTAAGGGCCTCAATCACACTCCGGAGGCTTTTTCTAAGGAAGCGCTGACCAGCCAGGGGCCTGTGGATTTGGGGACCCGCTGTACCGTATTCATGAATTCCCGCGTCAAGCAGGCACAAAAAGAAGGCGCCAGCGTCGGGGACATCTCCGCCGGGCTATCTTATTCCGTCATCAAGAACGCCCTCTATAAAGTCATTAAAATTCGCAATCCCAAAGAAATGGGGGAGCGGATCATCGTGCAGGGGGGGACCTTTTATAACGATGCCGTTCTCCGTGCCTTTGAATTGGTCTCTGGGGTTCAGGCGGTGCGTCCGGACATTGCCGGCCTCATGGGCGCCTATGGAGCGGCGCTCATCGCAAGAGAGCGCTCGAAAGTTGGACAGCGCTCAAGCCTTCGCAGCCCCGACGAAATGAAGAATTTCACTTACGAAACGAAGCTAAGGCGCTGCGGACTTTGTGCCAACAACTGTCAGTTGACCATCAATCGCTTCCCCGGGGACAAACAGTTCATTTCCGGCAACCGTTGCGACCGGCCCTTGGGCAATGTGGAAAAATCCTCCATCCCCAACGGTTTTGCCTATAAGTTCGAGCGGACGTTTAAGGCCTACCATTCCCTCCCGGCAAACGAAGCACCGCAGGGCGTCATTGGCATCCCCAGGGTTTTAAACCTTTATGAGAACTACCCTTTTTGGCATACGGTATTGACCCAGGTGGGGTTCTCCGTCCTTCTTTCGCCTCAATCGAGTAAGCAAGTCTATGAAATGGGGATGGAGACCATTCCTTCAGAATCCGTATGCTATCCGGGGAAACTGGTGCACGGACACATTGAATGGTTGATTCGTAAGCACCCCCAATACATTTTTTATCCCTGCATTCCTTACGAGGAGCAGGAATTTGCGTCGGACAATCACTACAATTGCCCCATTGTTACCTCGTACCCAGAGGTCATTAAAAACAATGTGGATCATTTGAGAAACAGCGGCACTAAATTTCTCAATCCTTTTTTGAACATCGGCGACCGCAAGGGGCTTGCCAAGCGGCTCCACCAGATTTTCAAACCCTACACCAACATTACCTTGGCTCAGTGGCGCGAGGCCGTTGAAGCGGGCTTTTTGGAACGGGATGCCTATAAAGAAGACATCCGTCGCTTTGGGGAAGAAACGCTCGAATACATGAAGGACCACGACATGAAGGGCGTTGTGCTTGCCGGACGTCCCTACCATGTGGACCCCGAGATCCATCATGGGATTCCCGAGGTGATCACTTCCTTTGGCATGGCGGTTCTCACCGAAGATTCCATTTGCCATAGGGATCCCGATCCGGACGCGAGGTTGCGCGTGGTGGACCAGTGGACCTACCACTCCCGGCTGTATCACGCCGCCCGCATGGTAAGTTCCAGGGACGATCTGGAAATGATTCAGCTCAACTCCTTTGGTTGTGGTCTGGACGCCGTCACTACAGACCAAGTTCAAGAAATCCTTGGTGCCAAAGGAAAAATCTATACCTGCCTGAAAATCGATGAAGGCAACAACCTCGGGGCTGCGCGCATCCGCATTCGCTCGTTGAAGGCTGCTATGGCCGAGCGGGAGCGCAATCACTATGAGTTCCAGGAAGTTCCTTTGGACTATGCGCCCATTCCCTTCACCAAAGAAATGAAAAAGACCCACACCATCTTGGCCCCTCAAATGTCTCCCATCCACCTGCAATTTGTGGAAGCAGCCCTTGGGTATTCAGGGTTTAACGTGGTGCTCTTGCCCGAGGTGGACAAAGGAGCGGTGGAGGCCGGCCTCAAATACGTCAACAACGATGCCTGCTACCCCAGCATCCTCGTCACGGGTCAACTCATCAACGCTTTGCAATCGGGCACGTATGACCTGGACCACACTACGGTACTCATCACGCAAACGGGCGGAGGCTGTCGGGCCACCAATTACGTAGCGTTCATTCGTAAGGCATTGAAGGATGCTGGCTTTGGCAACATCCCCTGCGTTCCGCTCTCGGTGCAGGGTTTTGAGAATCATCCCGGCATGCAGATGGGGATGCCCACCATCAGCCGGGCCGGACAGGGCATCATCTACGGGGATCTTTTGATGCGGGTTCTCTACCGCGTGCGGCCCTATGAAAAGGTCAAAGGGTCCGCCAATGCGCTGTATAAACGCTGGGCAGCTCGCTGCATTGCAAGTCTGGAAAAAGGCAGCTTCCGGGACTATGAAAAAAACTGTCGCGCCATCGTACGGGATTTTGACGAACTGCCCATTTTTGAAGATTTGGTGAAGCCCAAGGTCGGGCTGGTTGGAGAGATTTTGGTCAAATTTCATCCCACCGCCAATAATTCTGTAGTGGATGTCTTGGAGTCTGAAGGGGCAGAAGCCTTGATGCCGGATCTGACGGACTTTTTCCTCTACTCCGCCTTGGACACGGACTTTAAGCATAAATTCCTGGGTGCCTCCAAAAAAGATGCCATAACGGGCCACATCAGCATTTATGGGATTGAATTCTTCCGTAAAGCGATGAAAAAGGCGTTAAAACAATCCCAACGCTTTTCCCCACCGCCTTCAATTTATGATCTGGCTCGAAAAACCGAACCAGTGCTCCAGTTGGGCAACATGACGGGGGAAGGGTGGTTCTTGACGGGCGAGATGCTGGAACTTTTGGAGGAGGGTGTGAACAACATCATTTGCATGCAACCCTTTGCGTGCCTACCCAATCACGTGACGGGAAAGGGCGTCATCAAGCGCCTGCGAGAGTTGCACCCAGAAGCCAACATTGCCGCCATCGACTATGATCCCGGCGCATCCGAAGTCAACCAGCTCAATCGAATCAAGTTGATGCTCTCGGTGGCGTTTAAGAATCTTAAAGGCAGAGCGCTTTATTCCTTTGCCGAGCTGAACGAAACCATGCATCCAGCGCCCGTCAATCCGTTGACCCTGGATGCGGCGCATACCCTCTATAATTCTGGGGATTAACCCCACCCCTCCAAAAAATGCTTCGGATCGCTCAAGGAAACGGGAGAACCCGATCCAGGGATCCATCCCATAAGGGAACTGGTTTCGTTAATGGTTGCTCCTCTTAGGCCTACGAATTGTTCGTGGGCCGCTTTTTTTTCGTGTAGGTGAGGCGAACGGACTTGACACGATCTTGGAAGGGGTTATAATTTTAGTATTAATAGCGTAAAGAGGAAAGATGAGTATGCGCTGGGGGTCCCTCCAAGAGAGTAAACCAAGGGTGGAAGGTTTATAGGGATCCAGGCAGAAGGTCCCTTTCCCAGCTGCATGGGTGAATCGTTTGAGTAGTAGCCGATGCCGGCCCCTACCGGGTCGTTATCCCAAGAGTGCCCCTGTCGCAAGGCGTGGGAAATAAGGTGGTACCGCGAGTCTTCGTCCTTATGGATGAGGCTCTTTTTGTTTTTTTAAAAGAACGTACTGAATGGATCGGAGGTCTTACGATGAAAACCAGAGAACTAATCAAGCGGGTCGTTCAATCCCAAGGGGAGGATTTGAAGCTTAATGGAACCTTGCTGGAGACCCCGCAGGCTCGAGGGCTCGCCGTCATTTTTCCCGGCAAGGGGTATAACGCCGACAAACCCTTATTGTATTACAGCATCCGCATGGCGATTGAAAAGGGCTATAATCTTTTGATTTTGTCTTATGGGCCCTTCGAGTTCAACTTGGTCACGCGCTCGGCCATGACTCGCCTGGTGGCAGGTCTTGTAGGAGATGTGCTCAAAGAAGCAGGAGAGGGAGCCAGAATGTGGGATCTTTTATTCATTGGCAAGAGCGTCGGCGCGCTTTTTGCAGCAGACGCCGCCAAAAACTTGAAGCGAACGCTGCCTTTAAAATGCATATACCTGACGCCCCTCCAAGAGATGGCGCAAGTGGTGCGGGGCACGGACTTCATTGCCTTTGCCGGGGATCAGGATCCCTTATTTGACATTCCTTCTGCGAAAAGGACGTTGGGTCTTGATGCCCCCAAAATTCGGGTTTTGGAAGGCGCCGATCACAGCCTCACCACAGCCTCCACCGAAGATTCCTTAAAGATCTTGAATCAAGTAATTTCTGAAATGTCCCGCTTTATCGACGCGCCCAAGCCTCAACTGAGGGTTTGGTCCTAACCGCCCGCCATGAAGTCCTTTGGAAGGAGAACAAAAGATGATAAAACAGTCCAATCAACCAAAAGGGAATCCCCCGAAAGAGGGTCTATCGACCACCTACGATCCCAAAAATTTTGAAGAAAATCACATGAGCCGCTGGCTCGAAAAGGGGTATTTTACGCCCACCACGGATCCGACAAAAGAACCCTACACCATCATCATGCCGCCCCCCAACATCACGGGGAAGCTCCACATGGGGCACGCATTAGACAATACCCTCCAGGACATCCTCATTCGCTTCCGCCGAATGCAGGGGCGCAACGCTCTTTGGTTGCCCGGACAAGATCACGCCTCCATCGCAACGGAAGTCAAAGTGGAGAACGAGCTTTTGGCTCGAGGCATCGTGAAAAAAGAAATTGGGCGAGAGAAATTCTTGGAATACACCTGGGAGTGGGCCAATGAGTATCGTGGGAAAATCAAAGAACAGCTGGACCGTATGGGGTGTTCGGTGGACTACACTCGAGAGGCCTTCACCATGGACGAGAACGTTTCTTTGGCGGTTCGAAAGACCTTCGTGAATCTTTACAACGAAGGATTGATCTACCAAGGGCAGCGCATCACCAACTGGTGCCCTAAGTGCCTCACCGCCATCTCCGATGCAGAGATCAATTATGAAGAACAAGAGGGGCATTTTTGGCACATTCAGTATCCCTTAACCTCAGGGGAAGGCTTTGTGGAGATTGCGACGACTCGGCCGGAGACCCTTTTAGGCGATACCGCAGTGGCGGTTCACCCAGAGGATGCGCGCTACCGTCATTTGGTGGGCCAAAGCGTGAGGCTCCCCCTCACCGATCGCATCATTCCAATCATCGCCGACGAATACGTGGATATGGAATTTGGAACGGGCGTCGTCAAAATTACCCCTGCCCATGATCCCAATGACTATCAAGTGGGCCTTCGGCATCACCTAAAGGAAATCACCATCATGGACGACCATGGCGTCCTCAATGAAAACGGCTATGCTTATCAAGGTATGGAGCGCACCGCCGCGCGAAAAGCCATGGTGAAGGATCTAAAAGAGCAAGGGTTTTTGCTCAAGGTCCAAGACATCCGGCACAACGTCTCCACCCATGACCGTTGCGGCACCGCCATTGAGCCCATGATCACCAATCAATGGTACGTGAAAATGGCCCCCTTGGCCGCTCCTGCTGTGGCGGCCGTGCGCAACAAGGAAATCACCTTCATCCCAGAGCGCATGGAGAAAACCTACTACAACTGGATGGAAAACATTCAAGACTGGTGCATTTCCCGTCAGCTTTGGTGGGGGCATCAAATCCCCGTTTGGACGTGTGCGTCTTGCGGCGAAAAAATAGTGGCAATGGACACGCCTCAAAAGTGCCCAGTTTGTTCCCATGAGCACCTCATTCAGGATGAAGATGTCCTAGACACCTGGTTTTCCTCGGCTCTTTGGCCCTTCTCCACCTTGGGTTGGCCGCAAAAAACCGAAGATTTGGCCTATTTTTACCCCACGAGCACCCTGGTGACGGGCTACGACATCATCTTTTTTTGGGTGGCTCGCATGATCTTCTCGGGGCTTCACACCATGGGCCAAAAGCCCTTTGATACGGTGCTCTTCCACGGCATCGTGCGAGACGATGAGGGCCGAAAGATGAGTAAATCTTTGGGCAACGGCGTAGATCCCTTGGACGTCATCGACCAATACGGCGCGGACGCCTTGCGATACATGCTGGCCACTGGAAATGCACCAGGCAGTGACATCCGCTACAATCAAGACAAAGTGGAATCCGCCCGTAATTTTGCCAATAAGATCTGGAATGCCTCGCGCTTTGCCATGATGAATCTGGATGCGCAACTGATGGAACGGACGAAAGAGTCCGCCGCGTATTCCTTGGCGGATCAATGGATTCTCTCGCGCAGCGCAAAGGTGGTTCAAGACGTCACAGAGAATTTGGACCGCTTTGAGATCGGCATTGCCTTACAAAAAATTTATGATTTTCTTTGGACGGAGTTTTGCGACTGGTACATTGAACTGTCCAAAACCGCCTTCCAAGGAAGTGATGAAGAAGCGAAGGGCGTGGCTATGAACGTTTTAGTTCGCGTGCTCTCCGATGGGTTGAAGCTGCTTCATCCCGTGATGCCCTTTATTACCGAAGAAATTTATACGCACCTGACGGGGGAAGAAACCATTGTTCGAGCAGCATGGCCCTCTGGGGAGGCTTCCGAAAGTCTTCAAGAAGGGGAGCGGGAAATGGAGCTCGTCATCGGTGCGATTAAAGCCATTCGGGCCGTGCGCCAAGAAATGAACGTCCATCCCGCCCGCAAGGCCAAAACCTATGTGTTGCCCGAAGCTTTTGCCCGCAGCGCCTTTTTAAAGAGCGAAGCGTATCTTAAAAAGCTGGGGTTTGCCCAAGAAGTCATCGTTTTGGAGGAAAAACCACAGCGGCAGGATTTGGTGGCCGTGGTGACCCCGGGGGCGGAAATTTTCTTGCCGCTCCTGGACCTTATTGACCTGGAACAAGAGCTCCATCGCCTCTCCCGAGACATTAAAAAGTACGAAGGAGAAGTGGCCCGCATCGAAAAGAAGCTCTCCAACGAGCGCTTCTTGGCGAAGGCACCGCAAGAGCTTGTCGAGGCAGAACGAGAGAAAATGGCCGGCTATCAGGCACTCTTGGATAAATCCAAGGAAAGCTATGAGGCCGCAGCCCGTATGAAAAACCAATAAGCTCCCCTTTTGCCCCCTCGATGCAGGCTCCATGGGATTGCCTCAACAACAAGGCGCGTGGGGGCTGGGATTTTCCCGCAAGAGAGCGCCGCTTTGCGTTTCTTTGGAAGAAAGCATGGTAGAATAGAGGCATCCGCCAAGCAGTGCGTTTCCTAGAGGATCCAAGCTTGGCATAACGAAGCGTCCCTACCATAGGGACAAAAGGACAAGGAAAAATTTCTATGATGACCTATGAAGAGG
Organism: Clostridiaceae bacterium JG1575; assembly: GCA_002838815.1. Taxonomy (GTDB): domain Bacteria; phylum Bacillota; class Clostridia; order Clostridiales; family Clostridiaceae; genus JG1575. The sequence continues at coordinate 289,757 of LQGW01000052.1, read as the reverse complement.
CCATGGCCTTTATTACTGGGACCCAAAAATTCGGACAAAACCTGGGTCTCGCCCGTATGGAATGCATGCTGAAGTATTTAGGGAACCCGGAGCGAGCGCTCCAAGCCATTCATATCGCCGGGACCAATGGGAAGGGCTCCGTGGCAGCCATAATGAGTGAAGCGCTCATGAAATCGGGCTATCGGGTGGGGCTATACACGTCTCCCTATATTGAAGAATTCAACGAGCGAATTCAGATCAACCGAAAAAACATCAGCAATGAGGACCTTGCTCGCTGCACGGAAAAAGTGGCGGCGGCGGTAAAAAACTGCCTGGATGAAGGCATGGAACACCCTACGGAATTTGAAATCATCACCGCAGTGATGTTCGTCTATTTTAAAGAGGAAGCACTGGACTACTGCGTGATTGAAGTGGGTTTGGGTGGGGATTTGGATTCCACCAATGTGGTGGATCCCATCCTCAGCGTCATCACCTCCATCAGCTACGACCACATGAACGTACTGGGCAATACCCTCGGAGAAATTGCCAAGGCCAAAGCCGGCATCATTAAGAAGGCCCCGGTCATCTCCTACCCACAGCGCGAAGAGGCCAAGCAAGTGCTCGTCGCAAAAGCAAAGGCGACGGGCGCTCCGCTGACCTTTGTCTTGCCGCAGGAAGTCAAATTGATCCATTTCCGAGAGGAAGAGGGGATTCAGGAAGTGGCGTATCATGCAGGATCTTGGCATTTTCAGGCCTCGCTTCGCCTCTTGGGCATCCACCAGCTGATGAATTCGCTCCTCGCCGTACGCGCCCTAGAAGCGTTGCAGCAACAAGGCGCCCAGCGGTTGACCCCCCAAAAGACCGCTGCCGCGCTTTCGGTAGTCCGCTGGATGGGCCGCTTTGAGATTCTCTCTCGGGATCCCTTGGTCATCATCGATGGGGCACATAACGTCGACGGCATCCGTCAACTCAAGCGCTCCTTGGATTTTTACTATCCGCATCGGCGCTACGTTTTGATCTTGGGCATTTTGGCCGATAAAGAAACCCATGAAATGGCGGATCTTATTGCCAGGGACGCCCGCTCGGTGATCTGCGTCACCCCCAATTCCGTAAGAGCGTCCCTGGCCAAAGACCTCTACGACTACATCGTATCGTTCAACGACCACGTTACCTGGGAAGAAAGCTACCCCAAAGCATTGGAACTGGCCTTGGACGAAATGGAGGACGGGGATCTCATCATCGCCTCCGGGTCCCTCTATATGGTGGGGGATCTGCGCAGGGTCATGCGGGCGCGTTTTTCAGTTCCCTACGACAATTAGGCACCTCGGGCGCATCTTAGACCTCCAAGACCCAGGTGCCCGAAACGATAAAAACAAGGAGATGGCAACATGATCGATATTAAACTCTTACGAAGCGAGCCGGAGCTCGTTCGAGAGAACCTGAAAAAGAAATTCCAAGAAGAGAAGCTGCCCCTGGTGGATGAGGTCCTGGATCTTGATGTTCGCTACCGGGCCGCCTTGACGGAATCGGAACAATTAAAGTTCGAGCGCAAAACCCTCTCAAAGGCTATTGGACAGCTCATGAGAAGCGGCTCCCAAGAAGCTATTGAGGCGAATAAAAAGCAAGTCGAAGAGAATGCAGATCGTCTGACGGCCCTCGAAGCAAAAGCCAAGGATCTCTCAGCAGCCATCAAAGAACGCATGATGGTCCTTCCCCAAATCATCGATGACTCTGTACCCATTGGTCGCTCGGATGAAGAGAATGTAGAGGTGGAGCGTTTTGGTGAGCCCCTGGTTCCGAGCTTTGAAGTGCCCTATCACATGGACATCGTGGAGCGATTAGACGGGTCCAACTTAGACAGCGCCCGAAAAACTTCAGGCAGCGGCTTTTGGTTTTTAAAGGGCGATATGGCCCGTCTGCATTCCGCCATCATGACCTATGCCCGGGATTTTATGATCGATCAGGGGTTCACCTACTGCATTCCACCCTACATGATTCGCAGCAATGTGGTGGACGGCGTCATGAGTTTCGCCGAGCGCGACAACATGATGTACAAGGTGGAAGGGGAGGATCTCTACCTCATCGGGACCTCCGAACACTCCATGATCGGTCAGTTCATCAATGAAGTATTAGACCCCCTGCAGCTGCCCTTAACCCTTACGTCCTCCTCACCGTGCTTCCGTAAGGAAGTGGGCGCCCATGGCATTGAAGAGCGAGGCCTCTACCGCGTTCACCAGTTTGAAAAGCAGGAAATGATCGTCATCTGCGCACCCGAGGAATCCATGGAGTGGTTCCATCGCATGGCGAATTTGACGGTGGAATTTTTCCGTACCCTCGACATTCCGGTGCGTAAATTGGAATGCTGCTCAGGGGATTTGGCCGACTTGAAGGTCAAATCCGTGGACGTCGAAGCCTGGAGCCCCCGGCAACAAAAATATTTTGAAGTAGGTTCGTGCTCAAATCTTGGCGATGCCCAGGCGCGACGCTTGGCCATCCGTGTGAAAGCCGGCAAAAAGACGTACTTCCCGCACACCTTAAACAATACTGTGGTGGCTCCGCCGCGGATGCTCATCGGCTTTTTGGAAAACAATCTGCAAGAAGACGGCTCCGTTTTGATTCCTTCGGCGCTGCAACCCTATATGGGCGGAAAGGCGCGCATGACGCCGCCTAAGAACAACCAATAGGGATGAGGATCGCAAGATCCAAGCCTCATCAAAAAGAGCAGCAAAAAGAGCAGCAAAAAAAGAACGCATCCTTTTGGGGTGCGTTCTTTTTCGCTCTCGAGGAAAGGGCAGGCTCTGGAAGGGAGCCTTACAAGAGCTCTTCCTTGCGGCCTTTTAAAAGAGCTAAGAATTGATAATAAATGATTTCCGGATTTCGCTCCCAGTTGGCGCAGATCGCCTCGGCCTCTTCCTTGGTGGCGACCTCAATATCCAAGTTGAACAGCACCTTGCGGCCTTCCTTTGAACTGATCTCCACCATGAAACGATCGTCTTCCACGGGGTGATAGGTGGCGCGGATGGTGTTTTTGTCGATGAGCTCATCCTTCATCTCTTCCATATAGACGTCGATCATGGATCGTTTGTGGATGTCCATGTTGGGAGAAAACAGATCCAGCATGGAGCGGCCGGATTCGGTGATTTCCACGTATTCGTTGAGTCCGTCGTTTTCAAGCAGGATGAAGCGCCCATCCTTTAAGCCATACATGGCGTCGGAAAAATTGTAATAGCTCATGAGTAAATTATCCAACATGATCATGGACAAGTCGTGCTTGGTCATGGCATAGCGGGCCTGGGCCAAGGCATACAGAATGAGGATTTTATTCTCTGCATTATTTTTATTATCCTGCATAGATCCCTCCGCTTAAAAATAGTATGAATCCATCATAGCACAAACAGGCGAGTTTGCCCGGAAAAAAAGGGTCAAAAAGATTGAAACCGAATACAAATTTTGTTACTATGGTAAAGACGCAACGAAGGATAAAAAGAAGGATATGGGGGAAACATGGAAAAACATCTCAACACCAACGACATCCAGCTCTGCGGCGTGGTTGTGACGGACCCTTTGTTCAGCCATGAGATGGTGGGGGAACGATTTTCGCAATTCACGATGCGGGTGTGCCGTCTCAGCGACCAATGCGATGTGATCCCGGTCACGGTCTCGGAGCATCTTTTGGACCGTTATGCGGTGCAAAAGGGTGCGCTCATTTCGGTGCAAGGATCTCTTCGCAGCTACAATAAGTACCTAAGTGGACGCAATAAGTTGATCCTCACGGTATTTGCCCGTGTTCTGGAGGCTCCCACGACCGATTTCGAAGACCCCAACCGCATCGAATTGGAAGGATATGTCTGCAAAAAGCCCGTTTTTCGTACGACGCCCTTTGGTCGAGAGATCGCCGATCTTTTGTTGGCGGTCAATCGATCCTTTGGAAAATCCGATTACATCCCCGTCATTGCCTGGGGTCGAAACGCTCGTCTGGCCAAGGATCTGCAAGTGGGAGACTGCTTGTCGCTCATCGGTCGCTTCCAAAGCAGAGCTTATCAAAAAACCAAAGAAGAAGGCACCCCGATAACCTGTACGGCCTATGAAGTGAGTCTTTCAAAGATTGAACAAGTGCAGCGTCTGAACGCCCCACACAAAAAAGGAGCCCGCGCTGTGAGCCTCTCGTTTCACCCGACGGTTGAACCTCCACGAAGGAGCGCCTCCCCAACGCTTTGAGTGCCGGCGTCTCCCAAGGGATTGGGAAAAATAGCGATTGCATAACCCCTCTTGATCGGGGCATAATATAGGCACCAACCAACAATACGTCACATCCTCCAAAGTATTTTGGAGGGCGCGGAGCAAGAGGTGAACGGATGCTAAAAAATAAAGTGGAGATCTTCAACACTCAAGAAGAAGTGGTCGCTCGAATCGATCAACTCAAATGCGATGGCTTCCACGATACGGATATGTATGTGGTGGCCAAGGGCGGACAGATCGACAACTTGCAGGGGCACATGGAGAACCTTTCCGACGAGCCGGGGTTTGCCGAAGAGCGCACGCTTTGGAGTAAGCTTCGTAATTTTGTCGGCGCAGAGCAAGAGTTTGGATCGGCCTTTGAACGGCTGGGCCTGCCCTCAGAACAGACGGAAAAATCCTTGGAGGCCCTGGAGGCCGGGAAGTTACTGCTCATCATCGCCCACGATGAATTATAAGCTGAATTTTCTATGCCTTTCATGAATATGGAGGACATAAACGTTACCAAAAGACGAACAATATGAAGAGAATGAACGAGCCGAAACGCCGAAGGAGGCGCCTTTTCGGCTCGTTTTCGCTGTTTTTGGCGTTTATAACTATGGCGGTCGCAGGGATTTTTTCTCATAAAACCGTAAAATCCCCTCCGTATAATAAGTTACAGCAACAAAAGCCCACCCATGGGCTCATGAGGAGGAAGATCCATGAATTCCAAAAACATCGAATCGTTCCGCAGTCCCGAAGAGGTGCTGCAGCGAGTAGCCGAACTCAAACGACAAGGGTTCCGGGAAAGTGACATTCACGTTTATGCCAAAGACGATAGCCACCTTCAAAGCATACGAAACGTTGAAACCCTGGAAGAGGATCAAGACAAATCTCTGTGGGATCGCTTCAAGGAGTTCATTTCTGGTGAAGACACCTTCGAGGACATCTTCGATCGGATGGGCTTCACCGAAGAGGAACGCAGCGACTATATGAAAGAACTGGAAGGAGGCGCCATTTTGCTCTACGTCCAGGGCTTCACCCATGAAGACACCGTCGCCGATGATTTGGCGCGGGACTTCGACCGCGAGGATTGGACCTCTTCGGACTCCGACGCCCCGGCCCCGGATCGTCGGGTCTTGGAGGAAGAAATCGTCTCGGGCGGACGGGCCATGAATACTGGTACCGCCTTTGCCGATGTGCCAGCGCCCCCCGAAGAGCCCCAGGGGTATGAAAAGTTCCGCACGGCCAAGGACAACTTGCAAGAAGGGCTCACCGATCTTGAGCGAGAGATGCGGGAAGAGTCGCTCAAACAGCCGCCCAAGGAATCGGACCCTCTGATCCAAGAGCCTCAAGAACTCGTTTCTTCAAAGGACGAATCCTTATCAGCCGATGAAATCCGCAAAGACCCCTTTGTTCAGGATGTTTTGAAGGGTGATTTTCTAAGAGGTGATCTCAATAAAATAGTGCGGGACGTCAATCGAGCCCCAGTCGCAGAGCAAGAACCGATGCAAGAGAAGCCCTCGAAAGATTTAGGAGAAGAGGCCGCCTCGATGCGTCCAGCGTTGGAGCAGCCCAGCGACATCCTCCAGGCACCGCAAAAGCCCATGGACCCTCTGGAGGTTCCCGAGCCGCAGGCGCCCCCCATCGTCTTGGATGGGGAAACGCCAAGCCCTGCGCCCATTGTTTTGGGCAGCGATCGGCCGAACGAGGATCCGATGATGCATCCTGAAGCTAAGGATCCGACGACGCGGCCTCTCTCCTTCGAGGAAGAACTTCCTGCCACCCAAAAGCCCGAACTCTCTGAGCCTGAAAGTTGGGAAGGGGATGCCACTTGGGAAACTTTGAAGGATCCAAAAGCTGCTGTGGACCAGGACCTTCCTAAGGAAGAAGCCTCGGAGGATCCGGCAAAAAAAGAGTGGGCGCACACCTTAGATGCCGCCAAAGCCCAATGGGATCACACCTCGGAAAAAGCGGAGGACGAACTTACAAAGATCCGAAAGGATGAAGCCATGAAGGCCGAAGAACTCCAGCAAGAGATGCATGAGGAAGATCCCCGAAAAGCGTTCAAGATCGAGGGGGAGGATTTCAAAAAAGATTACGAAGACATCGCCCGAGAAGTGGAGGAGATGTCGGGTAAAGTCGCCATCAAACCCTCCGATCTATGGGATGAGAACGAACTTGGCTTAAACGATCCCCTGGAGAAAGAGGATCCCAGCAACCACCGTGAACCCTTTTCCCCATCGTAAATGAACAGGGCCCCTTCGGGGGCCTTGTTCGCTGAGGGCGTTTTTTCCCCGCGCGGCGCAAATCTTGTGTATAATGAGGAGATCATTAATAAAGAAATGGGCAGACGCCCCAAGAAAGCAGGCCTTCGAAGCCGCGGAGTTGCTGCTTTGGACGAAGGAGAACGCGCTGATGTATCAGGAATTTGCACAGATTTACGAGGCGAAAATCAAAGAAGATTTTGACTACCAAAGAATGCGGACCTATCTTCGCCGCCGCATGAAGCAAGCCAAGCTTTCGGGGGGCACCCTCCTTGACATGGGGTGCGGTACGGGCAACGCTTCTGCGCAGCTTCTGGGCGTGTTTGAACGAATGATTCTTTGCGATCCCTCCCGGGATATGCTGGCCCTGGCTCGACCCAAGTTCAAACCGCCCATGGTTCCGCTTTTTTTGCAAGTCTGCGCTTCTGAATTTTCCATGCCCGGTCAATTTGATAGCATCCTATCGGTCTTGGACGTCGTCAATTATCTGACGTTGCAAGAGCTTAAGGACTATTTTTCAAAAAGTTACGGCAATCTCAAAAAACGGGGGCTCCTGCTTTTGGACTGCTCCACCCCGGCAAAGCTTCGGGCCATGGCCCAGTGTCGGACCTACGTATACGACGACGAGGACTACTTCCATGTTTGGGAGAATGAATTAAGTGAGGGTCATTTGGACCTTGAAATCAACAGCTTCGTTCGTACGAAAGAGGGGCTTTATCGACGCGTCATCGAAGAGCAGCGCCTCTACTTACACGAACGGGACGAAATGATCAAACTCGCACAAGCGGTGGGCTTTCAAGTGCTCCACCAAAGCGACGATTATGAAGAAGAACCCTGGACCTCAAAGACCCAACGCGGCGTCTTGGTCCTTTTAAAGGAGAATGAATAAGATGGATGAACTCATTAGAGCCACAGCCCAGGAGGGCATGATCCGCATCCTTGCGGCGGATACCAAAACCTTGGTGGAAGAGGCGCGCAAGATCCATGATACGGCCCCCACGGGCTCTGCGCTCCTCGGTCGAATGCTTACGGGCGGCCTACTCATGGGGTCGGTGTTAAAGAACGCCAAGGATCGGCTGACCTTACAGATTAAAGGAGACGGTCCGGCCCAAGGGTGCCTTGTGACTTCGGGCCGAAACCTTGCTGTGAAAGGCTACCTTGGGAATCCGAGCGTGGATTTACCCAAAAAAGAAAACGGAAAACTCGATGTTTCCGGCGCCGTAGGGAAAGAAGGACGCCTCACGGTGATCATGGACATGGGCCTAAAGGAGCCCTACGTATCCAGTGTTCCGATTTTCACCGGGGAGATTGCCGAAGACATCGCGTATTATTATACGGTGTCCGAGCAGACGCCTTCGGCTGTGATTTTGGGCGTTTTGGTGGATGTGAACCACACCATCAAAGCCTCCGGTGGCATTCTCCTTCAGATGATGCCCGGTCACGATCCTATGCTCGCCGATCTTTTGACCTACCGCGTGGAAGAGATGCGGCCTTTGACCAGCCTGTTGGCCGAGGGAAAGAGTATGGAGGAGATCTTAGAGGACTTACTCTTTGGCATGGATCTAAAAATTCAAGAACGCAAAACGCCACGCTACGAATGCGACTGTTCCCGGGGACGGGTCGAAGCAGCGCTGATATCTTTGGGCCAAAGGGAACTTCAGAATTTATATGAGGAAGGCAAAGAAGAAGAGTTGACGTGTCACTTCTGTGGCAAGCATTATCGCTTCTCCCATGAGGACATTGGAATAATTTTGTCCGAAAGCGCTGCAAAAACGACCAAATTGTAACCAAATTGTAATCTATTTTAGGCTGTCCATAATTATACTCATTAGGTATAAACCATTAAATCAGGGGGTATATCGAATGAACCGAACCGATGTAGTAGCGTACATGGCTCAGCAAACATCCATGTCCAAAAAAAGGACCGAAGAAATTGTTTGCCTCATTGTGGATACAATGAAGGACACGTTAGTCGAAGGAGAAAAAGTCCAGATTACGGGCTTTGGGACCTTTGAAGTCAAAGACCGAGCTCCTCGGGTTGGGCGCAATCCCAAAACCAATGAGGAAGTTCGCATTGAAGCATTCCGCAAACCCGTATTCCGGGCTTGCCAGGATCTTCGGGCACGGATCAATAAATAAAAAGACCGCGACCAAGACCCTAAGGAACCTGCATCCATAAAGAGAGAATCGGGGGGGAAGAGCATTCTTTCCCCCCGATTTTTTGGTGGGATTTCATAAGAAGCCTGGAGTGGGCACGCCCTAAAGATGCGACGTGAGATGAGATCAAAAATGTGAAGCACAGGGCACCTCAGAGCTCTTTTGGGATATGGTATACTCAAAGAAAAGGAGGCGGTTCTTTTTTGACCCAATGCATTGTATGTGGCAAGGCCGGAGACAAACACCATGTCATCCATAAAGCAGAAGGGGGATTGGACACCCCGCTGAACATTATTTACCTTTGCCCGGAACACCATCGAGGACCCTTGGGACCTCATCGAAATGAAGAGGTGGATCAAGGCTACAAAAAAGAGATGCAGCAGCGCTTGGAGCAATTGTTTTCGAAAAAATATTATTCGGCCTTGGAAATTCGGGGCTTGAGCCAATTGAGTCATTCGATGATGAAAAAATTCATCAAAAGCACGCACCGCTACAAAGAAGGCTACCAGCGGGAGGACATCATCTTCTTTCTCATGGGCGGCAATTGCTATCGCTACGAGGAACCCTTGATGCTTCAGTTGGCCGAGCAGTTCTAAAACCGCACCCATCGCCCTGGGCAAAAAAGGCCCCTAAAAAAAAGGCGGCATTTCATGGCTTGATGGCTGTTGTCGTAATTCGCATTCGCGCTTCAAGCGTTGAGAACGCGTCAACCGTTTCGAGAATATTAAAAAAAACTTGACAGGCACTTTGACTTTACGATATGATAACTGAGTACGAAGCAGAAACCGCCGTTTCTCACCTTACGGATTTCGTTCTTTAAGGTATGGATAAACTTGAACCAACCGCCAAGCGGTACTGATCACCAGTAGATTCAAAGGGACGGCATTGCGCTGTCCCTTTTTTCGTCATTCACTTGGAGGTGAAAAATATAAGTAAGAATTACCCCATCAACCACCAAATTCGGGAGAAGGAAGTTCGGGTCGTCGCCAGCGATGGCGAACAGCTCGGCATCATGTCCAGCCGCGACGCTCAGCGGATCGCTGCGGAAAAAGACATGGACCTTGTGATGATTTCGGCCAACGCCAAGCCCCCTGTATGCCGCGTTATGGACTATGGAAAGTTCCTCTACGAGCAACAGAAAAAGGAAAAAGAGGCCAAGAAAAAACAAAAGACCGTGGAGCTTAAAGAGATTCGTTTCTCCTTGAACATCGACGATCATGACCTCTCAACTAAGGCCAACAATGCCAATAAATTCTTAAAGGAAGGCAATAAGGTCAAAGTTACGATCCGTTTTCGCGGCCGCGAAGCAGAACACAGCCAAAAGGGCTATGCCCTGATGAAGGAGTTCTTTGCCAAAGTTGAAGAGCTCGGCATCATTGAAAAACCCGCCAAAATGGAAGGACGCAATATGACCATGGTCGTGGCGTCCAACGTCAAATAGAAAATTTTAGGAGGAATTCCCCATCATGCCAAAAATGAAATCACACCGAGGGGCTGCCAAGCGGTTTGGAAAAACCGGAACCGGCAAGTTCAAAAGATCCAAAGCTTTCAAAAGCCACATCCTGACCAAGAAGTCGGCCAAAAGAAAGAGAAACTTGAGAAAGACCGGCTATGTATCCACGGCCCAGGAAAAGGTAATCAGAAGATTACTTCCTTACATTTAATAGGAGGAAGACGATAAATGGCAAGAGTAAAAAGAGCGGTAAACGCAAAGAAGAATCATAGAAAAGTCCTAAAGCTCGCCAAGGGATACTACCAAGGTAAAAGCAAGCTGTTTCGGACGGCCAACGAAACGGTCATCCGTGCCCTTCGCAACGCTTATGTCGGCCGCAAGCTGAAGAAAAGAGATTTTAGAAAACTTTGGATTGCCCGGATCAATGCGGCTGCCCGCATGAACGGCATGACCTATTCCACCTTGATGAATGGCTTGAAGAAGTCCGGCATTGAAATCAACCGGAAAATGCTCTCCGAGATCGCCATCCATGATCCCCAGGGATTCACCAATCTCGTGGATCAGGCGAAGAAAAGCATCAACGCCTAAGGGACCCCAAAAGAGAACTCGTTGCAGTTCTCTTTTTTTCATAGAGCGATCTTCCAAGGCGTGAGCTCGAGGGCGTCTTTGGGCGAGAAAGTCCAAAGGGTAGGGAGGGGGCGCCCCGTGGTATTCGTTGCAATATGTGATAAAATTAGAGGACGTATGCGGGGGGAGTCTTTGGACGATCGAGGGCCAATGCACGATGGTTCGTGCCCTTGCTGCTGTAACGAGAGGAGAAATGAATGATGGATCAACATCAATCCTTGAATGGATTTCACTTGGAGAAAGAAATAGCTTCCCCGGAAACGGGGGCCACAGCGTATTACTATACGTATGAAAAAACCGGAACGCCGCTGCTTTTTCTGAAAAACAGCGACCCCAATCGGGCCTTCGGCATCGGCTTTAAGACGCCGCCCAAGGATTCCACGGGCGTCGCTCATATTTTGGAACACAGCGTTCTTAGTGGATCGCGCAAGTTCAAAACCCGCGAGCCTTTCATGGAACTCTTAAAAAGCTCCATGAATACCTTCCTCAACGCCATGACGTATTCGGATATGACGCTCTATCCCTTATCGTCCATGAACGCCAAGGATTTTAAAAACTTGGTGGATGTGTATATGGATTCGGTGCTTTTCCCCATCCTTTACGAGCGCAAAGAAATCTTCTTGCAAGAAGGATGGCATCACGAGATTTTTTCCAAAGAGGAGCCCATCCGCTACAATGGCGTCGTGTACAACGAAATGCGGGGCGCGTATTCTTCTCCTGAATCCAACGTCGCAACCCAGGTCAGCCAGGCCCTCAACGAAGGAACCACCTACGGCTTGGAATCCGGCGGCTATCCCTACGACATTCCAAATCTCAGCTATGAAAACCTACTGGCGTTTCACCGGCGCTACTATCACCCTTCCAACGCTCTGATCTATCTTTATGGCGATGTGGATTTTGCGGATATCTCCCAGCTTTTGGATGAAGAATACCTCAGCCATTTCGAGCGCAAGGAGTGCCCCGACGATCTGGTTCTCAAAGAGCAGACGCCCGGCATCAAACGGAAAACCTTCCAGTACCCCTCCGACGCCAGTCAAACCGCTCAGGCCAATGCCTACCTTTCTTATGCGGTCTGCCTTGGAAAAGCGGCCAACGTTCAAGACTACTTTATGAATTTCATTTTGAATGAGATTCTCGTGCAATCGGAATCCTCCCCGTTGAAAGAAGCGCTGAAGAATGCGGATCTTGGGGAAGACACCATGTCCTTGTCCGGCGATTCCTACTACTTGGATTTTGGTCTTGCGGTGAAAAATACCGACGCCGCCCGTCTGGATGAATTCACAAAGGTCGTGGAGGACACTTTGAAGGAACTTGTGGAGAAGGGGATTGATCCCAAGCTTTTGGCCGCGTCCATCAATCATGCTGAATTCCGGCTTCGGGAAGCGCAAGGATCCTTGCGCGGCATTATTTACTTTGTCAACGCCATGTCCGCATGGCGCTATGGCTGCGATCCGTTGCAGAACATGCAATTCCAAACGATCTTCCCAGCCCTACGTGAGGGCATGGAGAAGGGGCTCTTCGAGCAGTGGATCCGGGAACGGATCTTGGAGAACCCTGTGAAGGTCTTCGCGGTGCATTGCCCCGACAAGGATTTCTTCCAGGCAAAAGATCAGGCCATGGAAGAGGCCCTCGCCGAATATAAAAAGGCTTTGAGCGATGCAGCCCTTCAAGAATTGATTGCAGAGAACGAAACCCTTCGCGCCTTCCAGATGACCGACGACTCCAAAGAAGACAAGGCCACCATTCCCCATCTGAGCAAAGCGGATATTTCCCGGACCATCCGTCCTTTGAATGAAGAAGAGGTTCCAGAAGAAAAGGGCTTGATCTTGTACCATCCCTTTGAAAGCGCCGACATTCTTTATTTCACCGCATCCTTCTCCTTGGACCGCATCACGAGAGAGGAGCTGCCGTTCGTGGGCTATCTCGCCGCGCTCTTAGGCATCACGGACACGAAGGAGCTCAGCTACCAGGATCTGAACAACGAGATCCACATGAATACCTCGGGTCTTTCCTTCCACCCGGCCGTATATAAGAGCACGAAAGATCCCATGGCCTATGAAGCGCGCTTCCAGGTCAGCGGTGCCGCGCTCAGCGAGAAAATGGAGTACCTGCCCAAATACATGGAGCAAGTGATTTATACGACCGATTTCTCCAGCACGAAGAGAATTCGGGAAGCCTTATTGATGCTCCGTTCGAACATGGAGATGGGCTTTGACTACAGCGGCCATGATCTGGCCATGCGCAGGGTCTCTTCCTTCTTCTCCCCGGGGAGCCGTTACCAAGAGGAACTCTTGGGTGTGGCCTTCTACGATCACCTCAACCGCATGCTAAAAAATCTCGAGCGTCCGGATTTCTCCATTGAAGAGGACCTGGTGCGCGTGGCAAAGAAGATCTTTGCTCAAGGGGATGTTGTGGTCTCCTTGACCAGCGATGAAGAACACCGCTCAAAAGCCCTGCGCTTGGCCCAAGGGTTTTTAGCCATCCTGCCCAGCATCGGGGAACTTGAGGCCAGCGTCATTCCTTTTGACTTCACGCCCAAGCAAGAGGGAATCACCTCCGCCTCCGGCGTGCAGTATGTGGCCAAGGGCTACAACTTAAAGCAGATGGGGTACACGTATTCCGGCGAATTGACGGTGCTCTCCTCCATATTGAGCAAGGATTATCTGCACAATGCCATTCGGGCTCGGGGCGGCGCATACGGCGCGGGCATCCTCATGGACCCCTCCGGTAACGTCTCGTGCTTTTCTTACCGGGATCCCAATTTGGCCAACACAGTGAAGACCTTTGATGGTTGCGGCGCCTTCCTTCGCCAGATGCCTTTGGATGAGGAGGACGTGACGCAATACATCATCGGTAGCATGACCAAATTCAATCCGCCCATGGCGGCCATGGACATCAATGCGCTGGCCCTGGGGCGCCGCTTCTCCGCCACCAGCGAAGCAGACATCGAACAGCGCATGAATGAGGCCATTGAGGCCACCCGAGATTCGCTGATGAGCCATGCGGATCTTCTGGATGAGCTGATGGAGAAAAATTACCTCGTCTGCTACGGCAATGAAGACACCATCCGTGCCAGTGAGGGCCTGTTCTCTGAGATTCGACCCATACGCAACGCTTAATCGGCTCCTCCTTTTGAGGTAAGAAAACTATGCTGAAGACCAATTCACCCAATCCCTTTGAGGGGTTGGCGTCCCTGGAAATCCCCGTAACCCCGGGCCTTGAGCCCGGGGACGGCGGCAAAGAGCCGGGCGCCCCGCGCTTCATGCGGGTGGATATGAACCCCGTACGGGTGCTGGCTCTGGGCTTTTTAGCCACCATTCTTTTGGGGGCGTTTTTTCTCTGCGCGCCCTTTGTCACAAAAACAGGGGTCGCGACGCCCTTCATCGATGCCCTGTTTACGGCCACCAGCGCCGTGTGCGTCACCGGCTTAACCGTGGTGGATACGGCGAATTACTGGAATTCGCTGGGCCAAGGCTTTATTCTTTTGCTCATCCAGATCGGCGGCTTAGGCTTTATGTCCTTCGCCACCTTGACGGCCATCGTCCTTGGCAAACGCCTGGGTCTTCGGGATCGGTTGCTGATGCGAGAAGCCTATAACGCCATGAATCTTCAAGGAATCATTCGCATGGTGCGCTATGTGGTCTTTTTCACCCTAGGGGTAGAGGCCTTGGGCGCGCTGCTTTTGATGACCCAATTCGTCCCTCGATACGGGTGGGGCAAAGGCATTTCCTTTGGTGTGTTCCATTCCATCTCCGCTTTTTGTAACGCCGGCTTTGATCTTTTAGGCAATTACAACAGCTTGACCTTGGTCAATGACAACCCCGCCATCGTCATCACCATCATGGCCCTCATCGTGGTGGGGGGCTTGGGCTTTTCCGTGTGGATTGAACTTTGGAGCATCAAATCCATCAAGCGACTTTCGTTTCATTCCAAGCTGGTGCTTGGGACCACAGCTCTTTTGGTCTTTGGCGGTGGGGTGCTGTTTTTCCTCTTTGAGGCCAGAAATCCCGCTACCCTTGGGCCCATGAATGTCCCCAATAAGATCATCAACGCGCTCTTTGCCTCAGTGACCCCCCGCACGGCGGGCTTCAATACCTTGTCCATTCCATCCATGACGCCGTCCTCACGCCTTTTGACCATGATTTACATGTTCATTGGCGGATCGCCCGGATCCACCGCAGGCGGCATCAAGACCACCTCCTTCAGCGTTCTTTTCCTGACCGCCTATTGCGTGCTCAAAGGGCGTAAGGACCCCGAGGTTTTTGGCCGTCGCATCGATAAGGATACGGTGTATAAGGCCTTTGCCGTCGTCGTCATCGGCCTTTCCATCATCTTTGGCGTCACCTTGGTTATGAGCTTTGTGGAATCCACCAAGGGCACCTCCTTGGAGGCCATGGTTTATGAGGCTACCTCGGCCTTTGGCACCGTGGGCCTCTCCACCGGCATTACGCCAGGCATCGGCACCGCCTCGAAAATCGCCCTCAGCGCCGGCATGTATTTGGGGCGAGTTGGTCCCATCACCGTGCTTTTAGCGCTCTCGAGGCAAAAGCCACCCGCAAAGATCCGCTACCCGGAAGGAAAAATTCTCATCGGCTAGCTTAACGCGCTCCCGGACTTCGTTGAACCATTATTCCACGTTACTTTGAGCGAACATATCCCTCGCAAAAGGAAAGGACTTCTATGTCAAAACAATTTATCGTCGTCGGACTGGGCCGCTTTGGCATGTCCGTCGCTCGCACCTTAACCGATCTGGGCCATGATGTTCTGGCCATTGATAAAGACGAAACCTTGGTGCAGGAAATCGCCGATCACGTCACCCATGCCGTTCAGATGGACGCCACGGACGAGTACGCCCTAAAAACCTTGGGGGTGCGAAACTTCGACGTAGCGGTGGTCACCATCGGCACCAACATTCAAGCGTCCATTATGATCACCCTGCTTTTAAAGGATTTAGGGGTCTCAAAGATCATCTGCAAGGGACAGTCTGAACTGCACCAAAAAGTATTGGTAAAGATCGGCGCGGACAAGGTCATTTTGCCGGAAAAGGACATGGGCATTCGGGTGGCGCATAACCTGGTCACGACGAACCTCATGGACCTCATTGAACTCTCCGACAATTATCAGATGGTGGAGCTTAAGGCACCCGAAGGCTGGACCGGCAAGTCTTTGCTGGAATTGGATCTTCGCGCCCGCTACGGCATCACCATTTTGGCCATCCGTTCGGGAACCAACATCAATCTAACGCCTAAGGCGTCGGACTCCATCCCGGAGGATGCCGTCATCATCGCCGTCGGGGCCACGGAAGACATCGCCTTGATGGAAAACGCGCTGTAAGCCATGGAGCCCATCATTACAAGTCCCGCTAACGTCCGTCTGAAGCAGCTGCGCCGTTTAAAAGAGCGCAAAGGACGTAAAGAAAGCGGCCAGTTTCTTTTAGAGGGTCGGCGCTTGATTCAGGAGGCTCTGCGCCAGGGAGCCTCCATTGAAGCGATTTATTGGTCCAGCGACCCGCAGCGCCGCTCGCTGGAAGCGCTGGGGATGCCTCTCCCACAGATGATTGAAGTCCGCAAGGAACTTTTGGACCCTCTTTGCGCCACCGTGAACCCCCAAGGGATTCTCGCCCAGGTGCATCAGCCGCCGGGCCTCACCCTCAAAGAAGCCATTGAAAGGCCGGGCCTATATCTCTACTTAGAGGAAGTGCAAGATCCGGGAAATCTTGGCACCATCATCCGCTCAGCTCACGCGTTTGGTGCCGCCGGTATTCTATTGAGCCCCAAAACGGCGGATCCCTTTCAAGAAAAAGTGCTGAGGGCCACCATGGGCAGCATCTTCCGCGTGCCCCTGGCCTTGGGGGTCACGTCCCAAGATCTTGCAAGCCTCATTGATTCGGGGTTTTCCCTTTACCTTTCGGATCTGGCCAATGCCCAAGCACCCAGCGCTCAGGCACCGGCGCCCGCCTCAATCCTATGCATCGGCAATGAAGGAAAGGGGGTTTCCGACGCCCTGCGGAGTCTGCCGCACCAATCCCTGCGCATCCCCATGCCCGGGGGAGCAGAAAGCCTCAACGCTGGCATCGCAGCGTCGTTATTCCTCTATGAGTGGCTGGGACGCGTCCCATCCCTTTGAATCTACTGAGCCCTACGGGGCTCTTTTTTTACGCAAAAAAAGACAACACGCGGGACCTTTTCTGGGGTCCACCGTGTTGTCTTTGAAGAGGGATCAGTTTTGAAGGGTGCCGGGATATTCGCTAAGACCGCCCAGATCGAACACCACGGAATATCCGAGGGTTCGGGCTTTTCGAGCACTTTGCGCGGAGCGGTTTCCCGAACGGCAATACAGCAGCAAGATGGTGTTTTTTTCGGGACCTTTTGTGGCAAGAGGGTCTTAAGTTCCTCGCTTGTTACGTTCAGGGCGTTGGGCAGGTGACCTTCCTTAAATTCCTCGGGAGTGCGCACGTCAACGAGACGGGCGGAATCACCCAGAGCGTCCATGAACTCCTTGGCCTGCTGAATGGGCAACATCAGGGGCTGGGTGGGCTTTTTCAAGGCGCGGGCTTCTTGCACCGTCGCCTGCTTTGGATGAGAAAGTTGGAAGGGGCCCTGAAACACCACCTGGGCGAGGGTGCCTGGATCGCCGAGATTCTTCACGGCGTCTCCTCTCACCGCCACGAGATCCGCAGGGCGGTCGGCGGCAGCGGGCAAAAATAAGAGGGTGGGGGTCAATACCACGGCTTCCACGGTTTGTTGCGGTGCGCTGACTGGGGGCGAGGCGGTGGTTTTGGCTTGGGGGGACATACACCCACTCATCAATAAAACTAGGGTTAAGAGGGCGGATGCCCAGCGGGCCCTGGGTTTATGCAATAACGACACGGCTACTCCTCCTTAAAAGGGGTCGAAGGTTACTGATCGCGCAGGTGGGCGCCCATGCGATCGGCGATGGTCTGGGTAATGTCCTGCATCACCGCATCAATTTCTTTGGAGGTCAAAGTTTTTTCGTCCGAGCCCAGCCATACGCGCAAGGTCACGGATTTTTTGCCTTGGGGGATCTGGCTGCCGCGGTATTCGTCGATGAATTCCACCGAGCGGACCTTGGGGGCGACGAGGGCTTTTAAATCCGCCCATTGCACCGACTCTTCCACCAGAAGCGAAAGATCCTGCAACACCAAGGGGAAGTTGGGCAGAGGGATAAAGTGGTTGTCTCTTGAGGGGAAGGCCTTTAAAGCAGAAAGGTTGATCTGAGCGATGGCGAGGGCGGCGTGCTTGATTCCAGATGCGTTGAGGGTCTGCAAGGACACAAGGCTCAAGTCCCCGATGGGGACACCCTGGGTATGAACGTTCAACCAAGCGTTTCGGTCGGCATAGGGGGGTCTTTCATATGGCGTGAAGGTGAAGGGAGGGAGCATGGCGATGCGCGGCAGATCCTCCACAATACCTTTGAGCCGCCAAAAAAGTGCTTCAGGATCTGGACCCATCAGGGCGATGCCCAGATGCTTTTCGGGTTTGGGCAGACGCTCCTCGGGCACCGAAGGGCTGTAGCATTCGTCGGATCGAAAGACCTGGGTCACTTCAAAGATCGCGAGTTCTTCAAAATAGCGGCTGTTTTTGTCGCAAGCCTCCAAAAGCCCGGGCACAAGGGAGCTGCGAAGATGTGCGTGTTCCGGGGATGGGGGCGCGGCCAAGGTGCATAAATGGTCTGTGGGCAGTTGGGCTGCTTTGATGTATTGATCGTGCACCCAAGGATAGGTGTAGATTTCCTGTAAGCCGCAGCGGAAGGCTAAATACTCTCGGATCCTTCGGTCCAAGCGGGCGTCGTCAGCGCGCACAGGACCCGTCAACTCCACTTGAGGCGCCTGGAAGGAGAAGTTTTCATAGCCGATCATGCGGGCGACTTCCTCCAAAAGGTCCTCTGGCAATGAGACGTCCCCCGTGGCGCGCCAGGCGGGAACCCGCACGTCAAAGGCGTCCTCCATCTTTGCCACCTGAAAGCCCAGAGGCGAGAGGGATTGCATGAGGTCTTGAAGGGATAGTTCACGGCCAAGGCGCCGGGACAAAAAGTCTTGCGTTACGCGAACGCTGGGCGTTGGGGTAGCCGCCTGGGCCACGTCTTGATAGGAGGTGAAGACGCATCCGGGCAATAGGGTGCGGGCCATGGCCTGAAAGACCCCCAAGGTTTCCTCCACTCTTTGGGTGTTGAGGCCTTTTTCAAAGCGCATGGAGGCCTCCGTGCGCAGCGCGTGCTTTTTGGTGGTGCGCCGGATGAGGGAGGGGTCAAAAGAGGCCGCCTCCAAAAGGATCGTTCCCGTTTTGGGGTGCACGGAATCGGCTTTGCCGCCCATGACGCCCGCCAAGGCGACGGCGCCTTTCTCATCGGCAATGACCAAATCCTCCCGGGTGAGGGAGACTTGGGATCCGTCGAGCAAGACGAGCTCTTCGTCGTTTTGGGCCCGACGGATGCAAAGGCCACCCGTCAGAGAATCCGCATCAAAGGCATGACAGGGCTCGCCAGTGGTCAGCATGGCGTAATTGGTCAAATCCACTACATTGTTGATGGGGCGAACGCCGACGCTGAAAAGACGGATCTGGAGCCAGAGGGGCGAGGGGGCTACGCTGACTTGATCCACTTGAGTCAAGGTATAGCGGGGACAATCCGCAGCGTCTTCCACCTCAATGGGGCGTAAAAGGACCTCTTTGGGCGCTTCAAAGGCGGGTAGGAGGGCCAGGGGGGCGTGATAGATCGCCGAGAGCTCCCGGGCCAATCCGTAGTGGCCCCAAAGGTCGGGCCGGTGGGTCATGGATTTATTGTCCACTTCAAGGATCACGTCGTTTAGGCCAAGAGCGTCGCCCAGTGGCATTCCGGCGGGCACGTCCAGGGAGGATAGATCCATGATTTCTCCCTCTTGCTTTGCTGGAAACAGTTCCTCAAGCCCCACTTCATCGGAGCCGCAAATCATGCCGTAGGAGGCTTCGCCACGAAGCTTGCCTGGTTGGATGACGACGGGGGCTCCTTCACCGTGCCAGCGCACCTTCGCTCCGGGCAAGGCCACGACCACCTTTTGCTCTGGTCTAAGGTTGATGCCGCCGCAGACAATCTGCACGGGATGCTCCAGGCCCACTTCGGTGGTTGCTAGGCGCAGTCGGTCTGCAGCGGGATGGGGGGCTACCCGAAGGATCCGTCCGACGACGATGTGTTCCAACGCTTCGGCCGGATTCTTTGCCCCTTCGATCTCCACGGTGCGCAAGGTTAAATCATGGGCCAGCTTGTCCATAGTTAAATGGTCCGGCAGTGAAACATACTCCCGAATCCAGTTCATTGATATCAGCATGTTGTCTTCCTCCTACTTGAATTGACTGAGGAACCGAAGGTCCGTCGAGTGGAATAGGCGCACGTCATCGACGCCATAGCGCATCATGACCAAGCGGTCCAAGCCGATGTTGATGTAAAAACCGGACCAGAGCGCAGGGTCTAGACCCGCACTTTTTAACACGTTGGGATGGGGGGTGCCTCCGGGCATAACCTCAATCCAGCCCACATTTTTGCAAACCTTGCAGCCTTTGCCTTGACAGACGAGGCATTTCATGTCGATCTCAAAGCCCGGTTCCACAAAGGGGAAAAAGCCCGCCCGCATGCGAATGTCCACTTCAATGCCGAATACGGTCTCGAGCACGGTCTTGATTAAGAGTTGTCCTTGGGCAAAGGAAAAATCCCGATCCACAATAAGGGCTTCATATTGGAAGAAGGCGCGCTCGTGGCGAGCATCGGTGTTTTCATTACGGTAGACGCGACCTGGGTAGACAAAGCGGGCCGGAGCGCCGTGTTCTAGGAGATAGCGCACGCTGCCACCCGTCAGATGCGGGCGAAGGCAGAGCTTTTCCTCAGCACTCGCCTCGGGTGGGCCGCTGAGCCAGTAGGTGTCCATGGATTCCCGGGCCGGATGAGCGGCGGGGAAATTCAAGCGATCAAAAGCGAAGGCTTCGGAGGTGATCTCCGGTTCCTCATAGATTTCAAACCCCATGCTTTGGAAGGCATCGTTGAGGTCATAGCACATTTGCGTGATGGGGTGTAATCCCCCCAGGCGTCGACGAGCGCCGGGCCTCGTGGGATCCAGGGAATAGTCTAGGACCGAACCTTGGGCAATGAGGTCTTCTTCTCGAGCGGTGAGGGCGGCCAAGAGATGCTCCTTGACTTCGTTGGCCACCCGCCCGGTCTCTTTTCGCTCCGTGGGGGAGAGTTTGCCCATTCCTTTTAAGATTTCCGTTAAGGGTCCTTTTTTGCCCAGCACGGAGGTGCGGGCCCCATTGAGCTCTTCCAGGGTCTTGGCGCTCTGGATGCGGGCCAGAGCCTCTTCCTTCAATTGTTCCAATTGCTTTAGCATGTCGTCTCCTTTTTTCCATTTAAAAAATCCCATGGAATTACTCCATGGGACGATTGAACGCGGTACCACCCAACTTGCAAAAGGATGCCTTTTGCCACTTTTCCCAATAACGGCGGGGACCGGCCAAAAGAAATTGCTTTCTTTTTCAGCGACTCCAAGGGTGAATCTTCAGACGGCCCTGTTCTTGATGCGCCTTTCAGCCCAAGGGGCGCATCTCTCTGGAAAGAAGGTTCATGGGGCGCCTTACTCGGCCTCTTCAACATCATTCTTCATTATCATAAGAAAAAAAAGGCGCTTCGTCAACGCCCGAAGCCTTCCAAGAAAAAGGGATCCTCGGTCAAAGCAACTCTTCCTCAAAGAGCCCCCGCTTCCCCCAAAAATAGGTATAATAAGAGAAAAGAGCCTCCGTTTTTGGGCAGGGGATTGCGTGTGCCCCAAAATGGCAGGCCTCCCCCGTTTGGGAAAGGAGTTCATTTGTGAAAAATAGACCGCGCCTTCGGGCTTTCTTGATCCTTCAGGCGGCTAATGCTGCAGTTTTTTTGCTGCTGACGTGGTCCTTAAAAGGGTGGGACCGGCTGGGGGAGATGGTGAGCCTCACCGGATTTGCTTTGATGATTTTAGCCTTTATTACCTTTATGGGGCGCAACGGCCTGCGCACCAAGGACGCCACCTGGCAAGCCATGGAAGTGCGTAAGCACATGGACGCCGTGCAGTTTCAAAACAAGGATCTGGAAGATGTGCGTACCCATGTCTCCTTTGCCACGCTCCTGATTATTGAGGGCGTCATTCTCTTTTTCCTGCCCATGATTCCCTATCTGTTTGGCGCCAAATAAATCCTTTGCAACGCATTCATTGAAAGAGGACGCCCGCCTGGTGTATGATAGTATCACATCTTTGCGCGAGAGTGGGCGGACGAGGGGGTTTGGGGAGCCGATCCCCCAACAGTCCTTGGAGAAAGTCAGGAGGATAGTGGACATGAAAAAGGTGACGGTGAACATTCAAGGGCTGGATTATACCCTAATGGGAGAGGAATCCGAAGAGCACATGCGGACCATCGGGGATACGGTGGATCAATTGCTCCGGACCATGATGCGGTCCAACCGCAAGCTGAATATTTCCACCGCAGCCATCTTAACCTCTTGCAATCTGGTGGATGAACAGATGAAGCGGGCCCAAGAAGCGCAGGTACAAAAGACGCACCTGCAGGATCAAGAGCAGCGCATGCGGGACTTGGAAGAAGAGATCCGTACCCTGGAAGAGGCGCTGCGGCAAAAGGACGAAGAACTGTCCCGCCAGGCTAAAAAAGAAGAGGCGCTGGCCCTCAAAAAAGAAGAAGATCTGCAAAAGGTACGTTCCGAAATTGGGATTCTTACCGAATCCGTCAAGGAATATCGCAGCGACAACGAAGGCCTGTCAAAGATCAACAAAGAATTGAAATTTGAACTGCAGTCCTATAAATACAAAGTGGTGGAGCTTCAAAATAAGCTCTTTGAGACACAGATGAATACCATCAAGGACAAAAAGGAGGGCACAAAGCCCCTATAATGGGAGCCACGTGTTCCATCATCCCGGGAAAGGATGCCGCGGACCATCAAAGCATGGGATCTTGCAGGCATCTTTTTTCTAGGGAAGCCACAAAGGAAACAATGAAGACCCCACAAAAGAGCGATTTTTGGGGCTTTTGGAGAGGAAGAAGCATGAAATCCATAGAATTACTCAGTCCTGCCGGGGATCTTCAGGCCATGGAAGCGGCGCTTTGCGCTGGGGCCGATGCCGTCTATCTGGGCGGTCCCAAATTTTCGGCCCGGGCTTATGCGCAAAACTTCACCGACGAGGACTTGGCGGAAGCCATCCGCCGCGGCCACCGCTGCGGTTGTAAGGTCTACCTCACCCTCAATACGCTTTTAAAGGATGAGGAACTCCAAGAGGCCTATGCTTACGCTCTAAGGGTCTGGAATCTCGGAGTGGACGCCATCATCATCCAAGATCCGGCCTTGGTGTACCTGCTCACCACCCATCATCCGGAGGTGGAACTCCACGCGTCCACGCAGATGACGGTGCACAACAAGGAGGGCGCCCGGTACCTGACGAAAAAAGGCATCAGCCGCGTGGTGCTCGCCCGAGAACTCTCCTTGGAGGAGATCCGCGCCATCTCCAAAGAAGCGGAAACCGAGGTGTTCATTCATGGTGCTCTATGCATCAGCTACTCTGGGAAATGCTTGATGTCCAGCCTTTTAGGCGGTCGGTCGGGCAACCGAGGTCGCTGCGCACAAAACTGCCGCTTGCCGTATGATTTGATCGATGAACAAGGACAGCGGGTGGCTTCGGGCTACCTCATGAGCCCCAAGGATTTAGCTTCCTTAAATTTTCTCAAGGATTTGGTGGACACCGGGGTCTCGTCCCTAAAAATAGAAGGGCGCATGAAGCGACCCGAATACGTCTATGAGACCGTGCACCAGTATCGCTCCGCTCTTTTAGGGCACCCCTCAAGCCTCGAGGGAATCCGCCAGATCTTCAACCGGGAAGGCTTTACCTCCGGATTCTTGTTGGGCAATGAGGGGGCCGATTTGATGGCTTACCGTTCGCCGAAAAACACCGGCATCGCCCTAGGGCGTATCAAAGACGGCCAGATCCGCCTGGAAGCCCCATTGGCCTTAGGAGATGGCCTGCGGGCCGGGGAGGAAGGCTTCATCGTCACCAAGATCAAAACCAAGGGGCAAGAAGTCGCCCAAGCTTTGGAAGGACAAGTCTGTGAACTCTTCCCCCATCAATACCGGGAAGGGGATTTCCTGATGAAAACCAGCGATTCGGCCCTTTTACGCAGCATCCAAGGCAAGCTTGCCACGAGCGCCCAGGGCGCTTGGCCGCTGACCCTTCGCGCTCGGTTTATGCCTGGCAAAGCGCTGACGCTGAGCGCCCAATCGGGAAAAATCCAAAAAACCCTTCGGGGCCCCAAGGTGGAGGAGGCCAAGGAGGCGCCGGTTTCCGCCCTCCGCCTGGAAAAAAGCCTCAAAAAAAGCGGAGGCACGCCTTTTCGCATCGAATCCTTGGACGTAACCTACGCGGAAGGATTTTTGCCCATATCCGCCATCAACGCCCTGCGTCGAGAGCTGTTAGCCCAGATGGAAGAAGCGCTCATCCACCCCCAACGACAAGAGATCGCTCTGCCTCAAAAAATGTGGCAACAGACGTCCCGGACCGCTCCTTCCAGTCGGACGGCGAGACCTTTGGATCGTCCCTATGTGGTGACGCTTTGCCGAAAAAGCCACTGGGCCGCCTTTCAAGAGCTCTTGGAAGAAGAGCCGCGCATCGCCCAAAAGGTGTTGCCGGTGCTTGCTCTTTGGTATCAGGGCCCGGAGTTTTTAACCATACAGGACGCAAAGCGACTGGATGCCCAAGGATATGCCTACGGCGTACGGTTGCCCCAAATCCTCAAAAAAGAGTTGCCCTCAGTCATGAAGGCCTTGGGCGCCCGTAAGGGCCTGCAGGCGGTGATCACCGATAACTATGGGGTCTTCGCTCGCATGGCGTCCGGCGCCTTGCCCCAGTGCCTCCTTTTGGGGGACACGAAGCTTAATTTATTGAACAGCTTCGGCCGCCTCCTTTATCCCATTTTGGATGCGGCGGCTCCCTCTGAGGAACTCAACGCCAAGGAACTTATTGCCTTGGCGACTCCAGAATTTTATGTCCCCACGCTTTATGGGCGCAGTGAAATGATGTATTCGGAATACTGCGCGGTGGGGGCAACGGCCGGCGGCCGATCTCATGAAGCCGATTGCTCTGCTCCGTGCCGGCAAAAAGGCTATGCCTTAAAAGATGCCTCCGGAGAAGCATTCCCGATTTTGCCGGATCAGTTTTGCCGCACCACGATCTTGAACGGCAAGATCAAAAACAATCTGGATCAACAAAAGGCGCTTCAGCGGGCCGGATTCCGCCATTTTCGCGCCGATTTGACCTTAGAGGATTCCACGCAAGTTAAGGCAGTGGTTTTGGCGTTAGTGAACCAAACGGCCCTGCCCGTGGCGGACGCCACGAGAGGCCATCATCGCCGCGGGGTGGAGTAACCCAAAAACGCACGCAACCGATTCTTGTCCCTTCCCGAACGGACCAACATCCAAAGGAATACCCCATGAATAGCAAAAGCATTGACAAACTGGAATTTAATAAAATCAAAGAAGAGATCAAAAAAAGGGCTGTGTGCTCGGCGGGCGCAGAGAAAGTCGAAGCGCTGACGCCTTTTGATACCCCACAAGAAGCCGCCCGTGCGCTGCGCGAAGTGGATGCTGCGGGTCGGTTGCTTTCGGCTAAAGGCGCCCCACCCTTTGAAGGCGTCTACGATGCCCGAGAGGAACTCCTTCGAGCCCAAAAAGGGGGAACCCTCAACCCCAAGGGGCTGCTGCACATCGGAAACCTTCTGCGCTCGGCGCGGCTTTTCCTGCGCTACGGTAGCTTGGAGGAGGGCGATGTGTCCGCCTTGACGAATCTTTTGCAGGGCATCACGCCCCTGCCGCGCCTGGAAGAAGACATTGCCCAGGCGATTCTCAGCGAAGAAGAAATCGCCGATCGGGCCTCCATGCAGCTCTACGGCATCCGAAAAGCGCTGAAGGAAAAAAGCGGCTCTGTGAAGGAAAAGATCCAGGGCTTGGTGCGAAGCAACGCCAAATACCTTCAAGAAGCCCTCTATACCGTGCGGGGCGACCGTTACGTCATCCCAGTGAAGGCGGAGCATAAAGGCCAGGTCCCGGGGCTCGTGCACGATCAGTCCGCCTCCGGACAAACGGTCTACATCGAGCCCATGAGCCTTGTGCAGCTCAACAATGAAATTCGCGAGCTGATGCTCAAGGAAGCATCGGAGATCCAACGGATTCTTCGGGAGCTTTCGGCCAAAGTCACCGCCCATCATCCGGCAGTGGCCCGAGATGCGCAGATCATCTACGAATTGGATTCGATCTTCGCTCGAGCCAAATACGCTGCACAGCTTTTTGCCGTGAGCCCCTTGATTCAAGAGGACGGCACCTTTCATCTAATAAGCGCCCGACACCCGCTGCTGCCGCCCAAAAAAGCCGTTCCTTCCACCATCTGGCTGGGCGAGGACTTTACCTCCCTCGTCATCACCGGACCCAACACCGGGGGCAAGACCGTGACCTTGAAGACCGTGGGCCTTCTCCACGTCATGGCGCTCTCCGGGGTGCCCATTCCCGTTAATGAAGGATCGCACATTTCCTTTTTCCGGGAAGTATATGCAGACATCGGAGATGAGCAGAGCATCGAGCAAAGTTTATCCACTTTCTCCAGCCACATGACCAACATCGTAGAGATCATGAAGGGAGCCGATGACTCCTCCCTGGTGCTCTTTGACGAATTGGGGGCGGGCACCGACCCCACAGAGGGCGCAGCGCTCGCCATGGCCCTTTTGGAAACGCTGAAACAAAGAGGCAGTCGGGTTATCGCCACCACGCACTATTCGGAGCTTAAAGCCTATGCCCTACGCACTTCGGGCGTGGAAAACGCCTCCGTGGAATTTGATGTGCACTCCCTGCGCCCTACGTATCGCCTGCTCATTGGGGTCCCGGGAAAATCCAACGCATTTCTCATCAGTCAGCGTTTGGGCTTGTCCTTGGAGATCATCGAAGAGGCCCGTACGTATTTGACCGAGGATTCCCTGCGCTTTGAAGATCTTTTGGAGAACCTTGAAACCTCCAATCAGCGAGCGCGTACGGATGCACAAAAAGCGGACGCCCTGCGCCGCAGCTTGGAGAGGCAAAAAGAGGAGCTGGAAAAAAAGCTCGCCGGTGTGGACGCCCTAAGGGAAAAAGAGCTTGAAGATGCTCGGCGCGAGGCGCGCGGGCTCCTACGCAACGTCAAAGAGGAAGCCGACGACATCTTAAAGAGCCTGCGCCGCATTGAAAACCAGGGCTATCATGGCTCCTTACGCCAAGAACTGGAGAAAAACCGGCAAAGCCTGCGCGACACTTTGGCCCTCATCGACGCCGAAGAAAAAGCCAAAGAGGCCAATGAGCCCGAGGATCAAAGCATCAAAAAAAGCATCCGCTTGGGCAAAGAATACCATCATCGGACCATTGCAAAGACCGTCAGCGTGCTGACCCTACCCGATGAGAAGGGGGATCTACAGGTTCAGGCGGGCATCATGAAGATCAACGCAAATCTTCGGGACCTTTTGCCCTTAAAAAAGGAGGCGGGCGCCCCAAAGAAAAATCCCCCTCGCTCGGTCTCCTTAAACCTTCGCAGCGTGCCCTCTTCGTTGGATCTTCGAGGATTGGACGCCGAAGAGGCCGCCTATCGTACGGACCAGTATTTGGATGAGGCCGCCATGGGCGGGCTCAGTGAAGTAACCATCATCCATGGCGTGGGCACGGGCGTGTTGAAAAATCGCATCAACGGGCTGCTCAACAAGCATCCCCATGTGCGCGCCAAACGACCTGGCGCCTATGGCGAAGGGGGCGCAGGCGTCACCATTGCCGAATTGAAATAGACCCTCAGGGAAATTAGGGAGAACCTTATGAAAAAAATTGCCGTTTCGGCCTGTCTTTTGGGGCACAAAGTGCGTTATGATGGTCAAGAAAAGGGCATTCCCCAGCTTATGGAGGGGTTGGCCGCAGAAGAGGTCTTGCCACTTTGCCCTGAGGTCTTGGGCGGCTTACCCATTCCTCGAGCGCCTGCGGAACGAACCTGCAGCGGTTGCGTCAAAACCAAGGAGGGCCAAGACGTCACAGCAGCCTTCAAGGAAGGGGCTCAAAAAGCCCTGCACCTTTGCCAGGCGCAGGGCGTCACCACCGTTCTTTTGAAGGAGCGCAGCCCGTCCTGTGGCGTCCATGAACGATACGACGGACGATTTTGTGGGCAACGGATCCCCGGGGCAGGGGTTTTCACCGAGCTTCTTCGGGCCGAAGGAATCAAAGTGTATTCAGAGGAAGAATTGCCTGAATTCTTTCGAGAACTTTCTGTCCAAGACGCTGCCCGAGCATCCCATCATGCGGAAAAGGAGAATGAGATGATTACACGATTGGAACAGTTGAAAGAGGTGTCTTTGGCGCAGCCGGCCGTCCTTGCGGTGGCCGCTGCAGAGGACGAGGCCGTCATTGAAGCGGTGCTGCGCGCCAAAAAACTAGGCTTAGTCCAACCCCTTCTTTTTGGCGAGGCCGAGAAGATCCGCGCCCTTTTGGGCGATGAAGAGGGGGTGGAGGTTGTTGGCTGCGAGAGTGCGGAAATGGCCGCCCACGAAGCGTGCCGCGCGGCATCGGAAGGACGGGCGGACATGATCCTTAAAGGGCTCTTGGAAACCAAAACCTTATTAAAGCAGGTCCTCAATAAGGAATTCACCCTGCGTCAGTCCCCGGTACTCTCCCACGTCATGATCTACGATGTGCCCACCTACCATAAGCTTCTTTTGACCACGGATGGCGGCATGGTCGCCTATCCCACCCTGGAGCAGAAAAAGGAACTCGTGAAGAACGCCGTGGCCGTGGGGCATTGTCTGGGTATTGAACGACCCAAGGTCGCAGCGCTTTGCGCCGTGGAAAAGGTCAATGAGAAAATGCCCTGCACCCTCGACGCGCGGGATCTTGTTTTGGCGCAGCAAAGCGGCGAATTGTCCGGCTGCATCCTGCAAGGCCCCCTTGCCCTGGACAACGCCATTTCCAAGGAAGCGGCAAAGCATAAGGGCCTCACCGGCGAAGTGGTCGGGGATGCGGACGTGCTTCTCGTGCCGAGCATTGAGGCGGGCAACATGCTCGGCAAATCCCTTAGCTATTTTGCCGGAGCCGTCAACGCCGGCATCATCATGGGGGCTCGCGTGCCCATTCTTTTGGTTTCTCGGGCGGATACGGCAGAGGCGAAGCTTTACTCCATTTTATTGGGCGCCTTGGTCAGCCGCAAAAAAGCCTAACGCCTATTGAAACTCCGTCATGTGCCCCCGATACCTTCGAGGAACCAGGCGGTCCTGTGCTTTGGGGTTCCGTCGAGAGACGATGGCCAAATGATCCACATAAGAGCGCCACAGGGCTTCATAGGGATCTTCTTGTTGCAAGCCATCGGGCAGACGCACGTTTTTTTGCACCAGGCACTTCTGATCTTGGATCAGAAGTGCCTTTTGACGTTTGGCGTCCACAATCAGATAGGGGTGATGGTCCATGCGTTGACGAAAATGGGGCGCTAAGAGCTCCAAGATGTCGTGGTCGGGCTCCATGACGGCAATCATCACCTGCTCCACACATTGAAAGCGTAAAAATCCCTTCATACGGTGGGCTTCCTTGCGCACGGCTTGTTGGCATTTTGTGGCCCGAAGAACTGCGGGGTGCTGCAACACATCCGCGGCCCCAGGGCCGTAGGAGAGGGCAAAAAGTGTCACCTGCAAGGCCCAGGTGAAGCTTTGCGAATCGTTATAAAGCAAAAGATAGTTCATCAAGGATCGTTCTTTGCTTCCGAGCTTTTCCCGAAGCCCTTCTCTGACGCGGCGGGCGAGGGCATTATCGCTAGGGAGGGCTTTGGGCGCCTCCAAAAGAGAGGCCCTCGCGTCTTGTTCCCGAAGGATCCCTTCGCAGGGCTCGATTTTCAAGTGATGATATAGGGCTGTGAAAAAGCCTTCCATGGAGTTTTCAACGACATAGATCATGGCTAAAAACCTCCCAAGGGCCGAGTGCGCTCTTCCTGTAAAAGGGCCTGCTGTGCTGCGTTTTGTTGTAGGGCCCGACAGACATCTTCTTCTCGCCAGCCCCAAAGGGCGTCGGGCTGCTTTAAAAAGGTTTCTTCGGCGAGGGCTTTGAGTTCATCGTCGAAAAAACTCAGCTGCTGAATTTTGGGCCCGGGGGAGAGAGCGCTTCGGATGCGCAATGGGTCAAAGCCGGTGGGGGCTAGCGCCTTTCCACCGCAGGTGATGAAATGGCACGCGCGCTTCATCACAATGCCCATTTTTTTGAGGCAGGCGGCCTCTAGGGACCCGTGGGCGCGAGCTTTGATGATGCGTAGGGCGGACTGGACGCCGATGCCTGGAACTCTTAAAAGGTCGCGCTTGGGGGCTCGCTGGATTTCCACAGGGAAAAATTCTGGATGGCGCAGGGCCCAGGTGGTTTTCGGATCCCATTCCTCTTCAAAGTTCTCTCCCTCGTTCAACAGTTCTTGAGCGGAAAACCCGTAAAAGCGCAACAGCCAGTCGGCTTGATAGATCCGATGCTCCCGTAAAAGGGGTGGGGCAATGAGCTCTGGAAGGGTTGGCCCTTGGTTGACGGGCATGTACGCTGAATAATACACCCGTTTGAGCTGGTAGCGGCTGTAGAGGGACTGCGCTAAAAGCAGAATCCGGTGATCGGAATCAGCCGTAGCCCCCACGATCAGCTGCGTGCTTTGACCTGCTGGCGCGAAGGAAGCCCCTTTGAGGGCTAAGGGTCCCTTGGTCTGGTGCCGGATGGCCGAGGCGATGGTGCCCATGGGGCCCGTCACATCGGCCATGCGTTTTTGTGGGGTGAGGATCGGGAAGCTCTCCTCAGAGGGCAGTTCGATGTTGACGCTTAGGCGGTCGCAGTACATGCCGGCTTCCTGGATCAAGAGAGGATCGGCCCCGGGAATGGCCTTTAAATGAATGTACCCTTGAAAGTGATGCACGGTGCGCAAAAGCTTTGCGCATTGGATGAGGTCCATCATGGTTTGATCGGGGGAGACGGGAATGCCGGAGCTTAAAAACAGCCCTTCAATGTAATTTCTCCGGTAAAAGGCCATGGTGAGATCCGCTACCTCTTGCGGCGTTAGGCGAGCCCGCGGGATGTCGTTGCTGCATCGGTTGACGCAGTAGTGACAATCGTAGCGACAAGCGTTGGTGAGTAGGATTTTTAAAAGGGATATGCAGCGTCCGTCCGAGGAAAAGGTATGACAGATCCCTGCAGGCGCCGCGCTACCAAGCCCCGGACCGCCTTTTTTTCGCATCGATCCGGAAGAGGAGCAGGAGGCGTCGTATTTGGCGGATTCCGCTAAGATGGTGACTTTGTCGGTAAAGTTCATGGTCGATTCCTCCGATGCGGGGGTAGGGTCCCTTTGACTAAGAACGTATGTTCTATACATATTATAGCATACGGTCCCTCGCATGGGAGGATCTTCCTTTTTTTTCGAGGATCCATTCTTTGGATCCTTTGAAGTCTTCTTAATCCAATAGCAGAAGTCCCCATTTCCAAAAGGGACGTTTCGTCGGATCAAAATCAAAAAACCACGGCCGACCTTCCGCAAAATTGGGAGGGCCGGCCGTGGGATCAAGCGTTTATGGTGGGCGCTAAAGCACCACTTGGATGTTTTCGACTCTGGGATCTTCCGTCCCTTGTACGTAGAGCCCGGTTTTTTTGAGATCTTCCACGTACTGAACAATTTCCTCGGTAATGACTTCGCCAGGGCAAAGCACCGGAATGCCGGGGGGATAGGCCATGAGGAATTCACCCGAAACTTCGCCAATGGAATCGGAGAGAGGCACCGAGGTTTTTTGCCCATTAAAGGCTTCCCGGGGAATCAGGACCTGCTTGGGAATGGGCGGAATATCCAAAAAGTCTGCTTTTCGCGAGCTCTTATTCATGTACTCTTCACTGATTTCCCAAAGAGCCGCCAACAGCTGATCCATATGTTCTTTGGTGTCGCCGAAGCTTCCCACCGCTAAGACGTTGTAGAGGTCCGAGAGCTCCATTTGGATGTGGTATTTATTGGAGAGGATCATATCCAGGTCAAAGCCCGTGATGCCCAAATCTCGGCAGGTGATGCAGATTTTCGTGGGATCGATGGCAAAAACACCGGGCCGGTTCAAGAGC
Organism: Clostridiaceae bacterium JG1575; assembly: GCA_002838815.1. Taxonomy (GTDB): domain Bacteria; phylum Bacillota; class Clostridia; order Clostridiales; family Clostridiaceae; genus JG1575. Next base: position 257,888 of record LQGW01000052.1, on the reverse strand, counting down.
TCCTTGCCGTAGCAATAAAAGCCGGGGATTTCATTGATTTTCTCCCGAACGTATTCTGCAAGATCAATGGCGTAGGCGAGGAGCTCCTTCCCGTGCAGGGCGATCTGACGGCGTGCCGTATCCAAGGAGGCCATGAGGGGGTAGGAGGGAGAGGTGGTCTGCAAAAGGTTCATGATCTGCTGAACCCGGGACACATCCACGTATTTGGTGCGGACGTGGAGCAAGGAGCATTGAGTCATGGCCCCGATGATTTTATGAGTGGATTGGGCGCAAAGATCGGCTCCCGCCTCCATGGCGGAAAGGGGCAGCTGATCGCTGAACTTCAGGTGCGGTCCGTGGGCCTCATCGACAATGAGGGGAATGTCGTAGGAATGCACGATTTCGGCAATCCGCTTCAGGTCCGTAGCCACGCCGTAATAGGTGGGGTTGATGATTAAGACCGCCCGGGCGTGGGGGTTTTCCTTGAGGGTCGCCTCCACAGTCTCTGGCAAAACCCCATTGGCAATCCCAAGGTTCTTATCAAGCTCCGGCTGCATATAAACTGGCGTGGCGCCCGAGAGAATAATTCCAGCCGTCACGGATTTATGAACGTTTCGCGGGACGATAATGGTTTCCCCGGCGTTGACGACGCTCATGATCATGGCCTGAATGGCGCCAGAGGTTCCATGAATGGAAAAAAAGGAAGCATCCGCCCCATAGGCGTCCGCCGCAAGGGCTTGGGCTTCTTTGATGGGGCCGGTGGGATGGTGCAGGGAATCCACCAGTTTGAACACCGTCACATCGATCTGAAAGGGGTTCTCCCCCATGAATTGTTTGAATTTGGCATCGACGCCGTGGCCCCTTTTATGACCGGGAACGTGGAAAGGGATCGTATCCCGATCCACATATTCCATCAAGGCATCGAAAAGAGGTGTTTCATTCTGGTTCAGTTTATACAATGAACTGCCACCGTCCTTCCTGTAATCTTTAGTGCTGCACTGTCCCTCGAAGGCGAGGCTTGGGCAAGGGCAGGGTTTATCTTTGGTATGGCCCAAGAAGAGATTTTTTAGCCGGTTCCTCTAAATGGAGAAACACTTTTTATTCTAGTATAAACACTGCGCAGATTCAATGAACGCAGCCAGCTTTTTCGCTAAGCCCCCCGCGCCGCCGGTGTTTTTTCATTTTTCCCGCAGGGATGGACCCGATTGCATGTATAATAAAATGAGATGGGGTGTTCGCGCAAGGCGCCCTTTATAAAGGAGGATCCGCTATGGATTATCAAGAAGTCTACCGTCAATGGCTCAACGATGAAGCCATTTTGCCGGAGTACCGCAAGGAATTGAAAGCCCTTACGGACGAACGGGAGATCGAAGACCGCTTTTATCAGGAATTATCCTTTGGAACGGCGGGTTTACGAGGAGTTTTAGGCGCGGGCACCAACCGAATGAATGAGCATACGGTGGGGAAGGCCACGTTGGGCTATGCCCGATATTTAAGCCAGAATTACGGACGGGCGAAGGTCGTCATCGCCTACGACTGCCGCATCAAATCTCCCGAATTTGCTCGTTTGGCGGCAAGAATTTTAGCCCAAGAAGGGCACACGGTCTATTTGTTCCGAGAGTTACGGCCCGTACCCTTGTTGTCCTTTGCCGTGCGGCACTTAGAAGCGGATGGCGGCATCGTCATCACCGCCTCCCATAACCCCAAGCAGTACAACGGCTACAAAGTCTACTCGGGCTACGGCGGACAGGTCACCGACGAAGAAGCGGCGGAGATTTTCGCGAAGATTCAGGGAATTCACTCCTATGCAGATCTACCGGCGATGAATTACGAGGCCGCCATCGCCACAGGGCAAATCATCCTCATTGGCGAGGACGTGGATCGAGCCTATTATGAATCCATTAAAACCTTGTCGGTGAAGCGGGATCTTATTGCCCAGCACGCCAAGGATTTGAAAATCATTTATACGCCGTTGCACGGAACCGGCAACGTCCCCGTGCGCACCATTTTAAAAGAGCAGGGCTATGAAAAAGTGTACGTGGTTCCCGAGCAAGAGCGGCCCGATGGGCAGTTCCCCACGGCGCCCTATCCCAATCCGGAAGACCCGAGCGTCTTTGCCCTGGCCTTGGAGATGAATCGATCCATCGATGCGGATCTCATTTTTGGCACGGATCCTGATGCCGACCGCTTGGGCGTTTTGGTGCAGGACGCCAGCGGCGCCATGCGCGTTTTGTCGGGCAACCAAACCGGCATGCTGTTGACCCATTATATGCTTCTTGCCTTAAAGCAAGAGGGGCGGTTGCCGAAAAACGCCGCAGTGATTAAGACCATCGTCTCCACGGAAAGCGTGCAAAAAATCTGCGACCATTACGGCGTCACGCTCTTTAATGTTCTCACAGGATTTAAATACATCGGTGAGAAAATCGAAGAATTCTTACAAGAAGGCAGCTACGAATTTATTTTTGGCTTTGAAGAATCCTTTGGCTACTCGGCCGGGACCTTCACCCGGGATAAGGACGCGGTGGTCACCGCCATGCTGGTGGCGGAAATGGCGCTCTACTATAAGAGCCGGAATATGACGCTTTACGATGCCCTAATGGAAGTGTATGCCACCTACGGCACCTATGAGGAAGTCACAGAATCCTACGCCCGCGGCGGTCGCGCCGGTGCCGAAGAGATTCGGCGCTCTTTGGACTTTTTCCGCGGATTGGATCTAAAAGAAGTGGATGGGGTTCCTGTGCTGATCAAGCAGGATTTTTGGACCAGCCGTGAGCATCGCTTGGACGGCACGGAGCATCTTTTGACCCTCCCCCAATCCAACGTAATTAAATTCATGCTGGCGGACGACTCGTGGTTTGTCATTCGCCCCTCGGGCACGGAGCCCAAAATGAAAGCCTATCTTGCGGTGCGTGCTGCAAACGCGCCAGAGGCTCATCAGGCCATGGAGCGCTTTCGAGGCGTCATGGACGGCTGGGTCCAGCGCTCCTTCGAAGAATAACAAAAGGAGCCGCAAAGGACTGCTTTTTCCTCGTCTTATGACGCCATGGCGCACCACTTGGCCGAAGCATCTATAAAGGAGTACCTTCATGCAACTCAATCAACGACTCAACCGACTGCTGTTCTTAGAGCTCAATCGCGATAAGGCGGCCGAATTATTCCAAGCGCCCTCTCTGGGTCAGGCGAAGGGGCCATTGTATGTCCCCATCGCCCCCTCTTTTTTGGTGGAGGAGATTCAAAATGGGCGCGTTCCCAAGGATTTGCCCGTCACTGAGTTTATTTCCGGGGCGGCCCTGGCCTTAGGGGCGGATCCCCAGTTCACTTATGCCTCGGATTATCGGGCGATGCTTAAAGGCTTCCCAGATGCAGAGGGGCACATCAAGCATCAAGTCAAAATGCTTTTGGCCGAGGAGGCCGGAGAGTCCACCAAGGATGCCTTTTTACTCTTGAAGGGGCTTTGCGACGCCCTCCCTTCTAAAGCTACTGAAACGCTCTTGTTGTCCATTGGCGAGGATCTGGTGCTCTCCTCAGAGGAATACGGCGATGAGGTTTTGGCTTTGGCGGAAAAAGCGAAAGCCAATCAAAATCCCATGGGATGGCTGATCTGCGGCTCGCTCTTTCATCAACGAGGGGAGGATGAGAAGGCGCTTCGAGACCTGCGGGAGTATCTGTCCTTGGGCGGAGAAGCCACCGACGAAGTCACCGGGCTCTTGGAAATGCTCGAGCGCAATCAAAAAGCAGAGCGCGCCTATGAGCTTTTGGCTGAGGATCCGGCCCAGGCCCTGGTCTCCTTCAACGAATTGCGCCAAAGCGAAGGCACCAATCCTCGGCTCATCTACGCCATGGCCGTGGCGCATCGCCTCCTGGGCAATTATGAAAAAGCCATCTTCTACTTGGAGGAAGCGCAGAGCTTGGATCCTGAGTACATGGATGTCCTCCATGAATTGGGCCTCAATTACGCGCTCTTAGAAGATTTTGCCACCGCCAAAGCCTATTTTCAGACCGTCTATGACGCGGGTCATGAGCTGGGCCCCATGACCAACCTCATCATCGCCCTTTATGAAATCGGAGAAGTCTCTGAAGCCGAGTATTTATTCCTTAAAGCCATGGAAGCCGCGCCGCAGGATGATATTCTTCTTGAAATCGATCGGGTGTACCGCAAAAAAGTTCAAGGCAGCCCTTAACATCTTTGTCCGAAAGGAATTGTATAATTAGGTCCAGGTCGCAACATAATGCCTCTAAGGGAAGGGGAACGATTTGCCTTTTTGGGACATCTTGCATTTTCTTCACCGCCTGAATATAATGAACTAGAACGAATGTTCTATTGAGAGGAGATCACCATGCCAAATACAGATAAACTAAAAGCCATTGAAGCGGCGATGAACCAGATCGAAAAACAGTTCGGCAAAGGCGCCATCATGAAACTCGGGGATGATGCCAAGCTGAATGTGGAATCCATTCCCACGGGCTGCTTGGATTTGGACATCGCCCTAGGCATCGGCGGCGTCCCCCGCGGCCGGATTATTGAGGTCTACGGACCGGAATCCTCCGGAAAAACCACCGTCACCTTGCACATGATTGCCGAGGCGCAAAAGCTCGGCGGCATCGCGGCATTCATTGACGCAGAGCATGCCCTAGATCCCCAATACGCTAAAGTCATCGGCGTGGACATCGACAACCTCATCGTCTCTCAACCCGATACCGGTGAACAGGCCTTGGAGATCACCGAAGCCTTGGTGCGCTCTAATGCCGTGGACATCGTGGTGGTGGACTCCGTAGCTGCTTTGGTGCCCCGCGCTGAAATCGAAGGGGAGATGGGCGATACCCATGTTGGCCTTCAAGCTCGCTTGATGTCCCAGGCGCTTCGCAAGCTCACCGCCTCCATCAGCAAAAGTCACTGCTGTGTGGTCTTCATCAACCAGTTGCGTGAAAAAGTCGGCGTAATGTTCGGAAACCCCGAAACTACGCCTGGAGGTCGCGCCTTAAAGTTTTACTCCTCTGTGCGCCTGGATGTGCGCCGCACGGATTCCATCAAATCCGGCGATGAATTCCAAGGAAACCGCACTCGCATTAAGGTCACGAAAAACAAAGTCGCTCCGCCGTTTCGGACCGCGGAATTCGATATTATGTATAACGGCGGCATCTCCCGAGAAGGAAACATTCTCGATGTGGGGGTGAAGGAGAGCATCGTTGGAAAATCCGGCGCTTGGTTCAACTATGAGGAAACCCGCCTGGGCCAGGGCCGAGAAAACGCCAAGAAGTATCTGGCAGAGAACAAGGATCTGGCGCTTTTGATCGAAAATAAGATCCGGGAAAAGCATGGACTGCCTCTCTTAGACGGAGTCAAAGAAGGGGAAGCGGGGGCGGAATAAACACACCCTCCCTTGCCCCCAAAAAAAGCCCCCTCCGAATCCCTAGTGCCTCATGGGATCTTCGGAGGGGTTTCTTTCATCAAATCTGTTTTTTTAGTTGTCAAAGTCGAAGGCGCTGTGCTACGATCTGGAAAACGAACGTTTTCGGAGGTCTGGGATGTGGATGGTTCTTGGCGTAGGGGCCCTAGTTTTTGCCCTCATGAATTTATGGCGAACGTCACAACATAAAGAGGCCAGAGGGTTCCGGTTTTTGAGTATGTCCTTAACGATCTTGACCCTTTGTTCTTTTTATGCCGATGGAGCGGCCCGCGTGATGCGGGGGGATCTCGGAGGTCTGATGGATACCATGCCGACGCTGAGCCCTTTTTTATGGATCGCTGCCCTCGGATCCATCGGTCTAAATTCCTGCTCGCTTTTTCGCAAAAAATCCGAGCTACAGCATCCATAATTAACCCAATAGGAGCGGTAAGGATCTTCAATCCCTGCCGCTCCTATTGATGGACTCTTTATTTACCGTGTGGGGCTCTTCTGGGGGGCTTAGGAAAACTTCCGTGGCGAATATTCCTTCTTCGTACTGCCGATTGACAAAGCCGTCGTATTTTTCGGCAATGGTATCAATGCTGGCAAGACCGAAGCCATGATCTGCTCCGGGTTTGGTGGTTATTAAGCGGCCGTGTTCCTCTCGGTAGGCCACAAAGGTTTTATTGGTCACGCAAAGGTAGAGCTGGTGCTTGAGGGGGGCCATGTAAACGCGAATTAAGGCCTCTTCTGGCGAAGGCGCTGCCTGACTGGCTTCCAGAGCGTTATTTAGGAGGTTCCCCACGAGGGAGCAAAGATCCACTTCCCGGACAAAAAGCGGACGGGGCACACTGACCCGTACGTCGTAAGGAATTCCCTGTTCCTTGGCGAGGGTGAGCTTTGCGTTGAGGATGGCGTCCAGCATCAGATTCCCACTTTTTACTAAGGAATCCACCCGATCCAATCCGGTGTTGAGCTCTTTAAGATACGGTAAGAGATCTTCTGGTTGGCCCAAAAGCACAAACGCCTCCATGGTTTGCAGTTGATTTTTCCAATCGTGTTTCCAGCTGCGCATCTGCCGATAGATGCTCTCTACTTCCTTGGAGTGTGTACTCAAAAGGTCGCGCTGAAAGGCTTCAATGCGCTCGTCGTACATCTTCGCCAAGCGCTTTTTGACCCAGCGGGCAATGGGGTAACTAAGAAGCGTCAAGGCCAAAAGGGAGAGAAAAAGGGGGGCGTTAGAGCCCCAAAAGGCTGTTTTCACGGATAAAATGACCATGGACCTCCTTATACGATGCGCGGGACACGGGAAGTTCGCAGCCGCCCTCCAGAACGACGGTGTTGCGCTTTAGGCGCTCCATTCGGCGGATGTTGATCAAAAACGAGCGGTGACAAAGGCAGAAGGAGTCCTTGGGTAAAAGCGCTTCCAACGTCCGCAGGGGCATGCGAAGGGTAATGGTTTCTCGATGGGTAACCACCTCCAGTTGATGCCCGCGGGCTTTTGCGTAAAGAATGCTGGCAGGAGAGAGGCGCACCAGACCCTCCGGGGTGGGCAACACCACGAGAGGCTCTTGCGTGCTGCGCTTTTTGGCGATGTGCGCCAAAAGATCCTTCAGACGATCCTTGGCGAAGGGCTTGACCAAGTACCCCAAGGCATTCACCGCATAGCCGTCCAAGGCATATTCCTTAGTGCCCGTTAAAAAAACCAACTCAAGCTCCCGGGCGGGGTCTTCCTTTTCGCGTAGGGTACGCGCCACTTCAAGACCCGATTCTCCCGGCATCATGATGTCTAAAAATACGGCGTCCAGCGGCAATTCCTCATAAGCCAACCAAAAGGGGGCAGCGCCGGAGAAGGGGTGAAGTTGAACAAAAAGGCCCAGCTCCGCGCTGGATTCTTTGAGGGCGGCCTGTAAAAGACGTAAGGCAGTGGGCTCATCTTCTAGTATAGCAATATGCAGCGTTCCCATTCGCTCCTTCCTCCTGAATCGGCGTATTTCCCCCTAGGCTGAGGGTTGTTTTTATTGTATCACGCCAGAATCCTCTAAGTGAGGCATTTTCGTGAGGCCCGAAGGGGTCGAATCTTGCTTCGGGGATTTTTCATAATACGAGGCCTGAGCGTGCCAGAGTTTATAGTAGTGTCCCTTCGCGTCCGCCAAGAGCCGCTCATGGGTGCCCCTCTGGACGATACGCCCTTGTTTAAAAACTAGGATTTCATCACAGAATCGGCAAGAAGCCAAGCGGTGAGAGATGTATAGGGCCAGACGATCCCCAGTGATTTCTGAAAAGCGCTCGTAAAGGGCCATTTCCGAGAGGGGGTCTAATGCGGCAGTGGGTTCATCCAAAATGAGGATGGGACTGTCTTTACAAAGAGCCCGCGCCAGGGCGATTTTTTGAGCCTCGCCGCCTGAAAGTTCCACGCCGTTTTCGCTGAAATCCTTATAAAGATAGGTCTTTAATCCCTGCGCCAGATTGTGTTTGGCAAAGTCAAAACCCGCTTCTTCGAGCGCCCGCTTGCAGCGCATGGAATCCACCTCTTTGCTGCAGGCGACGTTTTCGTCCAAGGGCAAGCAAAAGAGCTTAAAGTCCTGAAACACCACGGAAAAGAGGCTGCGATATTCTTCGTAGTCGTATTTTTTGATGTCAAAGCCATTTAAGCGGATTTCCCCCTCTGAGGGGTCGTAAAGACGGGTCAAGAGCTTGATGAAGGTGGTTTTTCCCGAACCATTTTCGCCCACGATGGCAATTTTTTTACCCATGGGTAGGTCCAAGGATAAGTGGTGCAGCGCTTCGCGATTGGTGTTGGGGTAAGTGAAGGAAACGTCGCGAAGAGATAGAGCGTATGCGCGATCCTGGCGCTTTTCGATGGGGATGTGGGTTTGGCTTTTGGGATCGGGCAAGGCGAGATATTGTTGGTAAAGGGCCAGCTCCGGCGTTAAGGCATAGGTTCGGGCCACTCCTTGAACGAACATGATTCCCGAGGAATTGAAGAGGCGGTAGAGCCCCAGATAATACACCATCTCCGAGAGGGTGATGGCCCCCGTCTGCACTTTGATGCCGCAGGCGATTAAAAGGGCCGCAAGGAGGATAAAATCCCCTAAACCAAAGAAGATGCCCGCTTGACCCAAAAGGATGCCGGTTTTTTCGGCGATGGTTTGATAGGACTTTAGGACCCTGCGAATTTCGCTTAAGAAACTGGGCGTTTGGTTGAAAAGGCGCAGGCTTTTGGTTTTTTGATAATTGAGCACCTGGTTCATTACATAGGAGCCAAAGCGGGAGCCCGGCGTCACTTCTTCAATCATCTTGCCCTCGTAGTCGAGGATTTTCAGTAACCCGTAGGCTCCGGAAATTAAGGTGAGAATCAGCGTCCCCAAGACCAAAAGATTCCAGGGGACGTAATTCATCCCGGCATGCGCGGCATCCGGCGTGTTCTTAAAAAAGAAGACGACAAAAGAAACTCCGGTAATCAATAAGGTGAAAAAACTTTCAGTCGTATAGGAGAGTAAGCTGTAAGCAAACGAGAGGATGCCGCGACCGGTGAAGTTCTGCCGCTCCTCCATTTCTCGATAGAGATTGTAGGTCGAAGGGTGCTCCAGCGTTTCAAAATCCATCGTCAGCGACTTCTCGCAAATGTTGCGCTTTAGCTTAAGGGAGAGGTTTTCCAAAAGATAGGTTTTATAGGCATCCCCGGATTTCAAAAGCTCCAAAAGGAAAATCAAGGCGCTCCAAAAAAGCGTTCGAAGAAAGACGGCTTGAAAGGGGAGTCCTGCCGAGAGCCCTGCCACCACCTGGGCGAGAAGAACCACGCCGAAAATAACGGGCAACGCTTCGATGAAGGAAACGATTAAACTAAGAAACACTGTTTTTTTATCGGTCTGCCAAAGAATTTTCAGGCTTTGGCCGTAAATGCTCCAGCGATTTTTAAAAGTCATGGCAAGGGTCCTCCGCAGGTGGGGTTTTCGATACGGCATCACTGGAATAATAATGGCTTTGGGCTTGGTACATGGTGCGATAGGGTCCTTTTTGCTGCATGAGGGCTTCATGGGTGCCGTCTTGTCGGATCTTACCGTCTTCAAAGAGGATCACCCGATCGGTGAATTGAGTGCTGGCCAAGCGGTGGGAGATGAAAAGGGCTGTTTTTTGCGCGCTGATTTCGTGGTAAGCGCGGTAAATGCGCTCTTCGGACAAGGCATCCAAACTCGCGGTGGGCTCGTCCAAGATCAGGAACGGGGCGTCACGGTAGATGGCGCGGGCCAGCATGAGCTTTTGCATTTCTCCGCCCGATAAGTCCACGGCATCGTCGTAGACGCTTTTCACTAGTTTGGTTTCAAGCCCTGCGCTAAGACGACGGGTAAGAGCCGAAAGATCCGCGCTCTGTAGGGCGTGCTCAAGCTTGTCCTCGTCCAAGGCCGCTCCTGCCGTAATGTTTTCTTTGAGGGATAAGGGCAGGGCGTATACGTCCTGGAACACCACTGCGAATAAGGAAAACCATTGGTTGAGATCCACCTCGTCGCGGGAGAGTCCGCCCACTCGGATTGTTCCCGAATCTTGGGTGTAAAGGCCGCAGATGAGTTTGATGAGGGTAGTTTTTCCAGCGCCGTTAAGACCCACAAGGGCAAGCTTTTGCCCCATGGGAATTCTTAGGCTCACGTCATCGATGGTGGGGTGCTCGGCGCCGGGGTAGGTGTAGCTGACGTGCTCCAAAATAAGCGCTAAAGGTTTTTGAAAAAAGCCCTCAGGAAAGGTCGTCCCGTCGCGGCGTGTGTGATCGTTAAGCGCCAAAAGGTCTCGAATCTGGTCCACTTTACGGGAAGCCAGTTGCAAACTTTTCAACGAAGTCAAAATCGTGTCAAAGGACTCGGAGAGCTTATGGACGACGCCCATGTAAAAGATGAATTCCGGCAGACTCATCGCCCCAGCATAAAAGCGGCGAAGCACCAGGAAATAGGCCAAAAGGTTTCTCGCTACGTTCAAAAGCTCGACCCCCGTGAGGTATCTTAGCTTATGTAGGAATATCTGAGCCGCTAAGCGTCGAACCTTGGCCAAAATCTCCTCATAGAGGGTGGAAAACCAACGAGGGATGGAATAAAAGCGAGCATCTTTGCCGTAGCTGTAGTCCGCTCCTTTATCCGAGAGATATTGCCCTTTGCGCAGGGTCTCTTGAATCTTCTGCTCTTTTTGAAAGATGGCCTGATTGCTGCGCTGGCCCATTTGCCACACCAAAAAGGAGGTGAGCAAGATGGACAGGAGAATCCAAACGTCCACCCGAAACAACTGCACGGCAAAGAGTAGAAAGATGACGAGGGAGGGCAGCAGCAAATGAAGGGTCTCGAAGATCCGGTTGTTCTCACTAATGTAGGCTAGCGCTTGACGGACCTTCATCTGGCCTGCAGCCCCGTCGATGTTTTCATAATCGGTTTCCAAAATTCGGCGGTGCAGGTCATAGGAGATCAGTGAAAAGGACCCTTCGGAGCGGCCTTCCAAATAAAGGCGCAACCAATCCCGCCCGGTATTGCTAAAAAAGAAGAGCGCCAAGGGACCAAAGAGGCCCATAAGGTAGCCAGAAAAGCTCGGTTCTTGTTGAACTAGGGCAACGGCCTGCTGGGGAATCCACACAGTGAGGTAGTATAAGGAGACGGCCGCGATGAGATGAAGCACTTGGAGGAGGTAGTAATGGGGAATGATCCTTGCAGCGTAGCGCATCAAAAAGCACACGTTCGATGCAAGGCTTCGTTGGTGTTCGGCAATTTCGAAGGTTTTTTTCATCGCGTTCCTTTCCCGAGAAGGACTCGGAGGCATCGGCTAAAGGGGGAGCGTATGGCTTATCCTAGCATTGGTGCGATCTAAAAACGGGCAAAGTGTCCTAAATGGTTGAATAATTGTCGCAGGTGGTCACGCGTTCCTCCTAAGCGCCCCGAAGGGGTCAAGGCGCGGTCGCTTATTTCCCTTCAAAAGATAGGGGCGCTCGACCTAAATGCTTTTCTTATACCATGGAATGAAAAGGAATCCAACGGGGGAGGATTCGGGCGGCGCTCCTTTGGGAAAACCCAAAAGCTGTATCCCTTTACATTTATTCGCCCGTGCAACATTTGATTGACGGAACCCCTTAGCCCCTGTAAACTGAAATGGAACTATTTTAGCACCATCCAGTCTTGATTCGCGAACTTCTCCCCGTTTTGGCCTAAAGCATACAAAAATCGGGAGGAACTACAATGAACGGCATTTTTACAGCATCGGCCCTGCCCCTTTTGAGCCTCGGGGTTCAAAATGGCGTATCCATCGGCTTGGCGGTGCTGGCTGTTGCAGCCATCGTTGCTGCAAGCATTGTTTCGAGAAATAAAATAAGACAGGCAGAGGACCTGGTCAAGCAAGCGGATCAAACGATCCAAAGCAACCTAGTTTCTGCAAAAGAGAAAGCTGAGAGCCTCAAGAAAGAAGCCTTGCTGGAGGCAAAAGATGAAAATCATAGGCTGAGAGTGGAATTGGACCGGGAGATCAAAGATCGCCGTTCCGAAATCGCTCGACTGGAAAAACGAACCATCCAAAAGGAAGAATCTTTGGACCGCAAGATCGATCAGATGGAGCGCAAGGAAGAATCCCTCAACGGAAAACTCAACGACATCGCGGCCAAGGAAAAGGACGCCCAGGATCTTTTTGCCCAGCGCAAATCGGAACTGGAACGCGTCTCGGGGTACACCTGCGACGAGGCCAAGAAGGTTTTGATGGATGAGATCAGCTCCGATGCCAAGCACGAAGCCGCTATCCTCGTCAAAGAAATTGAGACCCGTGCGCGGGAAGAAGGCGACAAACGAGCTCGGGAGATCGTCACCCAAGCCATTCAGCGCTGTGCTTCCGACCATGTGTCTGAGACCACGGTCCATGTGGTATCTCTTCCCAACGACGAGATGAAAGGCCGCATCATCGGGCGCGAGGGCCGAAACATTCGAACCCTGGAAACCCTCACTGGTGTGGACCTCATCATTGACGACACCCCTGAAGCCGTCATCTTGTCTTCTTTCGATCCCATTCGTAGAGAAATTGCCAAGAACGCTTTGGAAAAGCTCATCGTGGACGGCCGCATCCACCCGGCCCGCATTGAAGAAATGGTGGAAAAATCGAAAAAGGATGTTGAAAACGGCATTAAGGAAGAAGGGGAACAGGCAGCTTTTGAAACCGGCATTCACAACCTTCATCCTGAACTGCAAAAGCTCGTGGGTCGTCTGAAATTCAGAACCAGCTACGGGCAGAACGTCCTGAAGCACTCCATTGAAGTGTCCAATCTTTGCGGCCTCATGGCCACGGAGCTTGGATTGGATCCCACCATTGCCAAGCGAGCCGGACTTTTGCATGATATTGGAAAAGCCGTAGACCACGAGGTGGAAGGATCCCACGCCCTCATTGGAGCCGATTTGGCGAAAAAATACCATGAATCCTCCGTGGTGGTGAATGCCATCGGGGCCCATCATGGGGATTTTGAAATGGAAAGCTTGGAGGCCGTGCTTGTACAGGCCGCCGACGCCATTTCCGCCGCAAGACCCGGTGCCAGACGGGAAACGCTGGAAACCTACATCAGAAGACTGGAAAAACTGGAAGAAATAGCAAACTCTTACCAGGGCGTGGAGAAATCCTTCGCCATCCAGGCTGGACGTGAAATCCGCATCGTCGTGAAACCGGAAATCGTGGATGATCTGGGGGCTGCCCAAATGGCGAAAGACATCGTCAAGCGGGTGGAAGAAGAACTGGAATATCCAGGACAGATCAAAGTCAACGTGATCCGGGAAACCCGCGCGGTGGATTACGCAAAATAGTTTCGAGATCCAAGGAGCATTCAGGCCAAAGCGCCTGGGTGCTCTTTTTGTCAAGGATCGCCTCGCCCGCTATAATAGGGGTCGAGGCGATCCGTCCATTCGGGGGCGGTCTAATTCCTCGTTCTTGCTAATTTTTTGATCAAAGGAGACGCTTTATTGTGCGCATCTTACACGTAATCACGCAAAAGCCTTTTGCCACCGGCTCGGGCACCTACCTTTCAGGGCTCATGGCTGAATGGGGGAGAGAACACCCTCAATATCTCATCTGTGGGCTCAATGCCGATGACGAAGCCTCATTTCCCATCGGTACGGCCCCCCTTAGTGTGTCGCCAGTTACCTTCGAGCGAGGCACCTTGGACTTTCCGGTACCGGGGATGAGCGATGTCATGCCCTATCGTGCCACCCGCTATGGCGCGTTGACAAAAGAGAAGGCTCAGGCGCTGTTGGACGCGTTTTACATCCAGCTGGATGAGGCCATTGAGTATTTTTGCCCAGATGTCGTCCTTTGCCATCACCTCTACCTGCTCACCGCAGGGGTAGCTCAGCGGCTTAAGGCCCATCCATCCACGAAGGATCTTCCTGTCGTGGGCTTTTGCCACGGCTCGGAGCTTCGGCAGTTGAGCACGCCACGCTTTTTCCAAGACGACGTCCTCACGGGGATTCGGGCCTTGGATGCCGTCATTTCAACGCACAGCGAACAGGCCGAGGTCATCGCGCAAAGCTACGGCGTGGCCCCCAAGCGCATCCATGTCCTAGGCTCCGGATTCAACGGTCGGATCTTCCACGATCTTTTGGAGGAGCGCCCCAAAGGAGCCTTCCGCTTGGTGTACACCGGAAAAATCGCCCGCGCCAAGGGTGTGCCGGAGCTCCTTCGTGCCTGTGATCTCTTGGCTCAAGACATGGAGGTGCACCTAACCCTCATCGGCGGCAGCGCAGATCCCATGGAGGCTTTGGAGATTGAGGAAGCTGCAGCAGGGAAGCCTTATCCCGTGGTCCTGACGGGTCCTTTGCGCCAAGAAGAGGTGGCACGCATCTATCGAAACAGCGATCTGTTCCTTCTCCCGTCCTATTACGAGGGAATGCCCTTGGTGGTGCCTGAAGCGCTGGCCTGTGGTTTGGGGGTCTGCGTTACAAACCTTCCGGGCTTTGGGGCCTGGCTTTCACCTTACAGCGATCGCGTAGCCCTCATTCCTCGCCCGGAAATGGCCGCGGTGGACGAGCCGACGCCCAAGGGGCGGGAAGCCTTCGTGAGGGACATCGCCGAAGCGGCCCGCACCCTATTGCCCAAGGTTCGCACCCTAGGAGCGGCGGATTTATCCGACCGCACTTGGCAAGGACTGGCTCGCCGGATTGAAACGGTGATTCACGGATTATCAAACAGTTAATGACGGGAAGACCCCATGGCATTTCTTGTAAGAGATAAAAGGATCGTCTGCGGGTTCGTAAATGGTTTCAGTTTTCCCCTTGCGCAAAAGGGAATTGTGCTATATTAGGGATAGATCATCACTAAAGCAAAAGGAGCTATTCTTTTCTTATGAAGTATTCTGAACGCGTATCCAGCATTGCCCCTTCCGTGACCTTGGCCATCACCGCCAAGGCGGGGCGTTTGAAAGAAGAAGGTCAGGACGTCGTGGGCTTTGGGGCCGGGGAGCCGGATTTTAATACCCCGCAGCACATTATGGACGCCGCCTGCACCGCCATGAAGGAGGGCAAGACCAAATATACGCCCGCATCCGGTATTCTTCCATTGAAGGAAGCCATTGCCCGTAAACTAAAGCAAGACAACGCTCTGACCTATGACGCCAGCCAGATCATCGTCTCCACGGGGGCAAAGCAGTGCTTGGCCAATGCCTTTTTGGCCCTCTTAAACGAAGGGGATGAGGTCCTGATGGCGGCTCCCTATTGGGTCAGCTATCCAGAGCTTGTAACACTCGCCGGTGGACGTTCCCTCTTTATTCATGGAGACCCCACCAACCAATACAAGCTCACGGCAGCCCTCATTGAAGAGCACATCACCCCCAAAAGCAAGGTCCTGGTACTCAACAGCCCCAACAACCCCACGGGAACCATCTATTCTAGGGAAGAACTCATGGCCATCGCTGAAGTCTGCAAAAAGCACGATCTCTTCATCCTCAGCGATGAGATGTACGAAAAGCTGATCTACGGATCTGCCCGGCACGTATCCATCGCCTCCCTCAGCGAGGATGCGTATTCTCGCACCCTGACCATCAATGGGGTCAGCAAAGCCTATGCCATGACCGGCTGGCGCATCGGATACGCGGCAGGACCTGCTCCTTTGATCAAAATGATGGGCTCGGTGCAAAGCCACACCACGTCCAATCCTTGCTCCATCTCGCAGTATGCTGCCTTGGAGGCCATTCAGGGCCCTCAAGATAGTGTGGATTCTATGATTCAGGAATTCAGCGCGCGCAGAGATCTTTTGGTCTCTGAGATCGAGGCCTTGGACGGCATCGAATGCATCCGGCCTGAGGGCGCCTTCTACGTTATGATGGACATTCGGAGCGTTTTGGGGAAAACCTACCGAGGCCGCCCCATCGCAAACGCCATGGATTTTTCGGACGAACTGCTTTCTGATAAGTTGGTAGCCGTGGTTCCCGGGGAAGGGTTCGGCATTGAAGGCTTCGTGCGATTGTCCTATGCGACGAGCCGGGCGAACATCGAAAAGGGAATGAAGCGTATCAAAGCCTTTCTTCAAGAACTGGAATAGGAGGCTCAATTATGGCCCAAAAGGTCGATCTTTACATGCCCGTACGGGGGGAGCTACTCCCCCTTAACGAAGTCAACAACTATCTGGCTGAGGATTCGGTGGATGGCTTAGGCGTGGGGATCCTGCCTCAGGAAGATCTCTTTTATGCCCCCGTATCCGGTGAAGTGGTCTTGGTGGGGGAGAACCACAACGTGGTGGGCATCGCCGTCACTCCAGAGCTGACCATCCTGTTGCACTGCGGCATCCACTGCGAGGGGCTTGAAGGCCGAGGCTTTTCAAGCTATGTGCGCGTAGGGGATCAAGTGACGTTGGGGGATAAGCTCCTTTATATGGATCGGGACTACGTGTCCAACCATGGGGATCCCACAACACCCTTGATCATTTCCAACCGAACCGGCGTCCGCCATGTGAACATCGATTATTCAGTGACGGATATCTTTCAAAAATTCATGGAAATTCATTTAAAATAGGGCCGTTGTTTGATCAACTGTCATGACATAGTCGGTTTTCGTGATGTATAATAAAACCAGTGGAAATCCGTTTGAAAAGAGGTGAGAGAATGGTAAAAAAAGAAGTGGTAGTGAATAACCCCACCGGATTGCATGCTCGACCCGCCACGTTGCTGGTGAAGCGCGCCTCGGCCTTCCGGTCCGACGTCAGCATTGAATTTAACGGCAAGCGAGCCAACGTAAAAAGTCTCATCGGTGTATTGTCCCTCGGGGTGGTAAAAGGTTCCACCATAACGGTCATGACCTCCGGCGAAGACGAAGAAGTTGCCATGAATGAACTAGTAAACCTCATCAAAAATCTCGAGGAATAATTCAGCGCATCGATGGGCCGGCGCGGCTGGATCCATCACCTCATGAACAAACGAAAATCAAAAACCCTGATACGCCCTTGCCGTCAGGGTTTTTTAAGTGGAGGAAATACTATGGATGAACGTATGCACTATCAAAGCCCCTTGACCAAGCGCTATGCCGGAGAAGCCATGAGCTATCTTTTCAGCGAGGATCATAAATTCAAAACCTGGCGAGCGCTGTGGATTGCTCTAGCTCAGGCGGAGAAAGAGCTGGGGCTGCCCATTGAGGAGGCTCAGATCGAGGAGCTCAAGGCCCATGCAGAGGATATCGACTACGCCATGGCCTCAGAGAGGGAACGCGAAGTTCGCCACGACGTCATGAGCCACGTCTATACCTACGGAGAAGCGGCTCCTTTGGCCAAGGGGATCATTCATCTTGGGGCCACCAGCTGCTTTGTGGGCGACAACACCGATCTTTTGATCTTGCGGGACGCCTTGGGTCTTATTGAGCAGAAGCTTTTGGCCGTCATCCGAGCGCTGAGGGACTTTGCGATGACCTATCGCTCGCTACCCACCCTAGGCTTCACCCATTATCAGCCCGCCCAGTTGACCACCGTGGGCAAGCGAGCAAGCCTTTGGCTGCAGGATCTGGTCATGGATTTTGAAGAGATTCAGCACGTTAAGAGCATCTTAAAATTTCGGGGCGTCAAGGGAACGACAGGGACTCAGGCCAGCTTCATGGCGCTTTTTGATGGGGATGAGGAAAAAGTGGAGGCCTTGGACCATAAGGTCAGCGAAGCCTTTGGGATGAAGCCCTTTGCCGTCACGGGCCAGACCTACCCTAGAAAATTGGACTCCACGGTCCTCAACACGCTTTCAGAAATTGCTCAAAGCGCTTATAAGTTCAGCAACGATCTGCGCCTTTTGCAAAACCTTAAGGAAATGGAAGAACCCTTTGAAGAGCACCAGATCGGCTCCTCGGCCATGGCCTACAAACGAAACCCCATGCGTTCCGAGCGCATGGGCTCCTTAGCCCGCTTCGTTTTGGTTACCGCCTTAAACCCCGCCATTACCGCCTCCACCCAGTGGTTTGAGCGCACCTTGGACGATTCGGCCAACAAACGCCTGTCCATTCCGGAAGCCTTTTTAGCATTGGACGGCGTCTTAACGTTATACCTCAATATCACGAAGGGCATGGTGGTGTACGAAAAGCAGATCCGTCGTCGTCTGGATCAGGAACTGCCTTTTATGGCCACAGAAAACATCCTAATGGCCGCCGTTAAGCGCGGTAAGGATCGCCAGGAATTGCACGAGCGCATCCGCGTCCACTCCATGGAGAGCGCAAAGAACGTTAAGCAAGAGGGCCTCGACAACGATCTCTTGCAACGGTTGTGCGACGATCCGGCGTTTGATTTAACGAAAGCGGATCTCGAATCCATCTTGGATCCCATCCAGTACATCGGACGCGCGCCGCAGCAGGTCACGTCCTTTGTGGCGCAAATCGTCGACCCCTTGCTCCTTGCAAACAAGGATCTTTTGCAGGATCTCGACGAAGGCAGCCTGCGCGTTTAAGCAGCAAGGCATCGTCGGATCCTGCAACCCCTTTGGAAACCCCAGCGACCAAACGGCCGCCAAGCCCTTTATAATGAGGGAGCTTGGCGGCCGTTTTTGGAAAAGGCTTAGAGTCCTTTTGGTTGCGGTTTTCAAAAATACTTAAGGCGAGGGGGGCCTTTTGGGCTCATGGCGACCCGGCTCTAGCGCCATATCGTAGAGGAACATCAGACCCCACCAGGAGATGACGGCGGCGAAGGCTGTGGTGCCCAGTTTCCCACCCAACCCCACAAAATTCACCTGGGAGGAGAGAAAGATGACTGAGCCCATGACCGAGGCCGTGAATAAGTACGCTTCATTGGTTAGGCGGTGGATGATGGTCATGCCCACAAAGCTTCCGCAAAAGGCGGCCACGGCATAACCGGCGCCAGAAGGCTCATGGAGGAGCGGCAAAAGCAGCCCGGCGAATAGACCCACGACGGAGGACGCCAAGATGGTGCCGGTATGGTTGATTTTGTTGATGTGGTAGGTCAAGACGGCCCCCAAAATAAAGTATAGGGGCAAGAAGTAATCCGTGGGTATCTGAGAGTTGTCGGCAAAGAATATGAAGCGCTGGGCCAAAAGGGCGGCCGTCGCAGTGCCAAAGAGGCCAGAAGCGCCGAGCTTTCCGCCAAAACCCTCATAGATTTCCCGGGAGAAGGCCAAAAGGAGGCCTGCAAGAAGGCCTGAGAGCAATACCCAAGCGTAATGCGTAAAGATCACCGTGGTGGCCATGCCGGCAAAGGAGCCGCAGAAAATAGCCCGCTGTTGCTTCGGCCAGAGCACTGGACCCAAAAGCCCCACAAGGCAGGAAGCCACGACGCCCCCCAAGTGCAGTTCGTTGTTGAGGTGGAAGGTTAAAACCGTGGCCAAGGAGACCGCCAGCACCACCTGGAGGTCGAATCGGCCCAATCGGTCTTTTTTCAATTCCTCCCTGCGCTGCATAAGCACCAGCTGGTATTCTCGAAAATGCCCCGTGATGAGGCCCACCAAGACGACCAAGAGCAAAAAAGCGAAGGGGAGGTTTTGGTGGATCAATGCATTATAAAGTCCCGACAGGACGATAATAAGACTTAATAGGATGTAAATGATGAAGCTGAAGAGCGAGGGCAAATACATGGTTGAAACGGACTCCTTTGATTCATTGCTTTCTTCATTATAAGGAGTCTAAAGTGCGAGTGCAAACCCGCTGAATTTCAAGGATGGAGCGCATCTTTTACAAAAAAGCCACGAAAGGGAGAATACCGCGTGCCTCATGAGGGATTTCCCTTCAAGAAATGGATCCATTCCATTTCTTGCAACTTTGCCACAATTGGTAGGGGGCCAAATGCGGGGAAAAAGGGTATAATGAGATCGTATCAATGAATTCAGCAGCGTGTTGAGTGTTCATTAATATACTCCCCGGGAAGCAACCGCTACATTGCTTCCCTTTTTTATTTTTTGCCCTCCCTGCAGATGGAGAACCGATCCGATCCCAGGAGGCTCTGGTCTTGAAAAAGAAGCGTCCTTTGTTCTCATTGCTCGTTCCATGGGCTATAATAGGCCCAAAGGAGGATCCTTGCTTTATGCCAAGGACCCCGGTGTTTCATCAAGCTCTTGGAGGTGTCCCTTTTGTCAATCCGATCCCGAATTCGGCCTTGGTTGCTCATTGGTTGCAGTCTGTTCTGCCTCGCCGCCTGCCGCACATCTTCACTAAAAAATGCCTTGGAACAGGGGAATATGGAAACCCTTCGCCACGCAAGCTTCCTTGCTGGCGACAAGGAAATCCTCTCCCGTGAGGTGTTTTCGGCCTATCAAGAAGAGATCGTTCGGGCGGTTCGAGAGGGATCTGCTCCGGGCGTCGTCTTGGACCGCCGAAAAGACCGTCTCATCATCACGCCTTATCGGGCTGTTTTGGGGGACTTGTCTTCCGACGTCACGGTCGTTGTCAATGGGGAAGAACTGCCCAAGGCGAAAACGCTGGACGGCGTCAGCGTGGTCTTGAAACCTGGAGAGAATCAATTGGTCTTTGACTTGACCACAAGCTATTTAAAAGACCAACGCGTGCTGTCCTTAGAAGCCAATGAATCCAGCGGCCGGGAAATCCACGTACAGTCGGGATTTCGCTTTCGCACCCTTAAGGTGCGCACCGAGGATCCCGAAGCCATGCTGCGCATCAACGGCCATGAATACCAAGCCCTCACCAAAGGAACCACGGTGATTAAAAACGTGCCCGGTGTTCCCTTGACCTTGCAGAGTGTCTCCTTGGCGGGCCCGGACAAAGTGAGTCCCGTTGTTCCCTTAGATCCCCAAGCAAAGGAAGTGCGCTTGGCGCTGCAACGCCAAAGCGCTGGAGGCGCATCCTCCGTGCCGACGCCACCGACCCCCGCCACCTCCTTGCCGCACCGCCCAGTGGTTTTGCAGCGTACCCCTTTGGAGGCGCTCTCAACCTTTGCCAAAGCCTGGAGTCAGGATATGAGCACGGGCTACTATAAGACCCTCACAGCGTTGGTGGAACCCGGCTCGCCCCTGGATCGAGAGCTTCGCGAAGAGGTGGTTTCCGCCGGCGGGACGGCCCACACCCTGCTCAATCTTTTGGATACCCGAACCACCCAGCTGACCGGAACCAGCGGGTACGTGGACGCTACGTTCGAATTCAAGACGGAACGTCAAAAAGATCCCAAACCGCAGCAGATCCGCTACCGCCACTATTACACGGTGACAGGGGGCGGACAAGTCCTCCTGGTGCGACGGGAAAAGCTCTCAACCTAACGGTAGTTTCATTAGGATTTATCAAGGATGCGAGCGGTGGATTCAAGCCCCCCAAAAAGCCCTAAGACCTCGCTGACCCGGTCTTGGGGCTTTTTTCCATTTTTTCTTTTGGGAAACAGCTACAACACGACGCCCCGCACCCACTTTTCCTGTCGGTAGAGGAAGAATCCGTAGAGGATGATTAAGACGTTGGAGGCGGTCATGGCAATCCAAATGCCCCTGGCGCCAAGAGTAAAAAATCGATTGAAAAAGAGGATCATGGGCAGTCGGATCACCCAAAGTCGCCCGATGGCCATATAAAGAGCGTAATCGGTTTTTCCGGTGCCTTGGAAAAGGCCTTGGAGGATGGAGAAAAGGCCCATGAGGGGGAGGGTGGGCAGAATGTAGATCATGTATTCCAAACACTGTTGCACCATATTCTCGGGAGCCCCCGGTGTAAATAGGTAGATGAGGGGGAATCGGAACCAATAAATGAGGACCGCCCCCGTGATCGCAATGGCGCTGGAGAGGCCGATGGCCCCACGAAATGCACGTTTAACCCGGGAGATGGCCCCGGCGCCGATGTTTTGGCCCACAATGGCGGTCAGGGCCGCGCCGATGCCCATGGCTGGCATCATCACCACGTCATTGATGCGGTTGACGAGGCTGAAGGCGGCCATGGTATGGGTCCCGTAGGAGACAATAAAAGAGTTTAGGAGGATGAAGCCCACGGTGGCTCCCGCATGGCCTGCGGCGCTGGGAATGGCCACTCGAAGGATCCGCGCGATGCGCCGGGGATCTAAGCGTTTGCCTTGAAAGACAATGGGAATCCCTTGGGAGCTACGCTTTAAGACGATGAACCCCACAAAGGCCAAAAGGACCTGGGAGAGGACTGTGGCAAGAGCTGCGCCCCGAACCCCTGCGCCAAGACCCGGAAGAGCCAAAATCGGCACAATGGGCAAAATGAAAAAAGGGTCCAGCACCATATTCAATAGCGCCGCCATGGCGTTAACCCAGGTGGTCATCTTTGTGTTGCCTTGGGCGTTTAAAATGGCTTGGGTGCCCATGAAGAAAATTTGAAACGGCATTCCCCAAAAAAGCAGTCCCAGATATTGCCGGGCCAATTCATAAAAATCGCCCTTGGCGCCCATGAAGCGCAAAATATTCGGGGTGATGAGGCCGCCCAAGAGCCCCAAAAAAATCCCCAATCCTGCGGTAAGCAGCAACAGATGGACGGCGTCTTTTTGCGCCTCCTCTTTTTGTCCACGCCCGATGTGCTGTGCGAAAATACTGGTGCCGGCGATCTGTATGCCCATGCCCAGTGCTCGAAAGAGGAATAAAACGGGGCTCACAAAGCCCACAGCCGCGAATTCCGTAGTACCCACCTGGCCCACCCAAACCGCGTCCGCCATGTGGTAGAGTGTCATGATGAGGTTGTTGAGCATCAGGGGTAAGGAGATCACCCAAATGACCCGTAAAAGCGGTCCGGATAAAATAAGTTCGGTTTTGTTTTTGGCTATGGTACGCATGGGATGAGCTGCTCCTTCAAAGAGTACGTGGGGACACGGCATAGGGCCCATCGATGAGGGTGGGCCGCGTAGCTTAACTATAGCACTCTTGTGAGAACACGCTTTAACCATAACCACAGATTCTCTTCAGGCACATACAGAATTTCCGATACACTGGGCTGTTTTTTAAAAGACTGTGCGGCGAAAACGGCAAGAATGAGAATCCCTTCCACTTTCCACTCTGGAATCCTTTATAATAAAAGAGACTAAACGGAGGA
The DNA here is from genome assembly GCA_002838815.1 of Clostridiaceae bacterium JG1575. Taxonomy (GTDB): domain Bacteria; phylum Bacillota; class Clostridia; order Clostridiales; family Clostridiaceae; genus JG1575. The sequence continues at coordinate 235,084 of LQGW01000052.1, read as the reverse complement.
AATTCATTATGAGCAATTATGACCCCACGGACTCCTACGGGGACCCCAAGGATCCCCATCCTTCCCGCCCCGGTGAGAAAGAGGCTTTGAATGACTCGCAGCAGTTAAAAGACGAATGCCCCCCTCAAAAGACAAAGGCGCCAAAAGAAAAAGATCCGAGTGAAGAGGGGGCGAACCTATCTTCAGACAATACCACGGCTCAGACCATCTCGCAGGCGGCCCAGGGACGAGAAAAAGAATCGTACAAATATGAGGCCTTCATCAGCTATCGTCATTTGGAGCCTGATGCCACGGTGGCCCGTAAAATTCATGAAATGATCGAAACCTTTCCGTTGCCCAAGGAATTCCAGCGAGAAGGCAATGCCAAGCCGTTCCGAGTCTTTCGCGACCGGGAGGAGCTGGGGGCTGCCGGCCTTGGAGGCGCTTTGGAGGAAGCCCTACGCGCCTCAAGAACCCTCATCGTCATCTGCTCACGCCGATTCAAGGAATCCCCTTGGTGCCTGCGCGAGATTGATTTGTTCCGCCGCTTCCACGGAGACGATCACATCATTCCCATCCTGCTGGAAGGGGAGCCTAAAGACGCCTTCCCCCACCAGCTCTTGGAGCTTAAAGAAAAAAAGATTCAAGAAGACGGCTCCATTACCTATGAACCCAAAGAAGTGCTGGCGGCCGAGATGCGGCCCGCCGCCGTGAAAGATGCGGCCTTCCCGGGCTATGCGGCCTTGGAGGTTTCGGATCCTCGCCGGGTTAAGGAGCTGACGGCCCAGAGCGCCGCGCTCTTGGCTCAGGAAAAATACCGGATCATGGCCGGACTCCTAGGGGTTTCCTTTGGGGACTTGAAACAGCGCGACAAGGAGCGCCGCCAACGCCGAATCTTGACCGTTTCGGCCTTTTCTGCGGTTCTTTTGCTCTTTTTCGGTCTTTTTATGTACCTGCAGTGGAGCCGTGCGGTGGAACAAGAGCGCTTGGCCAAGGAAGGCCAGGCCCGCCTGACGTTGCAAGAGGCCGCCCGAGTCCAAAACACCGGGGATCGGATTCTCACCAGTCTTTTAGCCAAAGAAGCCATGGAGAAGGTCACTTTGGACATGAAGGCCTATAGCGAGCTGAAAACCAAGCAGCAGGCTCTTTTGAATGACTTGGCCGATGGGGATGAGGTGGCGCTCATGACGAAGATCAACCTCGCCTCCGACAACATCATCCTCGATACCTCTCCCGACAGCCGGCTGTTGGTCACGAAATATCAGGAAAACCACCTGGCATTTTTGGACATCGCCACAGGCAAACGCTTGGGGACCGCCCCGGCGCACGATCGTGCTGTGATGAACCTGGTCTTTGCTCCCGATGGTAAAACCCTAATTTCCACCTCCGCCGACAACGAATTGGCGCTTTGGGATGTGCAAAAGCGTCAGGCGATCCGACGCAAAAAGCTCGAACAGCGTCCCGTCATGACCCGCTTCACCGAAGATGGGGCCTCCCTGGCAGTGGTGCTGAGCAAAAACAGCACGTCTTTTACCCTTATGGTGTTAAACAGCGCCGACTGGACCCCAAAGCTCACCGTGCCCTTGGCCAGCCGTGGCATCCGCAATGCAGAATTTCATGCCGGGCGCGGTCTTTTGATGCTGGAGTACGCCGATACCTCGCTTTTGGAAATTTTCTCCGTACAAGACGGCAAAAAAATCGCTTCATTCCCCGCAGACCCCTTGCTGCGCGTGGATCCCAAGGATCCTCAAAAGACGCTGAAGGATCCTGCCTTGTCCTTGGAGGGGCGCTTTAGCCGGGATGGGGAGGCCGTCTACCTGATGAACGGTCAAACCCTCAAAAAAGTCCGTGTGAAGGACCAGTCCTTGGTCTTTTCGCTGGGGGGACGGCGCATCGCCGAGAAGGGAAAAGCCGCCGAATATTCCAGCTACTTTGTCAAAGGCGCCTACCTTATGGAATCGGGGGACGGCAAAAAACTCATTACCCGACCCGCGGGACGCATTGAAACCTTAGACCCTCAAACCGGGGCGTTGTTGCAAACCAATTCTTTTAGCATCAGTACTCTCTCGGGGGATCGATCCACGGACCACATGGTGGTCAATCAAGAGGGGTCTCGCGTTCTCTTATCGGACAGCAAGGGCAATGTGGCCTGGCTGGAAAAGGGCGTCCTGGTCTCTTTGGACCTTGATCCGGAGTCGTTTAAGTACGGCCGCCTGATGCTGACCAAGGACGATCATTGGTTGACGGGCTTCTCCAACGAAGGTCAGTTCATCGCCATCTACAACCTGAAAAACCCCTCGCGCAAAAAGCGCTACCCCATGAACCTCATCCGAACCTCTCCCGATGGGTCGCTGTTTTTGGCCTACCAAGATGGCGCCTATGTCCTCGCAAAGACCGCGACGCGAGCGGTGATTCGTAAGATCCCACCCATGGCCGGTCTGAACGTGTCCGAATCCTTCTTTTATAGGAATCTCTACCTCAGCGCCGATGGCGCGCTGATTCTCGCGCCCAACCAGCAACGGACCAGCGCCTCGGGAAAAAATGAATCGCAAAATGTGTTTTACGACACAAAGAGCGGGCGAGTGGTCGCATCTTTCAACGTAGATTTTAAGAAAGTCACGCCGGTGTTTCACCCCTTGAAGGAGGAGGTCTTATTCCTAAGTTCCCTGGGTCAAGCGTACGTCTACTCCACCAAAACCTTCCAAGAGCTGCGGCGCTTCCCCATTCTTGAAGGGTTCCCAGAGGATCTTCGCTTCTCTAAAGACGGCAAAAAGCTGTTGGTTAATTTCCCCTATGAAGGGTCTGGACAGCTTTTGGATTATGAAACGGGCGCCGTTCTTTACGAAGGAGTGGGGCGGGTTTTGGCCCTTTCGAGCGCTGAAAAAGAGGATCTGCTCTACGGCATACGTGCCAACGATCTGTTCTGCTATTCCCTGACGACCCAGAAAGAACGCACCACCCCCTTGGATGAAGCGCGCAATCAGATGGGCGTCTTCCAAGGCAATCTCTACGACATCAACCCCGACGCCGGCGTCCTATTGACCATCGTCAATTCGGGCAGCCGCTCCGAAGGCGCCCTTTTTGACTTACGCTCGGGGCTTTTGCTCAAACGGCTGCTCATGGACGTCAGCTTCAACCAAGGGCGGGGCTTTTTGACCCCGGACGGCAAGGGCGTTATATGGGACACCATCCACCGGGAGACCACTCAAGGAGCGGGAGAAGGACGAGAAATCGCCCGAAAATTTGTTCAGTTGCAATATTACAGTCTAGAGCGCAAAGAGGTTGCGCCCCAGCGCGTCAAGGATCTTTTAGGGGATCGTGAGCTCACCGACCAAGAGCGCATGCGCTATGGCTTAGAGCGGCCTTAAGAGGCCCTTGGAAAGGAGAATCATGTATTTAGTCGGCATCATCACGGTGAGCGATAAAGGCGCTCGGGGCGAGCGTCTGGACCGCTCCAAGGACGTCATTGAAGAAGTATTACGGGCTCATGGGTATCAAAGCGCCGCCTACCGCATCGTCCCCGATGAAAAAAAAGAGATCCAACAAGCCCTTCGTGACTTTTGCGACGAGGCCCATCTGCCCTTGGTGCTGACCACGGGCGGCACCGGATTTTCTTTGCGAGACATCACTCCGGAGGCTACGGCGGAGCTTTTGGATCGTCGGGTTCCGGGCATCGCCGAAGTGATGCGCGCTAGGAGTCTCGAAGTCACCCCTCGGGCCATGCTCTCCCGAGGAATTGCCGGACTTCGCGGCCGTAGCCTCATCATCAACTTACCCGGCTCCCCTAAAGCTTGCCGAGAAAACCTTGAGGCCGTCATTGAACCCTTGGCCCATGGCTTGGACATCTTGTGGGGGGAAGCTGTGGAGTGCGCGGCCCCGGAGTTAACGAAAGAAGTCCCGGGATATAAGCATGAGTAAGACGGGGGACGCCATCCTCTTAATCGGTGGCGAAAGCCGCCGCATGGGCTTCGACAAATCCACGCTCACCCTGGACGGTCGCTCCCTTTTGCACCTCCAGATCCAGCGGTTGAGCGCCGTTTTTGAACGCATCCTTTTGGTGGGGCACGATCCGTTGCCCCCCAAGGGGCTGAGCGCCTACAAGAAGGTTCATTATGTAGCGGATCAATGGCCGGGGCGCGGTCCCCTGGTGGGCTTGCACGCTGGCCTTTTAGCGGCTCAGTCGGAGTATGTCTTTTTTTTGGCTTGCGATATGCCAAACTGGGACGAAGACCTCCTGATCCGCCTCAAGATGCAAGTGGACCACTTGACCCAAGAAGACGGACTGGTCCTTAAAACAGCGGTTCCCGAGGCCTTACAGCCCTTCTTTGCGTTTTATGCCCGCTCCCTATTGCCTTTGGTTCAGGAATCGTTGACGCGAGGCGAGGGGTCCTTGACGCGCCTAATCCAAAGGGCAGGATTCTTGCAACTCTCTTACGCCAGGGGCGAGCTCTTTGCAAACCTCAATACCCCGAAGGATTTGGCGCAGCATCCCAAGCACTTGCCCGAAGGGCTCGCTCCAGTGATGATCACTCGCTTTGAGGGGAGCGGCTTTCAATCCCTCACGGATGAAGTCATGCAAGAGGAGCCCATCGCCATCTTCTTAGAGCAGACGCCCTGGACCACCTTGTGGGCCACGCCTACTGACCTTGGGGATCTCGTCCTCGGGCACCTCTTCACCCAAGGGGTGCTGCAACCTGGGGACCCCTTGCCACAACTTCTGTTGCAGGAGGAGCCCAAAGAGGGGCCAAGGGCGTGGCGGGTGAGGGTGCATTGTCCAACGATGGACTGGACCTTGCGAAGGGATCAGCCTCTGGATGAAGCTCGGGCCCTTCGGCCTCGGCGGCCGCTTCGGCTGGGCCTTGAGGAAATTTTTCAGGCCGTGCAGGCGTTTGAACACCGCTCCGAGCTTTTTGTACGAAGCGGTGCCGCACATTCGTGCGCTCTCTTGGCCTACGGGGAGCTCCTTTTGGTCCGCGAGGACATCGGACGTCACAATGCGTTGGATAAGCTCATCGGGGCCGCCCTGCGCCAGCGCCTAGATCTTTCCCAATGCGCCATTCTCCTCTCGGGCCGAATGGCGCTGGAGATGACGCAAAAAGTCGCCCGAACCGAGGTCCCTTGTCTTTTATCGCGCTCCGCGCCTTCACGCTCCTCCATTGAACTGGCCCGGCGAGTGGACCTGACCTTAGCTGGTTTTATTCGCGGGCGGCGCCTCAATTGTTATCATCTAAACCCCGCACATGTTTGGGTGCTCCCAACGGATTAGGGATTCTTGGACCGAAAAGATCCCTTTCAAACGGGCAAGGAGTGCCGAGGTTCAATCGCATAACCTCGGCACTCCTTGCCCGTTCTTATTGTATAATATTAAGACGAAGGGACGGAACGTCAAGTCCCAACTTGACCCTCGACCAACGAGAAAGGAAGCCCATGCATTATTTAAACACCGTTTCCCTAAATGAGGCCTTGGAGTGCCTCTTAACGCATACGACCCTGCCCCGGCGTCTGGAAGAGGCGTCTCTTTTGGACGCCCTGGGTAAAGTGGCCGGGGAAACTCTATTGGCCCAAGAAGACGTGCCGGCGTTTTTACGCAGCACGGTGGATGGCTTTGCGGTTTGCGCCCGGGGCACGCAGGGAGCTTCGCCCCAGGGACCTGTTCCTCTGCTTTTATTGGGGGAATGTACCATGGGCGAGAGGAATCCCTGGAGCATCCATGAACTTCAAACCGTGGCCGTGCCCACGGGGGGCATGTTGCCGAAAGGGGCCGACGCCATGGTGATGATGGAGGATGCTCGCCGCCTGGGGCCCCATGTTTTGGTGGAGCGCCCCGCCCGCATCCACGAACACCTGATCTTTCCCGGGGACGATCTTCGCTGTGGGGCCCCTGTGGTGGAACAAGGCACCGTCCTTACGGGCGAGGATTTAGCGGCTCTGGCCTCGGTGGGTTATGCCCAAATCCCGTGCATTGCCCCGCTGCGTGTAGCGCTTTTATCCACAGGGGATGAGCTAATCGAGCCGGGAGAGGCGCTGCCTCTAGGCTGCGTCCGGGACATCAACCGCATCCTTTTGGCCGCCCGTCTCCCTAAAAGCTGCACCGTAGAGACGTATTCCCGTCTATTGCCCGATGATCCTGAGGCGCAAAAGCTTGCGTTATGGGAGGCACAGCAGGCCGCAGACTTGATTTTAGTGACGGCCGGGAGCTCTGCAGGGGCTCGGGATTTCACAAGGCGCATGATGGAGGAGGCCGGCGCAGAGATTTTATTCCACGGACTTCGTCTCAAACCCGGCAAGCCAACCCTTGCGGCTCGTTTGGGCGAGGTCCCGGTCCTGGGTCTTCCCGGGCACCCCCTGTCCGCCCTCATGGCCTTTGAACTTTTGGGGATCCCATACATCGAGCAATCCTTAGGGATTCAATCGGTGCGACGCTGCGTGCCTGCGCGCCTTCGTGAAAATGTGGCGTCCTCTCCAGGGCGCTTGACCTGTTTGTTTGTGACGCTCTCGAAAGGAGAGGAGGGGCTTTGGGCCACACCCATTCCCCAACAGTCGGCTCTTTTATCCCAGTGGCGCAAGGCCTCGGGTTATGTTCTGCTCCCGGAGGCCTGTGAAGGCCTCGATGAGGGCGCAAAGATTGAGGTGGTGCTTCGATGAATCAGGAAACTCGCTATATCGGCAATATGGATCTTAAGAAGGCCAAGGCTCTTTATCAAAAGGCGCTTTCCTTGACCCCTCGCAGCGAGCGGATCCCCTGCGAGGAGGCCTTGGGACGGGTGAGTTTTGCCCCCGTCTATGCCCAGCGCTCCTCACCCAGTTATCCCTGCGCCGCCATGGACGGGATTGCCGTCTGCGCTCAAAAAACCGCCGATGCCCGTCCGCTGAATCCGCTAATTTTGCAAGAAGGCAACGATTATCAGGTGGTAAACACTGGAAATCCCATCGATCCCCCTTTTGATGCCGTGATCATGAAAGAGGAGGTGGTGGTCGGCCCCACTGGGCTGACGATCCGTGCTGCCGCCATTGCGTGGCAACACGTTCGCCCGGTGGGGGAGGACCTTGTGGCCACGGAGATGATCCTCGCCTCAAGACATCGCATTCGTCCCTTTGATTTGGGGTCGCTCTTAGCCGGTGGCGTCTCCGAGGTGGAGGTCTATACCCAGCCCAGCGTCGCCATTTTACCCACAGGGTCGGAACTGCTCCCTCCGGGGGCGCCGGATCAAAGGGGGCGCATTACGGATTCCAATTCCACGATGCTTCGGGCCCTTTGTCAAGAGGCTGGAGCTAAGGCTCAGTGCCTGCCCGTTTGCCCCGACGATCCGCATCTTTTAAGGCAGGCCCTTCAGAGCGCCGCAGAACGCTTTGATGTGGTTTTGGTGGGGGCGGGATCTTCTGCAGGAACCAAGGACTATACGGCCCAGACCTTGGCGGACTTAGGAGAGGTCGTGGTTCATGGCGTTGCCATGAAGCCGGGCAAACCCGTAATCTTGGGGAAAATTGGTGCGACCCCCGTGCTGGGCATCCCCGGCTATCCCGTATCCGCCTACCTAAGTTTTCATGAATTTTGCGACCCCATCCTCTCCGTGCTCTCGGGCCAAAAGCAGAAAGAAACCTACGTCACGGCCAAGATGGCCCAGCCCATCCACTCTTCTTTAAAAAATCAAGAGTTTCTCCGGGTCAGCCTCGCTTATATCGACGGAACTTATCACGCCACGCCCAGCGGGCAGGGCGCCGGGGTCTCCATGAGCCTTGTTCGGGCCGACGGCATCGGGGAGATTCCGAGAAACCGCGAAGGGTTGCACCGCAGGGAAACGCTGCTGGTGCGGCTTTTGCGGGACGCATCGGAAATTCAAGATCGATTACCCGTCATTGGAAGCCACGACATCTGTTTGGATCTTTTGCGCGATCGTTGCCCCCTGCAATCCACCCACGTGGGCTCCATGGGTGGCGTGTTGGCTCTTTTGGATGGCGAGGCCGTGTTGGCCCCCGTGCATGTGCTCGATGAGGCCACGCGCACCTACAACCTCCCGCTGCTGGCTCAATATTTCCCCGAGGGAACCCATGCACTCTTGCGAGGACCCGGACGCACCCAAGGGCTCATGGTGCCCAAGGGCAATCCCCAAGGGATCCAAGGCATCGCCGATTTGACGCGGCCGGGGGTGCGTTTCATCAACCGACAGCGGGGCTCGGGCACCAGGATTTTCCTTGACGATCGCCTGCGCGCAGCAAAGATCGATGCCGCTGCCATTCAAGGCTATGATCGGGAAGCCACAACCCATACCACGGTGGCGGCCGCCGTCAAAGAAGGCTCCGCCACCTGTGGCGCCGGGGTGTTGTCCGCGGCCCGCGCCTTGGATCTGGACTTCATACCCCTGGGCGAAGAATCCTACGACTTTCTCGTAGCCAAAGCGGACCTTGACGATGAACGGGTGCAAAAATTCATCGCCTCTCTTCAATCGGAGTCCTTCCAAAACGCACTTCGAGCGCGTGGTGGCTACCGCCTGGAGGATCTGGGGGAGGTGATCTCTTGAAGGCGGATTTGTTGGACGGACAGGGCCGACGCTTGGATTATCTGCGCATTTCCCTGACCTGCGCTTGCAACCTGCGCTGTACCTATTGCATGCCCATGGGCTGGCAGCCCTCCCAAGGGGAGGAATCCCCCATGACGTGTGAGGAAATTTTGGCCTTGGCCCGCGTCTTTCACGAACTGGGCATCCGTAAGATTCGCCTAACGGGGGGCGAGCCGCTTTTGCGCGGGGATCTTTTGCCCATCGTCCGCGGGCTCAAGGACCTGGGCATTGAAGAACTTGCGTTGACCACCAATGGGCTTTTGCTTAAGGATCTTGCGCAACCGTTAAAGGACGCCGGTTTGGACCGAGTGAACGTCAGCCTAGACACCTTAGATCCCGTGAAGTATTTGAGCATCACAAGGGGCGGGGCCCTCTCAAAGGTCCTTGAAGGACTGGAGGCAGCCAAACGTTCGGGCCTGACCCCTCTCAAAATCAATACCGTACTTTTAGGCGGCTTCAATGAAATTGAGGTGGACGCCCTCATGGAGCTGACGCATCATGAGGCGCTCAGCGTCCGGTTTATTGAACTAATGCCCATGGGGGAGGCCCTGCATGGAATCTTCCGGTTTTACAGCGCCCAAACGATTTTAAACGAACATCCCGAGCTCCAGCCGCTGCCCCAAGAGCGGGGCGGTGTGGCCTCTCTTTATCGCCTCCCGGGCTATAAAGGAACCATTGGATTCATCGATCCCATCTCCTGCAGCTTTTGCGATACGTGCAGCCGCCTGAGGCTCTCCGCCACCGGCAAGCTGAGGCTTTGCTTGCACCATGAGACAGGCGTGGATCTTCGCTTGGCCCTGCGGCAGGGGCGGGACTTAAAACCGCTCATCTTGGAGGCCGTGAAACATAAGCCCAAAAGGCATCAGCTGGAAGAGGCGAGCCACTCGGGGGCAACCATGAATGAAATTGGAGGATAGCATGGAATTCACACATTTGAATGAAGAGGGGCGGGGACGCATGGTGGACCTGAGGGACAAAAAAGAAAGCCACCGACGAGCGGTGGCCCAAGGAACCATCCACGGTCGAAAAGAAACCATGGAACGCATCCGCCAAGGCCGCATTGAAAAGGGCGATGTCTTGGCCGTGGCGCAACTTGCCGGCATTTCGGCGGCGAAAAAAACCTCAGAGCTCATACTCCTTTGCCACAACATCCCGCTGCGGGGGGTGGATTTGTCTTTTGACGTACAAGAAACCAGCGTGCAGGTCACATCGGAAGTTTCCACCTATGGCCCCACGGGAGTAGAAATGGAGGCCCTCACCGCCGTATGCGCCGCCCTTTTGAGCATCTATGATATGTGCAAGGCTGTGGATAAGGCCATGGTGTTGGGAGAGATCCACCTGTTGAGCAAAGAGGGCGGCAAGTCCGGCCCCTTCTTCTTCCCAGAAGCCATGGAGCGGAGCCTTTCATCTTCCCAAGGCCCAACAACGGGGACGGTTGTGAGCGTCAATTTCAGCCAAGCCAAAGGGACGGTGAAGGAACCCGTGGCGAAGGGGCTTTTTTTGGAGGGCGTCGGGTTAGAAGGGGATGCTCATGCGGGCAACTGGCACCGCATGGTTTCCCTTTTGGCCATTGAGAGCTACGCCAAACGTGCGCAAACCAAAGACCTGCCCATCGGCTCCTTTGCCGAAAACCTCACCACGCAAGGGCTTGTACTGCATACACTCCCCGTGGGCACCCTCTTGGAAATTGGCGAAACCCTACAAGAGGTCACTCAAATCGGAAAGGAATGCCATAAGGGCTGTGAAATCCGTTCGTTGGTGGGGGATTGCGTAATGCCCCGAGAAGGAATCTTCACAAGGGTGCGTCGAGGCGGCACCATTCACCCAGGGGATGCCATCCGCGTCTTTTTGCCGCAGTCATGATCCTAAAACAATGGCCCAAAGGGGGTGCTTTTCTGAAGGTGCCCACAGGATCCGATGGATGCTTTACGCTCATGGAAGAGGCGCTTTGGCTGGCGGCTAAGAGAAGAGGGGAGGGGCTTTGCCTTCGGCGCTTTGTTCCGGATGTCCTAGCTTTTGGGACCCCCGAATTGCAAACGGGGGATCGCCTGAGGCTTCAAGACTGGATTTTTACGGTGGCGGCGAAGGGCAAAAGATGCCACCCCGGTTGCCCCTTGTTTCCCAAGGATTGTCCCCTGCATTCTTCGGTTTATTTTATCCATGCACCGGAACCGCTTTGGCTTCATGTTGGCGACCGGCTGGAGCCTCTGCCAAAGGACTGATCCTTGGAACAATCCATAAACAGTCGATATCCATGCATATTTGTCGGGATTTTATGCATTTCTTTTGGGGGAATAAAAGAATACATACAGCTATTTAGATGCATAACAGGAGGCCTTCAGGGCCTCTTTTTTCTCTTTTGAATCACGGCCAAATAGGCTATAATGGGGTATGAAGTCGTTTGTGAAGCAAACGAGACGAATCGTGTCGAACGGCCTGACATAAATATAACGTAGGTCAAAGGGAGAAACACATGTCAAAATACTTTGATCCCGTTTCGCGGGAAGACGATCTGAAGGCCCTCAAACGGTACCTGCAGCCCTTGAAGGGGCAACCTGGGATGCTCATGGGCGCCTTGCATCACGTTCAGGATGAATTGGGATTCATCCCAAAGGAAGCTCAGGAGCTCATTGCTGCGGAGCTCTCCATTCCCATGACGGAAGTCTATGGCGTCATCACCTTTTATTCCCGCTTTACCGAGATTCCCAAGGGAAAAAAGCAGATTTCCGTTTGCATGGGGACCGCCTGCTATGTTAAGGGCGCGGTGAAGATTCTTCAGGAAGTGGAGACCATCACCGGAGTCAAAGCCGGCACTACCAGTGAGGACGGACGCGTCTCCGTATCCACCACGCGCTGTCTGGGTGCCTGCGGTATGGCACCGGTCTTGACGGAAGGCACGCAGGTGCATGGCCGACTCCATCCCAAGGATGTCATCGCCCTTTTGGATCACCTGAAGGAAGACCCGAAAGCGATGGAAGAAGCCCAAAAACACTTGGAAAAGGCAGGGGAATCCGTATGATGACGTTGGAACGGCTGAAGGAAATTCAACAACGATCCTTGGCAGAAATGGCCCTTCGTCGGGGCGAATCGTCGCAATCCTCGCTCCAATACGAGGTCTTGGTTTGTCGAGATACCGGTTGCTCCTCCTCCAAGGGCGATCAGATTATGGACCGCTTGCGCTCATTGGTGGCGCGCGATGGACTGGAGGATCAAATCCGCATCCAGCGCACGGGGTGCTTTGGCTTTTGCGCGGTGGGGCCCATCGTCGTCGTGTATCCTGGCGGCATTTTCTACTCACGTATGAAACTTGAGGATGTGGATCGCCTCTATGAGGAGCATTTAAAAGGCGGGATGCCGGTGAGTGACTTGATTCATCCGGAAAACATTCTTGAGGATCGCTATCTGCCGTATCATGAGGCCCCTTTCTACCGCTTGCAGAAAAAAATCGTGCTGCGCAACGCAGGACGGATCAACCCCGAGTCCTTGGACGAATACATCGCCATGGACGGGTATCAGGCCTTGTATAAAGTGCTGACCACCATGACTCCAGATGAAGTTATTGCCGAGGTTCAAGCTTCGGGCCTACGGGGACGGGGCGGCGCGGGCTTCCCCACAGGCCTTAAATGGAAGTACACCCGGGAAGCTCCGGGCGAAAAGAAATACGTCGTATGCAACGCCGACGAAGGGGATCCAGGGGCCTTTATGGACCGCTCAGTGCTCGAAGGGGATCCTCATTCGGTCATAGAGGCGATGATCATCAACGGATATGCGGTAGGTGCGGATGAAGGCTACATTTACATCCGCGCGGAGTATCCCGGCGCAGTGCACCGCCTCAACGAGGCCATTGCAGCCGCCAAAGCCTATGGGCTTTTGGGCGAACATCTTTTCGGCACCGACTTCTCCTTTAACCTCTCCTTACGCTTGGGGGCCGGCGCCTTTGTCTGCGGAGAAGGCACGGCTCTTGTTCAATCCATTGAAGGCAAACGAGGCATGCCCCGAGTCAAACCGCCGCGCATGGCGCAAAAAGGGCTGTGGCTGAAACCCACGGTCCTAAACAACGTGGAAACCTACGCCAACATTGCCCCCATTCTTTTAAAAGGGCCGGACTGGTTCCGCTCCATCGGTACCCAAGACAGCCCCGGCACTAAGGTGTTTGCCCTGGGCGGCAACATCAATAACGTGGGCCTTGTGGAGGTGCCCATGGGGACCACGCTTCGCCAAATGATCTACGACATCGGCGGCGGCATTCCCCATGGGCGCGAATTTAAAGCGGTGCAGACCGGTGGCCCTTCGGGGGGATGCATCACCGCAGAGCACTTCGATACGCCCATCGACTTTGACAACCTACACGCCATCGGTTCCATGATGGGTTCGGGTGGCATGATCGTCATGGATGACCACACCTGCATGGTGGATGTGGCTCGGTTCTACATGGACTTCATTGTGGAAGAGTCCTGCGGCAAGTGCACCCCCTGCCGGGAAGGCACCAAGCGCATGCTGGAAATTTTAGAAAAAATCACGGAAGGGGAGGCCAGCTTGGAGGACTTGGATCACTTGAAGGATTTGGCCGACACCGTGGCCCATGCGTCGCTTTGCGGCCTCGGGGAAAGCGCCCCCAACCCCGTTTTTTCCACCATCGCCAATTTCCCCGACGAATATTTGGCCCACATCAAAGACCATCAGTGTCCCGCCGGCGTCTGCACGAATCTGACGGAATACTTCATCAACGATACGTGCATCGGCTGCACCAAGTGCGCTCGCAACTGCCCGGTCTCTTGCATCCAGGGCGCCGTAAAAGAACGTCACGTCATCGATGCGGCCCAATGCATCAAGTGCGGAACCTGTGAAGAAGTGTGCCCGGTATCCGCCGTGGTCCGCCGATAGGAGGCTGTCATGATAGAACTTACGATCAATGAAAAGAAAGTCCTGGCCGAGCCGGGCGAGCTCTTGATGGAAGTCTGTCGCCGAGAAGGCATCGACGTCCCAGCCCTTTGTTATGATAAGGATCTGCCCATTGATGGCTCTTGCCGCATGTGCGTTGTGGAGATTGAGGGCAGTCATGGTCTGGCGGCCAGTTGCGCCACCCAAGTGCGCCAAGGCATGAAGGTGCACACCGAATCCGAGCGTGTGGTGAAGACGCGTCGCAGCATCCTGCGGCTGTATTTGGACAATCATCCCAACGACTGCCTAACCTGTGAAAAAGCCGGCAGCTGCCTATTGCAGGAATACGCCTACCGCTACGACGTCAAATTCCGCGAGCACGATGGAGCACGGCGTGGAAACGGCCTGGCGGGATGGACGGATACGTCCAGTCCCTATATCCTTCGGGATGAATCCAAGTGCATTTTATGTGGCAAATGCGTGCGCACCTGTGCCGCCATTCCCGACCGCCACGTTCTGGGCTATGCCGGTCGCGGTTTTCATGTGAAAATCTCCGCCGACGACAACACCACCTTGGAAGAATCCACCTGTGTTTCCTGCAGCCGCTGTGTGGTCGTCTGTCCCGTGGGGGCCCTCATTGACCGACGCACCTACGAAGCCCGCATCCGCTCCTGGGAAGGAAGACAAACCACCATCAAGTGCAAATCCTGCGATTACGGCTGCAACTTCATCCTCATGGAAAAAGACGGCAAAAAAGTGGTGCGGCCTCGTCGGCCCACCAATGGACGTCCGCTATGTCTGCGCGGTCGGCTTTTCACAGAGGCTCGAAACAACTCGGAGCTTCCCACCGCCTACCAAAAGGTTCAAACCAGCGAGGGGCGAAGATTCAAGGCCGTTCCCTGGTCGAAGGCCCTGGAGCTCGATGAAGTGCTCCAGCGGGTGCTGATGCAGGAATCCGATCCAAAATAGGGGGATACTATGAAGCTAACCATTAATGGGCAGCCTGTGGAAGCCGAGGCCAAAGAGACGATTCTTTCCATATGCCAACGCTCAGGGATTCCCATTCCCACTCTTTGCCACGATGAGCGTCTTCGTCCTTCAGGCTCCTGCCGTCTCTGCCTTGTGGAGGTGGGGGGCCGATTGGATACAGCCTGCACCGTGCCGGTGCGAGAAGGGATGGTGGTGGCCACCAATACTCAAAGAGTTCGCAATGCGCGGCGCAATGTTTTGGATCTGCTCTTTTCAAATCATCCCAACGATTGCTTAACCTGCAGCGCCTCGGGGCGTTGTCGTTTGCAAGACTATTGCTACGAATACGATGTGCCCATGGGCAGTTATCGCCAAGGGGCTCGGCGCCATGCCCCCAAAGACACCTCCAATAAGTTTTATGATTTTGATCCGGATAAGTGCATTCTCTGCGGCAAGTGCGTGCGGGTCTGTCAGGAGTTGCAATGCTCCGATGCCATCGGTTGGAAGGACCGTGGTTTTGGCGTGAAGGTCGCCGCCGCTGGGGGAGAGGCTCTGATCGATTCTCCATGCGTTTCTTGTGGCAACTGCGTCGCCGTTTGTCCCACAGGGGCGTTGACGGAAAAGCACCAAAAGGCCCGCATCTGGGCGCTGGAAAAAACCAGAACGACCTGCGGCTTTTGCGGGGTAGGATGCCAATTGGATCTTTTGACCCATGAAGATCAAGTGGTGGGGGTACGCCCTGCCTTTGGCACCGTGCCCAACGACGGTTTGTTGTGTGTCAAAGGACGCTTTGCCTACCATTTCATCAACCACAACCACCGCCTGAAAAAACCCTTGATCCGCCGAGAGGGACAATTGGTGGAAGCTTCTTGGGAGGAGGCCCTGACCCTCATCACAGAGAAGATAACAACCATTCGCAAAGAAAGCGGTCCAGACGCCATCGCTGGATTTTCTTCCGCAAGAAGCTCCAACGAAGACAACTACATGTTTCAGAAAATGTTGCGCGCAGGAATCGGCACCAACAATGTCGACCACTGCGCCCGGCTCTGACACAGTTCCACGGTTGCAGGTCTTGCAACAACCTTAGGTTCGGGCGCCATGACCAATGCCATTGGCGACACCGAATTCAATGATGCCTTGTTTTTAATCGGAACCAACACGACAGAAAATCATCCCGTCATCGCGACGCTGATGAAACGGGCCCAGCGAAACGGAGCGAAGATCCTCGTGGCCGACCCAAGGCGCATCGAAATGGCCCAGCGGGCGGATCGATACCTACAGATCAAGCCCGGCAGCAATATCGCCCTCATCAACGCCATGTGCCATGTCATCGTTCGCGATGGGCTCACGGATCAAGCCTTCATCAAAGCGCAAACCGAGGATTTTGAAGAATTGGCTGAATTCCTGAAGGACTATCCCCCCGAACGCATGGCGTCCGTGGTGGGCGTTCGTGCCGAAGAAATTGAGGCAGCGGCTCATCTTTACGCCGAGGCAGATTGCGCCGGCATCTATTACGCCATGGGCATCACTCAGCACAGCACGGGCACACATGGCGTCATGGCGCTGTCCAATCTGGCCCTACTCACGGGCAACATCGGCAAAGCCCATGCGGGCATCAACCCCTTGCGCGGGCAAAACAACGTACAGGGAGCTTGCGACATGGGTTGCCTGCCGGCCGATTTTCCGGGCTACCAAAAGGTCCTCAAGCCAGAGATCCGAGAGTTCTTTGAAAAAGCTTGGGAGCGGCCGCTCTCGGGGAAAGTGGGGCTGACCCTCTCTGAGGTGCTCCACGCCATCACCGAGGATCAAGTGCGTATGCTTTGGGTCTTTGGTGAAAACCCCGCCGTCTCAGACCCCGACACCAACCACGTGCTTCACGCCTTGGATCATTGTGAATTCTTGGTGGTCAGCGATTTATTTTTGACGGAAACGGCGGAATACGCCGACGTGGTCTTGCCGGCGGCTTCCTTTGCTGAGAAGGACGGCACCTTCACGAACACGGAACGACGGATTCAACGGATTCGTCGAGCGGTGAGCCCTCGGGGCGAATCGCGTCCGGATTGGCAGGTCTTTTTGAACATCTGTCAACGTCTAGGCATGCCCAAAGAGTATCCCGATGCCAAAAGTGTATTTGAAGAAATTGCCCAAGTGACGCCCTCCTATCGCGGGGTAAGCTATGAGCGCATTGAATCGGTGGGACTGCAGTGGCCTTGCCCAAAGAAGGATCATCCGGGAACCTCTTTTTTACACGGCACGAGGATCGCAAGGGGACGGGGGTTGTTTGTTCCCGTGGACTACGCGCCGCCCATGGAAGTGCCGGATGCTGCCTATCCCTACGTCTTGACCACCGGTCGGGTGCTGTATCAGTACCACACCATGAGCATGACGGGGAAAACGCCAGCGCTTAACGAACTCACTGGGGACGCTTATGTGGAAGTTTCTTGCGAAACGGCGTCTCGCTACAACCTTAAAAATGGCGATCGGCTGCGTCTTCGCTCGCGACGAGGGGAAACCACCGCTGCGGTCCGCATCACCGACATTTTGGAGGACGACGTGCTATTCATGCCGTTTCATTTTGCTCAGGGCGCGAATATGCTCACCAACACCGCGTTGGATGCCATCGCTAAAATACCGGAGTTGAAAGTCTGCACCGTATCCATCGAAAAGGAGGTCTCTTAAATGCCAGATCCCGTCATCGGTATTCTTCGTTATGCCCTACAAATGGAACGCTCCGGACAGGAGTTTTTTCGAGAAAAAGCCGAACGGTTCAAAGATCCCACGACCCGCACGCTATTTTTGCACCTAGCGGACATCGAAGAAGAACATTATCGGTTGATTGAATCAGAGCTAAAAAAATACCAAGACGGCCCCTCTGGCTATGAAGCGGGGGAGGAGGTCCTAAGGCGCGATGAATCCGGATTTTTCGCCCAACGGGAAACCTCTGAGGCCTTAGAGACCACCCTCAACGAATCGGATGTGCCGGATTTAACGGTACTTCGCATGGCCTATCTCATCGAGCGAGATTTCAAGGAATTTTATGAGGAAGCCATGGACGATGTGGAAAATCCGCAGGTCAAGCTCCTTTTAGGCCGCCTCTCTCGCTGGGAAAGCGGCCATGAAGCGCTCTTTAAAAAAGAGTACCAGCGGCTCAAAAAAGAATACTTAAGCCTGCCTTGGGGCGGCTGATTCCTGCGGAGAGGTCCGATGAATCCCTTGCAAAGGAGCATTCATCGGACCTGTTGCTACCCATTGAAAAGAACGGGCTTGTGGCGTAGAGTGAACAAGAAGAAAGGCTCTTTATGGCCAAGAGAGCCCCCCAACAAGGAGGAAAAGCGAATGAAATTCTTTCAAAGAACGGCTCCCAACGACTTATTGAAACCTCCAAAGGAGCCACTACGACCTTTAAAGCGGCGCGGTTTCTGCGCAACCTTCCTCTGCCTTTTGTGCTTTTTGAGCGTAGGCCTTGGCGCGTGCAGACCTCAAGGAGCCTCTGGCCCTCCTAAGCGCTCTAAAGATACGACGCCTTCTTCCGTAGAGCAAGGCCGCGCTAAGGAAAAGGAACGGGTGTTGCTGTGGACCAAGGAGTTATTGGAGGGTTGCCCAGAGGAGCTCATCGCATCTTTTGACGAGGCCGTCGCAAAATCCCTCTCGAAAGAAGCGTTGGAGGCCGCACTGAAGGGCACCGTTTCGACGCTGGGTCCTCGCAGGGATGGGGAGGCCTTGGCGGCAGAATTCAAAGACGGGAAGCACTGGATGGTTTATGCGCCTTATGAAAAGGCCTCCTTGCGCATGACCTATGTCTTGAACGATGCCGCCAAGGTTAGCGGCATTTGGCTCGCTCCAGCTTCCATAGAAGAATATCAAGGCGCTTTAGGAAAAAAAGAAGTCCTGCCGGCGGGGATAAAAGAGCGGGAAGTGGCCATCGGCCCTTGGGCGTTGCGCGGCTATTTTTGTTCAGGGGCCAAGGAAAAGGCCCTGCCCGTGGTGGTTCTTCTCGTGCCGGGCTCGGGCCCACAGGATGCCAATGAAACCCTCGGACCGAATCATCCCTTGAAGGATCTCGCCCATGGATTGGCCGAACGGGGCATCGCCACCCTGCGCTTTGATAAGCGAACGTACCAGCCGAAACAATCGTTGGATCCCTCGAAAATGACGGTGCAAGAAGAATACCTGGAGGACTTGGAGGCCGCTTGGGCATGGCTCTTGCAACAAAAAGACCTTCAGGGGTATTACATCGGCTACCTGGGCCACAGCCTCGGAGGCATGCTGATTCCTGCCTTGGCGAAAGCTCATCCAAAAACCTTGGGTTGGGTTAGCCTCGCGGGAAGTCCCCGGCATCTCTTGGACATCATCTTCGACCAAAACAAAGCCCTTTTGGCCCAAGATACCACCAGAAACCCAGCCCAGAAAGAAGCGCTTTTGAAGCAACTCCAAGAAACCATTGAAAAAGGCAAACGCGTCAGCGCCTTGGATTCCGGGACGACCCTGACGCTACCCAATGCCTATCTTGGCTCTCTTAATGCGTTAAAGCTTACCGAAAATGCGCAGGCCCTCCAATCGCCCATCCTGATCCTTCGCGGCGCGGCAGACCAACAGGTCTTTGAAGCGGATCAACAAGCTTGGAAGGCCGCCTTATCGAAAAATCCCAAGGCAGAGTTCAAGACCTATCCCGGACTCAACCACCTTTTTTTGCCAACCCAAGGCAAACCCATTCCCGAAGATTATGCAGTCCCCGGAACCATTCCTTCTCAGGTCTTAGAGGATCTGGCGGCATTTTTCAAAAAACTTGTGCCGTAATCTTATTGTGCGGTGCCAAAGGAGGAGAAGCGCTTTATGGATCTACGCATCCCCCTCATACGATATGCGCTAAAGAGCGCGGATGAACGACGCATTCGCCGTCTTTCGTTTCATTATCCTGCGGTTCGCCTGCGCCCTTGCACCGTATCCGTGCCGTGGGGACCCTCCGTAGCTACTGATGTCTTCTCTGCGGCCAAGGCCTCCCTTGCTCCTTTGGTCATCGATCTTCATGGAGGCGGTCTGATCTACGGCACCCACCGGTTGAACCGTTGGTCCAATGCTGAGCTTTCGCAGCGAGGATTCACCGTAGTATCCTTAGACTATCCCTTGATCCCTCATGTGTCCTTAAAGGATCAGATCCGCAGCGTCCTATGGAGCGTCCAACAGTTGCTCCAAAGGAAGGATCTGCGCTGGGACCGACGCAACCTCTTTTTTAAAGGCGACTCTGGAGGCGCACTACTGGCGGCCCTTTGCTGCGCCATCGGAGGCGATGAGCCCCTCGCGGCGCTTTTTGATGTGCCAAAACAATCCATTCTTCGGGGACTTGCCATGATTCATCCCATGGTGAACACCCGTCGCTTGGGTATTTTGGGGTTTTTGGACCGACACCTAGTGCCCGAAAAAGAGCTCGGAGGAGCCTGCCATCAGACGTTATTAAACCCCTTAAGCCTTCTTCCGCTGCTGCCCCCAGTCTTCTTGGTCACCAGCAAAAACGACTGGATGTTTCATCGAGAATCCGCGATCCTAGCTCAGGAATTGAAACGCCAAAACATTCCCCACGTCTTTAAGAATCATGCTTTTCGCTGGCGCAAGCCCTTAAACCATGTATTTATGATCACCCATACCCATTTGCCCGAAAGTCAGATCCTTTATGAGGAATTGGCCGCCATATTCCATCAACTCACCAGGAGACCTCATGATAAAAAATCCATTGACCTCTCTTCCTTATCGGGTGGGCTATGCCTGCTTGAACCTTGATGTGCCGGGATCGTTTCAAACTCTTCGCTTGTCCTCGTTCACCGAGGAGCGCTGGCGAGAAAAGACCCGGGCCAATCTGAGCTATCTAAAGGACATCGTGACCTATCATTTGACGACGAAATTGCCCATGTTGCGCCTGTCTTCAGATCTCATCCCCCTGGCCACGCTGTGCGCGCCAAAAACCCCTTGGGAGGAAGAATTTGCCGAAGAATTCAGTTCACTTCGCAAGGCAATAGCCCCCATTCGCTTTTCCATGCACCCCGGTCAGTACACGGTGCTTAATTCCCCCAATCCAGATGTGGTACGAAAATCCATTGAAGATCTAGACTATCATGCCCGAGTGTTAAAAAGCCTAGGAGGCGGTCCCGCCAATAAAATGGTGTTGCACATCGGGGGGCGCTATGGGGATGCCAAAGCGGCCATGGAGCGCTTTATCGAGACCGTCAATGGATTGCCTGAGTCCATTTTGCAGCACTTGGTGCTGGAAAATGATCAATCCCTCTACCACATTGAAGAAGTCCTGTTCCTCAGCCGCAAAACCAAGCTTCCGGTAATCTTCGACAACCTCCATCATCGACTGAATCGTCCGAAGAATGCCGCCAGCGACCGAGAATACATCACGGCCGCCATGAATACCTGGGGAAGGGGAGACGGTCGTCCCATCATCCATTACAGCCAAGAAGATCCCATCAAGCGAAAAGGCGCCCACTCGAAAACCATCGAATTGGAGCCCTTTTTGACGTATTTGCAGCAAATGCCCGCCACCATCCCAGACCTTATGCTGGAGGTAAAAGATAAGAATCGTTCCGCTGAAAAACTCCTTATGGTGCTGGAGAACAACAAACGCCGAGCGGAGGTTCTTTGGGCAAAAAACAAATACGAAATGCTCTCCAAATCCCACAAGGACTATCTCGCCGTGCGCGCTCTTTTTAAAGAAGACCCTCCAGATATCCTCCGGTGGGCCCACTTGCTGGAGCATCTTGGGCAGCTTGCCCCCAATGCCTGCGACGCTGAAAACGCCGCACTGCATGTTTGGGGCTATTTCAAAGAGAAGGCAAGCCCTGCTGAAAAAAAGAATTGGCAAAAAAAACAGACCGATTTTAAAAATGGACGCTTGAGTGAGAAAACACTGCGCCAATTCTTAGTCCGTCTTCTTCGGAAATACCCCAACGACTATCTTCAAAACAGCACCTACTTCGACGCAGATAATCTCAATCGGGGCTGGGTCCCTCCTGCTATTGCCCCCTAAATGACGAAAAAGTGGGGGAGGAGAGGGACCCTCTTTGCAAGAAGCTTTTTTATCATCATTTCCCAAAATGGCACCTTCTTCGATCCCACCGTTCCATTCAACTGCTTGGAATGGGTCTTCTTGAGTCGTCGCTTTGAGCCTTCAAAACCTGCAAAGCGCTGCGAAACCCATGGGATCTCCTTAAGCCAAAGACTCTCCATCGTAAATTTTGATTCATAAAAGAGACCAAAAATTTCCGCGCAAGCTCTTTAGCGCCTCATGAACGGAAGTTCATTAGTACTGAGGGCTCTTTGAACTGGTCCTTTAAGAGCGGTTGGAACGCTTGCCTGAATTCCGTTCGATTCTGTGGTTTTGATTCGCGTCCTGGTGGATTGGCGCATCCCAAGGATGACGTTCATCCGGAGCCCGCACACCAATTGCGACAGATTTGGGGGCAACGGTTTTGCTGCGTTTATTCATTGTAGGAACTGAGAATCCAACAAGCACTTCGAAGGTCAACGTACTGAAGACCCTCTAGGAGAAAAAATAGAATTTTAAACGAAAGCCCATCGAGCCAAATCATTCATGAAGTTCCGCTGAATGAAGGAATTGAGATCATAGAGCCTGCGTCAAAAATAGACCGCGCGATGTAGGCCTTGTTGCAAAGCACTTGGCCAGATCAATGGTTTGGGACCTAGAGCAACGAAATAATGGCATGCCTTGAAATTCGAAGCGCCAAGAATATCCGCCAACGATTGATTCGCATCTGGGATGGCTCCATAGCGGATTTAGCGGAAGTCGTTTTGCGCTGATTCTCTCGTCTTTGGATTCAAACATCCGAATTCAAACATCCGGATTTCATCCATCTTAAAAAACCACACCACGCACAACGAATAAGGAAAAAGAGGGGGAATAACGAAAGCCTGCGTCCGAATCAATATGTCTCTAAATATACATTTCGCGACATATTGTCGTTCCAAATCAATGGCCCTACACGTTGGAACCGTTATTGGCCAACGCGTTAGGGTCATTGGATTTGATTCATTTTTTAGGCACCGTGTTTATCGGATGGTTTCTTTTGCGTTTGAGCCGTGATCCCGTACCAAAGGAAGTTTAATAAAAATTCCCTTGAATCTCTGGGTACTTTCCCTGTTTGTCGTCAACAACTTTAATTCTTTTCGGAGCTTCTTCCAGTTGGATCAAGACCATGGGATATGTGAAGGCCTGGGTTACGGTATCGTTGGGGCCCGGAATGGTTTCTTTGGTTTCCACTACGAGTTGATCGCCCATTTGATAAATATTGTTGATCCTGATGTTATACCCCCCGGTGGTTTGTTCCCCCATCAAAATCGCCAAAACTTTATTTTCCTTGAAATAGAAGTATCCTCGGTGCTTTTTGATGGCTTCAATCAAGCTCTTGAAATTTCCTTGGGGGGCCTCCATAACAGTATATTTCACCTCTTTTTTTGCCGGCTGGGACTGTGCTGGTTTAGTCCCAGGCTGAGTGGTTGGCGCTGTTACCGGCTGTGTTTTTGTTCCGGTTCCCGGGGTTGTCGGTGTTGTTGCTTGCCCTTGTGAAATGGGTCCCTTGCCTGTAGTGGTCTTTCCGTTCGTGGTACCGCAAGCGGTCAAGCCCATGACCATAACAAGACTTACGGCTGCACTTGCTAGAACTTTGGTTGCTTTCATGATGTCGTTCTCCTTTTTCTTCGATTTCGATTCTGCCTTGAATGGAAACAGTCCATCTACTCTAACTTTACGGGATTCTTCTCTCAGATAAAAAACATTTGGGTTACAAAGCGCATCGGGCGGATTAAAATCAAATAAAACTCGCTCAAAACTAGAAGAGAGGAATTCCGTAGAATTCCTCTCCCCTTCTGAACGCAATGTTCGGTGGTCCTTCTAGGCTATTTCAACACGTTGATGATCGCGGTGCGAACCGTTTGGTTGATGGCAACCTTACCGCCGAAGAAGGTCACTTTATGAATGTTGTTGTAGGTGATGTACTCCTTCATGATGGGATCCAGCGTGGTCCCAACGAGAAGTACAGGAGCTCTCCAATGCGCAGCGTAGACTCCACCCGTCAGAGCATCCGGGAAGTCTAATCCAGAAGCCACGGTTACGTGCGAAGAGTCTTTGAAGAATCTCTTAGCAACTTGAACAGAGGTTTCATACCGATTTGCTCCAGCAATGCGCTCTACGGATTGGCTGGGGATCATTTTTACCACCTTGGGATCTACGACGCGATATCCCCCGATGATGTAGACTTTGGATGGCATCTGCTTCTCCAAGAACTTTTGAACCGGTTCTGGGAATACGGTTCTGCCCGTTAAGAGAACAGGCATCCCATTCATAGATGCAGCCGGGACAATGCTCAATGCATCTTGGAACCGTTCTCCACTGGCCATTGCGAATTCATGGGGCTGGGCATAATTCATGATTCTTTCAGCAACTTTAACAGAAGTCTCATAACGGTTTTGTCCGCCGATCCGCTCCGTTTTAATGCCGCGATCTTCAAGCTGCTCCACCACTTTTTGATCGATGGACAGTTCTCTTCCAAGAATAATTATTTTCTTGGCGCCTAGTCGGATGATCTCATCCATTATTACTTTGGGAACCGTACTCTTTTCAGTGATCAGAATGGGGGCACGCATGTGGTAGGCTAAAGGACCTCCCGTTAACGCGTCGGGGTAACTGCGGGCCGATGCCAGAATGACCGTTTGGGCATTGGGGAACAATTCTTTGGAGATCAAGACCGATGTTTCAAAACGATCTTTTCCGCTGAACTTCTCATTGATTGTGTTGTCAAAATCCCCTCGCTTAATGGTAATCGTCCGATCCGTAACATTTCCCGCCATATCCTTCAATTCAAAGGTGAACTGGGTGGACCCTTCCTTCAACTCAAACGTTTTGGAAATCTCTTTTTCCGTGAATTCATTGCCCATTTCAAAGCTGAAATCGGAATACTTGAAGGCTACGGAATCGTTGATTTTCAACACCAATTCTGGGAATTGATCTCTCATCTTGATATCAAAGGTCACCTTGTCGCTGTTGTTGGCTCTGGGTTGAACCTTGATATCCATAATGGGAGCGGTCTCATCCACGAAGAATCTTCTCAGTACGCTGTCGTTCGTTCCATCTTTAGATACGGCGCGAACCCGAAGTTCATAGAATCCATCCTTGGTAATGCCTAAAGGATGTTCAAACTTATGAGCAGGCCCTTGGTAAATAACGGTGCCATTGTTGTCTTTAACTTCTGCATTTTCCACAAAAGTCAATTGCACTGCGGTCTCCGTTCCTCCATTCAAGGAAAGTAAAACCTTGTCCAAGTGCTCATAACCAAGAACCCAACCATTGGCTTTGGTATTTTTGGGGTTGAATTCGGCAAAGTCCGGCTTGTAGAGAACGATCTGTGCTTCTCCCTCTTCCTTAACAAAAAGATTGGGGGAAACCTCTAAGATTTTCTCATTGTTGAAACGGTCCACGGCCTTGATCTGAAGTCTCGTAAGCTTGTCGGTTTTGACTAGTTTTGTGACATCAAGATCCAACATGTATTCTTGATTCAAATCCTCAGTGGTCTCAAATGTATGCTCAACGGTCTCCTGAGAATCCTTATCCAAGATGGTAACAGATTTCATTCCAAATCCTGGCGCCCGATCCATCACCTTGAATTTCAAATGCCAAACATTTTCCAGCTTTTCAGCTTTGATATCTCTAAGGAATGGTGCGGTTACATCCACTTGGATGGGGTAACGATAGGTCTGCATTCTGGCCGAGTCATCATCAGCAAATCGACGAGTCTCGATCTGCATATAGACGGTCCCCTCTTTCACGTTTCCATCTATGGTTCCGTCAAAGCCGGCTTGAGGGAAGGTTTTGTAGGGTTTCGCCCCTTTGCGAATCCGGTTGATCTTACGGACGCTGCCCTCTTCATGGAGGACCCGCAAAACCTTCGCATCATCGGCATCTTGATCCACAATCTTGAAGTTGAGATCCTTTAAGTTTCTCACAATGCTGAGCACTGGGAAGAAGCCTTTCTGGTCGTGGATTTTTTTATTGATTTGATACGGGGGAGTGACTTGATTCATATCGAAAGTGAAGAGCCCTTGAACTCCAAGGAACGAGGAGATTTCATCAATTCCCTTCGTATAGTCAATGTTTCTTAACGCGTCCCAATCGCCTAAAAATCCAATTACAGGAATGTGAATGGATTTGTCTTCGTCTTTGACCTTGTACGTCACAAACGCTTCCATCATGGCATTCATCAAATCCATTTCCGTTACACTACCATTAATCTCAATATTTTGTATTTGATCAAAGGAGATTGCAATGGGAATTTCTTTGGATTCTCCAGCGTCAAGCGTAACGCTCTCCAGCGTGTGTCTTGCTTCAATGGGAATGTTGATCGGAACGATCCAATTTCTTCCCGCCTGCTTAAGTTGATAGGGAGTCATCAACTCTACGTTGGGTTCAAAAGTTGCCTTCTTTTTCCCAAAGTTTTGCAGTTTTACCGTAAAGTTCATATTCGGTGCGGCCAAAGATCCTAGTTCGACTTTAGCAAGACCCGAATTCTTCTCGGTGAGTGTATAGGGCGTGGTGACCGCTCTATATAGGTTCATCAAACCAGCACCCTGCTGAACGATGGGCGCTGTAAGGCCATTTTTATCCTTCACCTTGGTTGCTGTATTCATTAGAAGGTTTTTGGTCATTTTGGACATTTCTTCTTTTTCCAACGTACCAAAAACGCTTACGCCATCCCCTTCCAAATACTGCTTCATGATGGCGAGCCCGCCGGAAACATGAGGAGCCGCCATGGAGGTTCCAGACATCATTGCGTAGGTGTCGTCGTTTTGCGTGGAATAAATTCCGCCGCCAGGAGCGGAAATTTCAGGCTTCATCTTCAAACTGGGGGTGGGCCCAAAAGAAGAGAACGAAGAGATTTGGCCTGCATTGGGATTCACTAACGTTCCCAGGCCTGCAAATTTAATCACCGCATTGTTTTCCAAGGGGATGAGGGTCTCTCCCTCAGTCTGCAAAATTGAAGCGCTGGGAATCGTGGTATCCGGTTCCACGGACATATTGAGCAAGCCTGGGACATTGTTTGCGATCAGGATGGCGATAGCACCCTTTTTCGTTACGTTTTTAATCTTTTCGCTAAAAGAGATTTGTCCTCTTTTGGCCAAAGCAATTTTCCCAGTGAGGTCCTTGTCCTTCAAATCTTCTACGGAAGCCAAATTGACATAGACGAACTGAGCCCCTGCTTCTGGAAGCTTGGACCAAGCGGGAGAAGCGGCAGGAGTATTGATGATTATTTCCACCGGCTGTCCATCCGGTACTTGATACGTCAATTTATCTGCACTTTGGCCTAAATTTTCCACCGAAGCGACCGATAATGAGTTCTTATGAACCGAGGGACTTCCCACCACACCATAATCGTCAAATTCTGCAGGGGTTCCGGGAGTGTTAAGTCCATCGAACATGCTCGTTTCGTTGCCCGCACTGATGGAGATCAAAACGCCAGCTTCATACAACTTGTTAATGGTTTCTACGAAGGGGTCGTCCGTCTCCTCGTTGCCAGCAGAGGAACCAAGACTCATATTGACGCCATCGGCTCCTAAAAGAAGGGCATCATCCACTGCTTTGAGGTAAATATCAGTATAGGTTGTCGAATACAACACATCATTCGAGAAAACCTTCATCGCAAGAATTTGGCTCTCTGGTGCAACACCGATGATCTTACCGTTTGCACCAACCGTACCGGAAACGTGCATTCCGTGCTGGCTTGGTCCAGTGTCGCGAACCGTATGATTCTTATCATAATAATTGTATCCGTAGGGAACTTTACTTGTGAGGTATTTTCCATCCAAATTCAAAGCATCGACTTTGGCTTTATCAAGCTTTGAGACGGTATCCGCGGACAATTTCATATCCTTGTGCTTTTCATCAATACCCGTGTCAATAACCGCAACGACTCGGCCTTGCCCCCTGTATTTCATATCCCACACAGCGGGAGCACCAATCATTTTGACGGATTCCACCATCTGAACCTCTACAGGTTCAGGACGATTGTATTCTACAACAGGGTAGATTTTTTCAACCATAGCGTTTTTCTGCGCTAATTCTTTTGAAAAACCTTTCGCCTCTACGCTAAACCCATTATAAGTAAGGGCAAATCGGTTGAGGACTTTCGCTTCGATTCCTGAATTCTTGAATTGGGAGAGAACTTGATCCTGCTGAGCGTAGTGAGCTCTAGCCAAGGCTTGTTTGCGTGCCAAAGAGACTTTGGCTACATCCTCGCCCTTTCCCATGAGCTCTTCGGCCACAGTGGTCCCGCGCAATTTCACAATGTACCGGGCTGGCGCTTTTGCCTTTTCTTGTGTGAGCGCAGATTTTGGCAATGCAGTGACTGGTTTGTTCGCGTTGGCTTCCACTTTGGATCCACGAACCGCGCCGAAACCAGTGCTGGTCATGACGACGGCCACAGTCAACGCGGAAGCGATGATGGACTTGATTTTCTTCATAATTCCTCCTTAAGTGTAGAATTATCGTTGTAACGTTAATATACCATCATTATCGCCTCTTTACAAAAGGAAATCATTTTCGCACCTCTAATTTTATAACATCTTATCATCTTGCTTGAAAATTGATTAATAAACTTGTTTTTTATTTATATTGGTGATTCATTCGTCGTTGATGCTATTGTTTTTGTAATGGTTAACAACAATAAGTCGTTTGGACGTCCGTCGTTAGAGGACAATGAACCGTTAAAATAGCGCATTCTTCTTTAAAATGGTTACAAAAAAATGAATCTTTTTTTTCCTTCGATCCCAGCTGTTCAACGGTCAACGCAAAGAAAGCGCCAAGATGGGACATATTCCATATTATGTTATTTATTCGACGGCTCCTTCATTCCCTTCATGAGATTGGAGCGCCGATTCATTTCTTCAATTGACAATCACCCCCCTTTAATTTATTATGATTTTGGTGATGTTTGATGATCAAAGAATATATCCTCAGTGCTCTTATTTTCGCGGATGCGCCTCTCTCAGAACAAGATCTGGCGGATGCGTTGGGCATCGATCGAAGGAGCGTCCGCAAAAGAATCCAAAGCCTGAAAACCCTTGGCTTCCGAATTGATGGGACCCCCTCCCAAGGGTATCTTTTTCTAGATGCTCCTGATTCTCTTTGTGAACTCTTTCTTCGTGCACGACTTGCTAAAGCGCCCCATCTCCACGTTCTCCCGTCCCTTTCCAGCACCAACGAATGGGTCAAGCGTTACTGGCGTTCCTTACGTCATGGAACCTTTCTTTTCGCCCAGGAGCAAACAAAGGGCCGGGGACGTTATGGTCGTTCTTTTTACTCTCCTAGAAACGAGGGCCTTTACCTGAGTCTCCTTTTAAAAAAGCCCCCTCTTCCTTCTCCGTTTGCCTTGACTTTAGCATCCGCCGTTGCCGTCTGCCGGGTGTTGGAAGCATTGAACCTTCACCCCAGCATTAAATGGGTTAACGATATTTTTCTCAACGGGAAAAAATTCGGAGGCATCTTAACAGAAGGAGAACTCCTGGGGCGATGTAACACTTATTCTCATTTGATTCTAGGAATTGGCCTAAACATCAATACCTCAGACTTTCCTTCAGAATTGGATGGGATTGCCACCTCCCTTCTCCAAGAAACTCAACGGTGCTTTTCCCTGAATCTTTTTGCCGTGATCCTCGTGGAGGAACTTTTGCACATGCTAAATGAACTATCCAGCTTTTCTTCTTTCTCCCCGCAAGACTCTTTGCCTCCTGCTCTTTTGAACTCATACCGCAGTCGATTATTTGGCGTCGGCTCTTCCATCCTGTATGGTCCCTTCGAATCGGCTCAGCCTACAAAAGGCACTCTTTTGGGGATCACCGATCAAGGAGCCCTTAGGATCCAAACCGCTCATGGCGTCAAGACCTTACAAAGCGGAGAAATCCGCTGGCGACCCCTCTCTACCTCTGCGATAAAGGATAATTAACCAATGACCGCTAAAAAGAAAATCTCCACGAAACATCTTATTCTCATTCCCTTATTTAGTGCATTAATCTGTGTGGGTGCCTTTCTGAAAATTCCCATTGGTCCTGTGCCGATGACGCTACAGACGATCTTTGTTCTCCTGGCCGGACTTCTTCTTGGGCCGGTTCGCGGCATGGCCGCTGTCGCGCTCTACGTGCTTATGGGGCTTTTAGGCGTTCCTGTTTTTACCAGTGGTGGCGGTCCCGCCTACCTCCTCCACCCAACCTTTGGCTACCTTTTGGGCATGATCGTTGCGGCTGGTATCACTGGAGCCATTGCAGCCAAATCCCACAGCCGAAACATCGCACAAAACTTTCTTGCGAGCCTTCTGGGCCTCTTTGTCATCTATCTTTTCGGTTTGTTATGGCTCTATGGGATCCGCAACTGGTACCTTGCCCAGCAAATTCCCTTCGGGGTGCTCTTGCGCGCGGGCGTTTTGGTATTTTTGCCTGCGGATGTATTTTGGTGTGCGGCCGCTTCAATTTTAGCCCGTCGCATCGCGCCCCATCGTCTCTAATGCCTAGGCCAAACGCAAAGGAAGCCCGCTCCCGGTGGATTGGGGAGTCCAGGCTTCCTTTTGCATTCGTGTTCCTATTTGCAGCAGCCCTTTGTTAAAGGCCAGTGTTTTCTTTAATCCCTCCTTTTTTTTCGCGAGGGGCCTTCTTCAAAGACTCCCATGCGGCGGAACCGCTCGTAGCGATGCTTGAGTAGCTCCTCTTGGGAAAGAGCTTGATACTGCGCAATGGTTTTTTTGAGTTGTTCTCTAAGTTCCGCCGTAATTTCTCGAAAAGGTCGTCCTTCAGCGATTATTTGTTCACACAACCCCAAGCGCAACAGCTCCGGAGGAGTAATGCCTAGACTCTGCGCCGCCTCGGGAACCCTTTTGGGGTCCTTCCATAAGATGCTGGCGCAGCCCTCGGGGCTGATGACGGAATAAAACGAATGCTCCATCATCCAAAGCTCATCACAGACTCCCAGCGCCAGGGCGCCTCCTGAGCCTCCTTCCCCTACCAAGATGGATAGAATGGGCACCTTTAGGGCGCTCATTTCATAAAGACAATCCGCAATTGCCGGTCCTTGACCCCGCTCCTCGGCGCCAATGCCGCAGTAAGCTCCAGCGGTATCGATAAAGCAGAGAATCGGGCGGCTAAACTTCTCCGCCTGCTTCATTTGCCGTAGCGCTTTTCGGTATCCTTCTGGGTGCGCAGAGCCAAAGTTTCTGGCGATGCGCGTTTTGGTGTTTCTCCCCTTTTCCAAAGCAATGATAGTGACCGGCAGGTCGTCTAGCCGAGCAATGCCGGTCACCATGGCCGGGTCATCACCGAATTTTCGGTCTCCGTGAAGCTCCATGAAGTCTCGAAAAATTCCCGACACAAATTTCATCGCCGTGGGACGATTCGTATCCCGGGCTTTTCGGACAATTTCTATGGCTGACATGGCTCACCTCGATGCAACGATAGGATTCGTCGGATGTATGCTTTTAGGTTGCGTCGATGGACAATGTTGTCCAGAAACCCTTGATTCATCACCGTTTGGGCTCGTTGGAACCCTTCCGGAAGTTTCTTTCGCAGCGTGTCTTCAATGACCCGCGGACCGGCAAATCCGATGAGTGCGCCAGGCTCTGAGATGATCACATCCGCTTCCATGGCAAAGGAGGCGGTGACTCCCCCCGTGGTGGGATCCGTCAAAACGGATAGATAGAAGAGGCCTGCCAGGCTGTGGCGCTTCACCGCCGCGCTGGTTTTGGCCATCTGCATGAGTGAGGTCAACCCCTCTTGCATGCGTGCGCCTCCAGAGGCGCAAAACCCCACAACGGGCAAGCCCTCCTTCAAGGCATATTCAAAGATTCGGGTTATTTTCTCCCCCACCACCGAACCCATGGATCCCATAATAAATTCAGGTTCCATGAAAAATACCGCGCAGGGAACGCCCGAAACCGCCCCGGTTCCCGTGACCACTCCCTCAGGCTCCTGACTTTTTTGCTGCGCTTTTTGCAGCTTTTCATCATACTGAGGAAACGAAAGGAAATTAATACTACGTAGCGATGCATCCTGCTCGTTGAAGCTTCCCTCGTCCAATACGATGGCCAGACGTTCCCTGGCGCGAAGGCGTAAGTGCTGACCGCATTCAGAGCAGACCATCCAGTGTTTTTGAAATTCAGTCTCGGGCAGCGACAAAAGGCAGCTCGGGCAGGTACTCATGGGCCCTGTGGACGCTTTTGGGGTCCCTGGTCCCGGCGGCTGCGGCCAAATCATCGATCCGGTTTTTTCCAATGAGTTGATGGATTTACGAAAGAGTTTTTTAAGATTCATGGGCTAGGTCTCCAAATCCCCGGTGGTGAAGGTACCTTCGAGGAATTTTTCGTGGTTTAAAAGATTTAAATGAAAGGCCGTGGTGGTGTCAATTCCTTCGATAATCAATTCCCCCAGCGCGGCGCGCATTTTTCGGATGGATTCCTCCCGTGTGGAGCTCCAAACGATGAGTTTCCCCACCATGGAGTCGTAGAAGGGCGAGATGGTACACCCTGAATAAATAAAGGTATCAAACCGGACGTTGGGTCCCCCGGGGCTGTGGAGAAATTCAATCCGGCCAAAGCTTGGGCGATACCCCTCTTGAGGGTTCTCCGCCAAAATACGGCATTCAATGGCATGCCCTCGCGCCGTAACGTTCAGTTTTTCAATGGATGCCCCGGCCGCGATGCGGATCTGCCATTGCAATAAATCCACATCCGTGACCATTTCCGTCACGGGATGCTCCACCTGAAGGCGGGTGTTCATCTCCATAAAGTAGAAGTTTCGCTCTTCATCCATGAGAAATTCCAACGTGCCCGCCCCCACATAGCCAATGCGTTCCACCGCTTTTTTGCTGTGGGCATAAAGAGCGGCCCGTTCATGTTCACAAAGCAGAGTACAGGGGGATTCTTCCAAGAGTTTTTGGTTTTTCCGCTGCACCGAGCAGTCGCGCTCTCCTAAAATCAGGCAGTGACCCAAGGTATCGCAAAGCACCTGAACCTCCACGTGCTTGACGTGTTGCAAGAATTTTTCAAGGTACAGCGTCTCGTCCATGAACGAAGATGCCGCTTCTTGGCGGGCCATCTGCCACTGGCTTTCCCAGTCTCCCACTTCATTAACTTTGCGGATGCCTTTGCCGCCGCCGCCAGCAGCAGCTTTAATCAGCAGGGGGTAGCCCACCTTTTGGGCAAAGGCCTTGGCCGCTTCCAGATCCTGCACATCCTCAAGCCCTGGAACCACCGGGACCTTCGCTTCCTTCATCACCCGACGTGCTTCCTCTTTATCTCCCATCCGAGTGATGGTTTCCGGACGAGGTCCGATGAATACGAGGCCTTCCTCCCGACACGCCTGGGCGAAGGCGGCATTTTCCGCCAGCAACCCATAGCCTGGATGAATGGCGTGGCATCCGGTTTTTTGAGCGATGGCCAGGATCGCCCCCATATTAAGATAGCTGTCCTTCACCCGCCCCGGTCCGATGCAGTATGCCTCATCCGCCATCAAAACATGTAAGGATTCCTTGTCGGGCAATGAGTACACCGAGACGGTTTCAATGCCCATCTCTCGGCAGGCCCGAATGATCCGCACGGCAATTTCTCCGCGATTGGCCACGAGTATTTTTGAAAACATTAGGTGTCCTCCATAAGGGCGAAGGAGATCTCAGCTTCAGCGGCTAGGCGATTTGCGACCCGAATTTGAGCCTTGGCAAAATAGAAGGGCGCGCGGGTTCGGGTGAGGACCGCTTCGATCTTTAGTAAATCCCCCGGTCGAATGGGCGCACGAAATTTAGCCTCGCGAATCCCAGTAAAGTAAGGGATTTTCTTCCCGCCCTCCCCGAGGAGCACCGCACAGGCTTGAGCCATCATCTCGCATTGAATGACGCCCGGCAACACGGGATTGCCGGGAAAATGCCCCTGGAGGAAAAACTCATCCCCGCGCAGTCGCACGGTTGCGTGCGCCGTGGTTTCATTCACGACGACTGCCTCATCCAAAAGCAGCATGGGCTCCCGATGGGGCATGATTCGTTTCAGCGCCTCCCGATTCATGGCGTCACCTCAAAGAGTGGTTCATTGTACTGGGCAACCTCCTCGTCGCGCTTTCGAATCTTTATAACCGTCAGATCCCGGGGCGCCTTGATTTCATTCATAATTTTCATGGATTCGATGATGCAAAGGATATCCCCAGCCTTGACCGAAGCGCCCTCTCGAACAAACGGCCGGGCGTTGGGGGCAGGGCGGCTGTAATAAATTCCCGCCAAGGGGGCAAGGATTTGTTCGCTCGCCTCTTGAGTCGCTTGCTCTGCATGAGCTTCTTCCGGGACCTTCTCAATGGATTGGGGCAATGAGAAGAAAGCTCCGGGGGCTTTAGCCGGCGGTGTTTTTTCCAAATGAATTTTCACCTCTGCTTCTTCCAGGGAGATGCCCGTCAATCCGTATTCTTTCAAAACCTTCGCCAAAAGGCGCAATTTATCTTCCATGATATTTCCTCAATACAAGCACGGCGTTATGCCCGCCAAAGCCCAAGGAGGCAGAAACAGCATGCTCTAAGGGGCGAGATGCGGCCGCATTGGGCGTATAGTTCAAGTCGCACTCAGGATCTTTCACCCGATAGCCGATGGTGGGCGGCACTTTATTGGCTAAAAGCGCCAAAATCGAAGCAATGGCCTCCACCGCGCCGGCAGCTCCCAGCATGTGGCCCGTCATGGACTTGGTGGCGCTAATGGCCAACTCTTGAGCCGCCGCACCAAAGGCTTTTTTAAGGGCCAACGTTTCAGTCTTATCATTGAGGGGGGTGCTGGTTCCATGGGCGTTATAGTATGTGGTTTTCGCATCAATGCCCCCGGCCTCGGCTAAGGCCGCACGAATGGCGCTGGCGGCTCCACGGGCCTCAGGATCCGGGGCCGTCATATGATGGGCATCGCAGCGGTTGCCGTACCCAGTCACTTCCGCATAAATCACCGCGTTGCGGGCCTTGGCGTGCTCAAGCTCTTCAAGAATCAGCACTCCGGCCCCTTCTCCGATGACAAAACCCGAGCGGTCCCCATCAAAGGGAATGGAGGAACGGTCGGGATCGTTGCTTTCACAAAGCGCCATGCACGCGGTAAATCCCGCCACCCCCAAATCCGTAATGGAGCTCTCGGTCCCCCCTGCGGCAATAACCTCGGCCTGCCCCGATGCAATGGCTCGAAACGCTTCCCCAATGGCATTGGTGGAAGTCGCACAGGCCGTGACGATGGGCAACGTCGGCCCGGCGAATCCATAGCGGATGGCAATGAGGCCCGAGGCCATGTTGCCAATCATTGTTGGAATCAAAAAGGGGGACACTCTTCGCGGTCCCTTGGCATCCAACGTGCGCACCCCCTCCTCAATGGTCAATAGGCCCCCAATGCCGGAGCCCACATAGACGCCGCATCGGTCCAAATCCAAGGATCCTTCGGGAAACGCCGCCATATCCATGGCTTCTTTCGCCGCTACAAGCGCATACTGGCAGAACAAATCGGTGCGGCGCGCGACTTTGGGCTCCAGCACCTCTTTGGGATCAAAATCCTTCACCTGAGCGGCGATTTTTACCTTAAACTCCGAGGCATCAAACCGGGTGATGGGGCCGATGCCATGGCGCCCGGCAAAAATCGCTTCTTCAAAGGCGCGGACCTTATTGCCCAAGGGAGAGACGACGCCCATCCCCGTGACCACAACACGCTTCATAACGACAATCCTCCATCCACCACCAAAACCTGTCCGGTGATGTATTGCGCAGCCTCAGAGGCTAGAAAATAACAAAGCTCTGCCACCTCTTCGGGCCGGCCGGCTCGTTTCATGGGAATTGCGCCCAGCAGCTCTTGTTTTGCGGCATGGGGCATTTTTTGCGTCATCTGGGTTTCTATGAACCCTGGCGCCACAGCGTTGACCCGCACCCCACGTCCGGCCAGCTCTTTGGCAACGGACTTGGTCAGTCCGATGACCCCCGCTTTGGACGCCGCATAGTTGGCCTGTCCCTTATTGCCCGTTAGGCCCACGATGGACGCAAGATTGACGATCGCACCGTTTCTCTTACGCATTAGGATCGGGTACTCCGCATGCATCCAAAGATACGTTCCTTTAAGATTCACAGAAATCACCTCGTCAAAGTCCTCTTCCTTCATGGAGAGAAGCAGTCGATCTTTGGTGATTCCCGCCGAGTTGATGAGCACATCCACCGTACCAAAGTCTTTCAAAATCATTTGGAGGGCAGCATCCACCGCTTCTTTGCTGCGCACATCGCATGGGTAGGCTTTTAGATCCTCCCCCAAAGCGTCTTCCCATTCTTTGGCAAGGGGGCCTCCCGAATGAATGAGGGCCACTCGGGCTCCGCCCTTTAAAAAACGCAGCGCGCAGGCTCGACCAATCCCTCGAGTCCCTCCGGTGACGACCACAATTGGCTTATCCATTGTTCACTTCTCCTTTCCATACGGCCGCAGCCTCCCGCGCACTTTGGCGATCGCTGACCCCAAGGAGGGTCAATGGTTGTGCGGGAAGAATCCGCGCCGTCAAGTTGCGCAGGGTGTTTCCATAACCGACTTCGATAAAAGTTCGAACGCCCTGATCAAAAAGCGATTCGATGGTCTTGACCCACTGCACCGGTGATTGCGCCTGACGCAGCAGCAACTCCTTTTTTCCCGCTCCTTTAGGATAGGGCCTACCTGTGACGTTGGCCCACAGCGGCAATTGAGGATCCTTCAGGGGGTTGTCCTCTAAAAAACGCGCCATGGCGCAAGACCCCTCCGCCATGGCGGGGGTATGAAAGGCCCCCTGCACGGGAAGCGGCAACACCCGGCCTCCCTGGGTTTTGAAATACGACGACCACTCCCGAACTTTTGAAGGCGTCCCAGAGATCACCGTTTGATTGGGCGTATTGAAGTTCACGGCAAAAACCTCCTGCTCCTGCTTGAGTACATCCCTCACTTGGGCCGCAGGCACTCCGAGGATTGCCGCCATAGATCCGGGACTTTTTTGGGCCGCCTCGACCATGGCCTGGGTTCGCACCGCCGCCAGACGTCGGTTCCCTTCTTCCTCCATCATTCCCGCGGCCCACAGCGCCGGAATCTCCCCCAAGGAAAACCCGGCAAGAGCATCTGGCGTCACGCCTTCTTCCAAAAGCGCCTTAGCGCTCAATACGGCACTGGTGTAGACCAAGGGTGCGGCAAACGCATCGATCCGCACCTGGTCCAACGACCCAATGGTTTCGCTTAATCCAGGAAAGCTCTCCTCAAAGGATTGTTGATCCTGAAGGGACAGTTCCTGCCAGAACTCTTCTAGCATGCCGACTTTTTGCGAACCCTGTCCGGGAAATAAAAATGCAGTCTTCCTCAAAAGGCAATTCCTCCTTCGTCTCTTAATGGCCCGCGCGGGGCTTATTTTAAGGTATGGAATAAGAAAAGGCACTCTCCCCCGTCCGTTGAGAATGTCCTTAAAACGATCGGATTCGAGTGCGCTGCGTAATGCGGGCTCCTGAAAGCGGGGGAATCCTTATCCTTATTTTGCGTGAGGAGTTATTTTTGCGCCGCTTCGATGAGGGACACGACCTCCCCCACCGTGCGCAGCTGTTCCTCCATTTCCACTTGAACTCCTACCGAGTCTTCTAGCGTCATGATCAGTTCCACCATATCCAAAGAGTCCAGCCCCAATTCTTCAAAGCTCGTCTGCAGCGTGATGGCTGCGGTGTCCATTTCCTTATACTGTGCGATTGCCTGTGCGACTTTTTCAAATACCATTGGTTTAATCCTCCACATTTTTTATTTTTGCACTCCCCGTTTCTTAGAACGCGACGGATGGGTTTTGTGAGGGGGGCACCTTGTCGTCCCCATCCCGCGGCTAGTTTTTTTGCCACTTCAAGATGGCACCCCCTGAAGTCATTCCGCCGCCAAAGGCCACAAGGGCCAGGAGCATGCCCTCTTTCAAGCGACCGCTGCGGTTGAGCTCGTCCAAAAGTAATGGAATGGACCCCGAGGAGGTATTCCCCCTGCGGGCCACCTCGTTGATGAATACCTCATGGGGCAGGCCCCATTTGACCCGAGCGCTTTCAATGATGCGGGCGTTGGCTTGATGGGGGATGATGAGATCTAGGTCCTTCGCTGTGAGGTGGGCTGCCGAAAGGCACTGATCCATCTCCCTTAAAAAAGCCCCCACGGCGAATTGATACACTTGCGGCCCCTTCATCGCCACCGTTCCTTTTTGTGGCGCCTCTTTTCGCCAGGGGGTCGGAGTGAAGAGGTTGGGGATGTATAGCGGTTCAATGTTGCCCTCTCCTGAAAGATGAAGGGCTTTGAGCCCCTCCCCTTTTTTCAAGACGACGGCGCCGCCGCCGTCGCCAAAGAGCACGCAGGTGCGTCGATCGGAATAATCGGTAAACCGACTCATGATCTCCATGGCCACCACTAAGATGCAGGAGGCTTTTCCCGCCTGAAAATAGGCATCCGCCACATCTAATGCGTATAAAAAACCCGTGCAGGCGGCATTGAGATCCATGGCCGGGCACTTTACGCCAAGATCCATGGAGACAATGGACGCCTGGGAGGGCGTTCGGTAATCGCCGCCCACCGTGGCAAAAACAATGAGGTCCAGTTCGCTCGCCATGATTCCGGCATCCGCTAGAGCCTCTTGAGCCGCATGATGGGCCAAGGAGCGCATGGTTTCTTCCCGAAGGATGTGCCGCTCTTTAATGCCCGTACGCTGGGTGATCCACTCATCGCTTGTCTCCACGAGCTCCTCCAGCATGGCGTTGTCCAAAATAAATTCCGGTTCGGCCCGGCCGGTTCCGGCAATGTAAAAACTCATGGTGCTTTCCTTTCGCGCCGCCGGGGACTTGCGGGCGCGTCCAAGACTTGGATAAGATGGCCGTCCAATTGCAAAAGACCGCTCAAAAGCGCCTCCCGCTCCTGCTCGGAAAACTCCTTCGTCATGCGTTTCACCATGCGCCGATGAAACAAGCGGTGCAACCAAACCACCTTTAGGCCTTCCCCGATGACGTAATGGCCTACAGCCCGCAGATCCCGATCGCAACGATCCTTTTGGACAAATCCCTTGCGCTGAAGCTTTTGCACGCAAACGGTCGCCGTTGCCGTCGTAACCCCCAATCGCTGTTCAAGCTCGCCAACGCTGGTCGCTGGGTTTTCATAAATCTTCTCCAAAACATGGATTTCATGAATCGTCAGATTCCAGCGGCTCCGATCCTTCATTTTTTGTTCCACTCGCCCAATTTTTTCATAGACGCGGATGGGCCCCTCATTGAGCTGAGCTAAATCATCGCTCATATCCACTCCCTTAAATTAGTTTGATGACCTAATTATAGGCTTAATGCTTTGATTGTCAAGGTAAATTGGTTCTCCTATTCAACCCTTGTTCCGCCGGCCTGTTCGGGTAAAAACCCGTAAAAAAAAGAACCCCCCGAGGGGGCATGCGCCCTTTATGAGAGAGGCCGTGAGCGAAACCACGCCGGATTCATGAAGAGCGTTTTCTATGGCAGAAAGCCTTCCTGTGTTTCTCAAAAAAAAGCATCTAGAGCCCAAGACGATCCCTGTTTTTCCCAATTTCAGGGGACCTTGGGCTCAATGCCACGCACCTGTTGTTTCAAGACCTTCCTCGGTCCGCGGTCTGTTTTGAGCCAAAGCGCCTGGCCCTCCAAGCGAAGCACCGAGCCACAGACTATGGCGCCTTCTTCCGCTTCCAAGACAAAGCAAAGAATCGTCTTCTCCTGTAGAGAGTCCAAAATCAGTTCATCCCATCGGTCCAGATCCCATCGCCGCGCGCCTTCTTCCGCTTTGCGCCGTTGTCGCTCCCAGTCCTTTTCATAGTCGATGCGCTCGTTGTGATCTGACAAAAGCATGCCTTGCCATTTGAGCATGCAACGGTCGGCATACAGCTGATCCTTCAGGGGAACGGATCGCGGTTTTTTCCACGTCATTCCTGTACCTCGCTTCGTCCCTTATGCCCCCCCACGTGAGTGGCGCGCTCGAAAAAGGTGGAGCTTTGCGTAAGGCTGTGGCCTCGGAAAATCGACGTTTTGCCAAAGCGCTGACGCAGCTCATCCATGACCTCATCCACCACCCGCTCGCTTTCTTGCTCTGCATCAAAAAAAGCTCAGCTGACGTCCCACATCTTCACTCAAATCGTTAAGAGCAAACTGAATCTGACGCACGGGCGCGCCCTGCCAGTGCTCGGCAAAAATCCCATGCGCCATCTTTTGCAGCCCTGCCGTGTCCGCCGTGTCCTTTTTTAGGCGCCGCGATACGGAAAAGCCCGTCTCCATGAGCTTTGCGGAGTAGCCCACGCTCAGGTGCACCCGACGGCATACCAAATGGTGCGCCCGTAGGCGCTGGGCCACCTCTTCGATAATTTCATCCAAGATCACGAGAATTTCTTCTTCAAAAAAATAATCGCGCATCAAAACCTGTCCCTTGGAGAACCCTCGGCTCCCTGGGCGGGCCGGCTTTGACAACACACTGTAATCCACCCCGTTGGCGTGGTAGTATTGCTGCAAACCCATGATGCCGAAGCGTTCTTTCAAAAGCATCGGATCCGAATGGGCCAAGGCATACACCGAGCGGATGCCCAGCTTATCCAAGCGCTTGGCCCAGCCGCGGGAGATGCCCCAAAAGTCTGTGAGCTTTGGAATGCGCCAGAGCGTCTCGGGGATGCGTTCATAAGACCAGTAGGCCACTTGATGTTTGGCTTTTTTCGCGGCGTTATCCAAGGCCAACTTGGCCAAAAGCGGATTGTCGCCCAAGCCGATGGTGACGCAAAGTCCCGTTTTTTCATAAATCTGATCCTTCAAAAGCAGCGCCGCCCTCCCTGGATTCCCAAACAGATGGGCCGTGGCGGTGAGATCCAAAAAGGATTCGTCAATGGAATACACCAAGATATCTTCATCCGCGGCAAAGTTTCGGAAAATCTCGTTGATTTGTCGGTTGACCTCGAGGTACAGCCCCATGGAGGGGTTGACCACCAAAAGCTTCGGATCCTTGGGGATTTCAAACTTTCGGTTGCCGGTCTTGATGCCGTATTCTTTTTTCACCAAGGGAGAGGAGGCAAGAACCACCGCCCCCGGCCGCCGCAGGTCCGAGACCACAATCACGTACGCCTTCAAAGGGTCCAGCCCGCGCCGAACCGCTTCAACGCTTGCAAAAAAGGATTTTACGTCCACACATAAAAGATACCTAAGGGGTAGCCGCTCATAATCAATGGTCATTGTCCTCTCCTCCTCGACCACTAAATAAGAACATTTGTTCGATATCTCATTTTACCATATTTGCCCCGTCCCACAAGATGCCTTTGGAGCTCGAACGATATTTTACTGAAAAAAAACAGAGAAAAAGGAGCCCGAAGGCCCCTTATCCCTGTTTTTTTTATGATTCGTTTGGGATCGTCCGCTACTTTTTCAAGCCATATACGAAATGCGCATCCTGCACGTACATCACGCCCGTTTTGGCATCCATGCCCGACCGTTCCCGAATGGCCTCCATGATGGGTTTCACCGTCTCTTTGCGGCTGATGATCAGAACGAT
Organism: Clostridiaceae bacterium JG1575; assembly: GCA_002838815.1. Taxonomy (GTDB): domain Bacteria; phylum Bacillota; class Clostridia; order Clostridiales; family Clostridiaceae; genus JG1575. The sequence goes on along the minus strand of LQGW01000052.1, from coordinate 194,107 downwards.
CTCGTCGTCCCCTTCGGTTCCCTTGGAAAAGAGACTGGATTCAGGATCCATACCGGCCTTATCCCGCAAGAGCGTACCGCCTCGAGCTCCAGCGGAGCGAGCCGCATCCATGATGCTCTCAGAGTGGCCGTGCCGGATGATGGAAGTGATGACCTGCACCTCGGACTCATTGCGGGACGCATCGTCCATATTCTCTAGGCGCTCAGTATAAAGGTCGTTGACGTTCACTGCATACGCAATTCCGTGCCCGGGTTTGCCAAGCCCTAATTCTTCGGCAATCTTTTTAAGAAAGATCTCCGCCATGTCTGTGGCAGCGACGATGGAGACAATGTCCCGCACCAATCCATGGGCTTCGGACTCTTTCATTTGTTGCTCGTTGGCGGTACCGTATCCTTGACTCACGGTCCCATTTGGGATCCCCTTCTGCTTGGCCGTTCGCAAGACGTCTTCGCCTTTTCCCTGCGGCACAATGATGGTGATGTGATCCATTTCGATGTTGGTTGGCATCGCAATACACCCCTTTCGTTCATTTGATCCATTGATTTATATTTTCTTGGAAGTCATTGGCCTCATTATACCAAAAATAGGGTTTTGCACCAATGAACCAAAGATTAAGTTTTGTGGCCTCTTTCAACCATTTGGCCTGATCCCTCTTCCAATCGCGAAGCAAAAGATGTATTTTTATTCACCAATTCAAAATAATCCGCCCATCTCTGGTGCAAACAAGCAAGAAAAAAGCCACCGACCAATGTGACGATTTCTTCATGAATTTCAGCGACGCTGCGCTGCATTTCCGTCCACTCTTGAGGATAAAGGAGGAACCAATCGCAAAAGCTCATATGGACGCTGGCCCTGAGGCTCAAGAAAAAGCGCGGATCAACGCAAAAACGCTCCTTCAATCGTTTGCTGTATTCCCTCTCTTTCATCCCCTCTTCATGGGCGTGCCACACGCTGCGGCGAAAGGCTTCAGGGCTTTTTCTTTGGCTCCTCTCGATGGCTTTTTGCAGACGCTGGGCATAGGAAATGCCGTCTCGGCGAAGATTTAATAAAGGTTTTTGTAAAACAGGGAGGTTCTCGGGCTGAAGATACCTAAAAGCGCCGTCCAGCAGCGCCCCAGCTTGGACCCGCGGATGATCCATGGCCCCAAGCGCCGTCATGGCGCCAAGAGAATGCCCACACAAAAAGATGGATTCAGGCAACGAATCCTCCCCCAGGCCCATCCTGGCAAAGACTTCAGGCAAATGATCCAATACAAAACGAAGATCCAGCACCCGAGCGGCAATTTGTTGCTGGCGCTGGGGCAAAGATGCCTCGGCTAAGAGCCCCTCCTTCATAGGAACTAAGGGACCTGAGGGCAAAAGCGTCCAATCCGTATCATAAAGATGTCCGGTGCAAAGCACGTGAAAGCCCGCCTCCACGAGGGGCTCAATCAAAAAAAGGTAAAAGTCTCGGTCCGCCATCAGCCCGTGGGAAAAAACGACTAAGGGCCGCGCGCGGTTGATTAAGGGCGCATTGTTTTGGAAACGGGCGGGAAGCTCCTCCAAGGATTCGGGAGCCGCTTTAGGGTAAATAAATCGCAAAAGATCCTGGCGAGGCGCGTAAAGATCGGCATAATGCCCTTTCGTGGCTCCAGGGGTAGGATAAAAAAAGCTCAATGGAATGATGCGCGGATCTTTCTTTTCATAGAAACTACGCGGGGTGGGATCCAAAAGCTCCAAAGTCCTTCGACCGATGCCCATGAAAAAACCTCCGTTTTTGCTTTCATTGTACCAAAACTTCATCCCCCCTTCGGTCTAGACTCAAATAAAAGGCGGGGGAAGGAAGACACTGCATGAACCCCATGGCGTCGTCAGTATTGGTTTGGGGAGCCCTATTCCAATGCTTTCTTCATCAAAGAATTCACTCATCCATTCCTCCGGTTCCATTCATAAAGCGGCAGCCCTAATCCGAATTGGTGAACCCGTATCTGCAACGTAGAATTTGATCGGTAAAGAAAAAAGAAACTCCAAGAAAAGGGAGGGAAGAGATCGTAGGTACATGCGGTCTTTCGAACCCTTTTCGTTGGGATATGGTAACGATGCGTCACTGGGGGAACCTAGGCGATGAATGTGAACGCCCCCACCAAAAGATCCCTCGGGAGAAGCCTTTCCCTGAGTAAGAAGATTAGGGGGACCCCTAAGAGCCCCTCAGACAAGGCCGCCTATTTCAAACAATGGAAAGCCCCCTAGATACAGCGAAAGGTGCTCTTATCCCCTTTCGGATCTTTGGTCCAATCGATTCGCACGGCCTCGCCCGTTCCACTCCTTGATTCTTCCCATGGCATCCTTTTTGGTTTGCAAGGATCTATAATAAGATAGAGCGGACTTCAGGGATTTTTTGACGCCAGCTGATGGGTACAGCGGCCCGGCGATACTCCTCCATTATTTTTATCAGTCTCGCTCATGGATCTTTATAAAATGAATGAGAAGAAGGAACGGTCGCCTTCAAAGGCTCTAGAGAATGATTCCCTCAGCATCGGGTCAATCAAAGAGTACGAAAGATTCAATCCTCGAGGAATCACCTTAAAAGGACGCCTTGTGCACCTGTGACGATGCCTGATGAAAAAACTTGGTTGCAACAAAACCATTCCTAAAAAGGATCTGGGGATGAATCGATCCAATGTCGGTCGCCCGCCCTCCATGATAAGGTAGAAGTAGTGGGTTCAGGGCAAATCACCCATCGTCAAAGTCCCCCATTTACGCCAACGCTTTCGATCATAGAACCAAAGAGTAAGGAGATATTCCATGGCCAAATACAGTCCCCCTCAAGAAAAAGCCCCTCTTCTTCCGCCTCGGATGGCGGAATTTAGAAGCTATCTTCAAACGATTAAAGGGAAGAGTCCAGCCACTGTGGCCGCTTACACCTATGACCTCACCCTTTTTCTTAGGTATATGCAGGTGCACCTAGGCAAGGTACCCTCGAGCATTCCCTTTGAGGAGATTCCCATCGACCAGATTGATGATGCCTTTTTGCAGGAAATTACCTTGAATCACCTCTATGCGTATCTTTCCTATGTGGAAGAGATGCGAGAAAACTCAGCGCCCGCCCGTGCTCGAAAGGTGGCCTCTTTGAAAACCTTTTTCAAGTTTTTGCATGGAAAAGCGCGCATTTTGCCCATGGACCCCACTGGAGACTTAGAATCCCCACGCATCCGCAAACGCAACCCCATCTATCTGAGCTTGGATGAATCCGTACGTTTGTTGCAGTCCATGGACCGCACCCATCCGGATTTTCGCAGGGATTACTGTATGCTGACCCTTTTTCTCAACTGCGGCTTGCGAATCTCTGAACTGATCAGCATCCGTCGGCCCATGCTCCGGGAAGACACCATGCGGATCATTGGCAAAGGCAACAAAGAGCGCACCGTGTACCTCAATGCCGCATGCTTAGCCGCCATTGAGGATCATCTGACCCACATGGATTTAGAGGAAGTGCCCGAAGCCTATAAAGAATATCTTTTTCTCTCCAGTCACAAACGCCCCATCAGCAAGCGTACTGTGGAGCGATTGGTGAAAAAGCACATTCAACATGCAGGAATCTCTGCTGAGCAGTATACCCCCCATAAGCTACGCCATACGGCCGCTACTTTGATGTACAAACACGGCAACGTGGACATCCGCTCCCTCCAGGCCATCCTTGGCCATGAGAACCTCTCCACAACGCAGATCTATACCCACGTGGACAACGAGCGGTTGCGCGAATCAGTCTCTGCAAACCCCCTCAACGACATCGATCGTTGGGCGCCCCTTTCGCCCAAGGACACGGAATCTTTGGACAAAGAACCCTCTAAAAAATAGAAACGTCCCTCTTGAATGCAGCGCCCTTCGCCCAATCTTGAGGCCTTTTCAAGACGCCCCAAAACAAACCACGCCCGAAGCCGCTCCTATGAAGGAAAGCGTTCGGGCGTGGTTCGTTGATGCGCTCGGGGGGTGGGTTTGGGGTTAGGGCAGATCGTTTAAAGTACGAGCGGTCTCCAAGGCGATTTTCATCATATCCGTAAAGGTCTTTTGACGTTCCTCACTGGAGGTGGCCTCTCCCGTCACCAAAGAATCGGAAATGGTCAAAATAGCCAGCGCGCGCACATTCGCCATCGCCGCTTCGGTGTAGAGTCCGGCAGCTTCCATCTCCACGCAGAGCGTTCCCGCTTTGGCAAAAAGCTCATGGGCGTTGGTTTCGTCATAGAATATATCCGAAGACAAGACGTTGCCGACCTTGGGCGTCATGCCAAGCTCCAGAGCTTTTTGATAGGCCGTGCTCAGCAAAGTGAAATCAGCCGTAGGGGCAAAATCCAGCCCACGGAAGCGGTTCTTGTTGAATCCGTTGGTGGTGGATGCCGAAGACGCCAAAACCACATCCCGCAATTCAACTCCTGGAACCATGGCGCCGCCCGATCCCACCCGAATGAGGTTTTTCACCCCAAAATCGTGGATCAGCTCATGGACGTAAATGCAGTGAGAGGGAATGCCCATGCCCGTACCTTGAACGGAGACGGGAATGCCCTGATAGGTACCCGTGTAGCCCAACATGCCGCGGACTTCATTGTATTGCACGGGATTCTCCAAAAAGGTTTCTGCGATGAATTTCGCCCGCAGCGGATCTCCGGGCAGTAAAATAGTTTTTGCGATGGCGCCTGGCTTGGCTCCGATATGAATGGACATAAACCCTCCTTGGCGGGGGAATCAACCCGAAAAGGTCTAAACCCTACCGCTTTGCTTTTGTTTCTTCTATTATACGTTTAGTTGCCCCGCTTTCCAAGAGCGGATCCCATCAAGGGACGATCGCAACAATGAGAAGTCCCTGAGCCGGGCCCTGAGTCTTGAGGTTTTAGGGAATCCAACGCGCGAAGGCGCACCCAGCCTCAAAAAAACGAACGTATTTTTTGAACAGGTGTTTGCTTGCCCTCCTGCCTATGCTACAATAGGAAGTATCAATGGAAGCGAGGTGTTCCCATGTCCGGAAAAGGCGTGAAACAACGCGAAGTGTATCAGTTTCTTCTGACTTATACCGAATCCAAAGGGTACCCCCCTTCGGTTCGTGAAATTTGCGATGCCGTGGATCTTCGGTCCACGTCCTCGGTGCAAAATCACCTGCAAAATTTAGAAAAGCAAGGCCTCATTCGCCGGGACCCCACGAAGCCCCGCGCCTTGGAAATCCCGGAGCTCAACGATCGCCCGGAAATGATTCAAATTCCCGTCCTGGGACGGATCAGCGCGGGAGCTCCGATCCTAGCCAAGGAGAACATCGAGGATCATTTCCTCATGCCCCTGCATTTTGTTAAGCACGATCACGACCTCTTCATTTTGAAGGTCACAGGAGAATCCATGATCAATGCCGGGATCCATGACGGGGATCTGGCCATTATTGAGCGCGCAGACGCCTGCGCCAATGGAGAAATCGCCGTGGTGCTCATTGAAGAGGAAGCCACACTAAAGACCTTCTACAAAGAACGCACCCACATCCGCCTACAGCCCGAGAACGACACCATGGATCCAATTTTGGTTCCCGACTGCCGTATTTTGGGACGCCTTGTGGGCATCTATCGAAAATACCGCTAATCCCTTTTGGACATACCAAAGCCGCAAGCGCCTTTATATAGGTCTTGCGGCTTTTTATTATCCCTTGGTTCGCTCATTGCCTTTAAACGAAAAGTTCGGTTTGGGGCTGTTGGGCAACGGATGTAACGGACGGTCCTCAGGTACGTACTGCTGCACTCCGCGAGTGTAATCGGGTCGCGAATCCATAAGCTCCAGCACGGGCTCTCTTGTGATGTATAAAAGGAAAATCAACACCAGCATCATGGCAAACTGGAAAATCAGCCACCAAACGGGGTACCCTTCCGAGGATCCTGAATAGAAAACCGACGGCGTATAAAACAACAGAAAAAGAAAGGCATTAATATAAGCATGAAGGAGCCCCCCGTTGGTGCGATGGCGCAGCATGCGAAGCGAGGCCCAGATCATAGAGAACGCCAACAAAGCCGGAATGAATTTCGGGGTGCCCCCCCAAAGTTCATCGAAAATGAAAAAGCGTTTGCGTTGGGCCAAACGACCCAACGCATCCTGCAAAAGGTGCCCTGCAAAGAGTAGGTTCGCGACGCTCGCTGCAAATAATATAAAAGCGGATTTAGATTTCATCATCCAGCGTTTCATCAGGCACAGGCCTCCTTTTTTGACGTTTACTGTTTTTCCAGGACTTGGGCAAGGGCCGTCAAGATGCCCATGCGGGCATGGTCAAAGGTGATGCCTCCCTGGAGGTAGGCAATATAAGGCTCCCGAATGGGCGCATCGCAGGAGAGTTCGATGGAGGATCCTTGGATGAAAGCGCCCGAAGCCATGATCACCGGATCCTCATAGCCCGGCATGGCCCAGGGTTCGCAGGAAACGAAGGAATCCACCGGAGCGCCATACTGGATGCCTTTGACAAAGCGGATGAGGGGCTCTTTTTCCCCAAAACGGATGGCCTGAATAATGTCCGTGCGTTTTTCCTTCGAAGAAGGCTTAACGCAAAAGCCAGCGCACTCCATGAGTCGTGCTGCAAAAACGGCACTTTTCACCGCTTCCATGGTGATGAGGGGCGAAAGGAAGAAGCCCTGAAACATCAGTCGCGTTACACCGAAGGTGGACCCGCATTCCCCACCGATGCCAGGAACCGTCAGACGGTAGGCAGCATGCTCCACCAAATCCTCACGCCCGGCGATATAGCCTCCCGTGGGGGCGATGCTTCCCCCGGGATTTTTGATGAGGCTCCCCGCCATGAGGTCTGCGCCCACCTGCGTGGGCTCCAGCGTTTCTACGAATTCTCCATAACAGTTATCTACAAAGACAATGATATCACTACGCAGCGATTTGATGTAGGCAATGCCCTCCCTCAGCGTGGCAATGGAAAGAGATGGACGCCAAGAATATCCCGTGGAGCGCTGCAGATGCACCATCTTGATGCTGGGATCCTCCAGCGCCGTTGCAATGGCTGAAAAATCCAAGCCGCCCGCCAAAAGATCAATTTCCTGATAGAAGATCCCCAGATCCTTCAAGGATCCCGCCGGATTTTTGCCGCCGATCCCAATGACTTGATGCAGTGTATCGTAGGGACGCCCCGTCACGGTCAAAAGCGTATCTCCCGGGCGCAAGTTGCCAAAGAGCGCGCAGCTGATGGCGTGGGTTCCATTGACAAAATGCGGCCGCACCAGCGCAGCGTTTGCGCCAAATACTCGCGCATAAAGGGCATCGAGCTTCTCCCGACCCAAATCTCCATAGCCATAGCCTGTGGTCAGCCCAAACATCGACTCGCTGATGCGCTCCTCTTGAAAGGCATGCAGGACCTTTAATTGATTGTACTCCCGCACCTCATCGTAATAAGCAATTTCCCCTTGAATATCCGCAAGGGCTTGGTCGTGCAGACGCAAAAGCGCCTCACTGACCTGATATTTTTCTTGTAAAAAGCGTCTGGTTTGATCCGTCATGGCTGCTCCTATCGTTTCACTGCCCCCACTCCCAGGGGTCATTCATTAAGTACTCATCATACCATGAAGGGGAACGAAGAATCAAAAAAACTCCGGGCTGGCCCGAGCCAGGGGTCTTTTCTCAAGACGGCCCTGCATTGACAATCTTTGCGGTTCTTTTGTAGCATAAATAAAAGAAGGCGCATTTTTATCGCTCCGAATCCCAAGACTCAAGGGAGGTTTTTATTTTGTGGCAGCGACTCTTATTGACGGTTCGGGAAAACATCCCCTGGCTCAAACTCATCCAATACGCCCTTTTTTCCATTCTTTTGGCCCTTGCGACCTTGTTGATTGATTATCGGATTCTTCCAGGCTTCGACTACATTCCCGAAATCTTCACGGCCACCCTTCGGCTCTCCAAAAACATCCTCTCCACCCTAGCCGGGGCGCTCTTGACCATCACCACTTTTGGCTTTTCCACCATCATGACGGTGCTGGGCATTTACCTCAACAATTATACGCCGCGCATCTTAACCAATTTCATGCAAAAAAAGGAAACAATGAAGGTCATCGGCCTCTTCTCCGGCGGGTTCGTCTACTGCATCACCATGCTCTTTTTTCTAAGAGACCAAAACGAATTAGTCGAGGTCATCGCCGGGGCGGTGGGGGTATTGTATTCGCTGTATGCCATGATGTACTTTCTATGGTTTGTGCGAGTGATCCTGACCAGCATTCAGCCCAGCAACATCATTGCGGACATTACGCAGCGCGCTCAAAGCGCCGTGGGCAAAGCCAAAGAAAAGTACCAAGCCAAGCCCTTGGATTGGGCCGAAGCCACAAGGGACTTGCCCCAATTCATGATTCGCGCACCGAAAACCGGTTTTTTCGATCACTTTGACCCCAAAGCGCTCGTTCAAGCCCTGCCTGAAGGTTCAGGGTTCGTCGATATTCTTTTTCCCATGGGCGATCATTTGAACGAATCCGAGGTTATGGCCCAGGTCTACGCAAAAGAGACGATCCCCGAGGACGCCCTGGAAAAAGCCGCCGGCGCTTTTTTCATCCAAAAACAAAAAAATGCGGACATGGATTACCACTTTGCCATGGTGCAACTGGTGGAGATTGCCCTTCGCGCCATTTCTCCAGGAATCAACGATCCCAACACCGCCATTCATTGCATTCATAACTTAGCCGACGTGCTGGGCGATATTGCTAAGGTGGATTTGCAAGTCCCCCCCACTGTAACGAAGGACGGCTGGACGCTGCGCTACCGCGACTTTGATTTGGAAGAAGAACTGCATCGCACCTTTGAGCAACTCATTCATTACGGCAAAGAGGATCTCTCGGTGATGCGCGCAATCTTTGAGACCCTGCAGATCATCTTCGATGAAGCGTTGCCCGGCAATCGCCCCGTTATTGCCGCCTTTGAAGCCATCGTTTATGAAGCTGCGCTTTCGGCTCATTCGGGAGAATACGACCGGCGAAAGCTGCGTCGCATGCGCCTTCGCTGGCCCAATACCGACGCCAAGCAAAAGGGTGAAACCGCTCCCATGCTCGCCTAAAGGGGTCTTCGCTCCTTGTAGTTTCAAAAAAGCCCACAACTTAAAAAAGCGCCCGAACCCTCATTTTGGAGGTTTTGGGCGCTTTTTACCGCTGGTTGCCGATTTTCGGGACCTCGAGGGATTACCAGGCGTTGCCTTCTTCCCCCTCCTCGGGCCGTTCTTCTTTTTCCTCTTTGTTGAATAAAATAGGCTTTGCGGGTGTGATGGTGGTGACGGCATGCTTATACACCATCATCTGCTTGCCGTCGGAATCAAGAATAATAATGAAATTATCAAAGCCTTTTACCACTCCCTTGAGCTGGAAGCCGTTCACCAGATGGATGATGACGCCCATCCTGCTTTTTCTCGCCCCGTTGAGAAAAATGTCCTGTAGATTGTTCTGTGGTTTGTTCATTCTGACCTCCTACGAGCTGAGCCCGCTTTCTCTTTCTAAGGTTTATGCGTGTGATATGTTCATATCATCTTCTATTCTAAACAGCATTTCTTCATCTGTCATCCGTTCTCGCTCAAGTTTTCTTGCGATTTCATCTCGGTGAAACCATGTGATTTGCCGTTTGGCGTAATTTCTGGTGTTTTGCTTAATCTTGTCCACCGCCGCCTCCAGCGACAAGGTTCCTTCCAGATAAAGAATTAGTTCCTTATATCCAATGGCCTGCATGCTTTGAAGTTCCTTATGGTAGCCTTGGGTAAAAAGTCCTTCCACTTCCCGTAAAAGTCCTTCTTGCATCATTTGATCCACGCGTTGGTTGATGCGTTCATAAAGAGCCGCCCGGTCCATGGAAAGCCAATAATAAAAAGGGGTCCAAAGTGGATTGAGCGTTTTAGGACTGGAAAAGCTGGAGAAGGGCTGTCCGGTGAGCTCAAAGACTTCGAGCGCGCGGATCACCCGACGCACGTTGTTGGGATGGATGGCCGACGCGGCTATATGGTCGCACTGACGCAACCGCTCATGGAGCGCCAGGGGTCCCTCTTCCTTTGCCAGATCCTCTAAGCGATCGCGAACCTTTCTGGAACTGGGCGCGCCGCCGAAGTTCATCTCATAAAGAACCGCATCAATGTAGAGGCCCGTGCCCCCGCAAAGAATCGGAAGGTGCCCCCTTTTGGCAATGTCTTGGGCGGCACGTTGCGCTTCTTTTGCAAATCGAGCGGCGCTGTAAGATTCGTGGGGATCCGCGACATCGATGAGGTGGTGGGGCACCCCTTCTCGCTGATCCAAGGGCAACTTCGCAGAGCCAATGTCAAGCCCTCGGTAGACTTGAGTGGCGTCGCAGGAGATCACTTCCCCATGGTGCGCTTTCGCCAAGGCCAAGGAAAGGGCCGTCTTTCCTACTCCAGTGGGTCCCGCCAAAATCACCAACGGCTGTGCCATCAAAGGATCCTCCGAAACAGCTTTTCCACATCCTTTAGGTTAAAGTGGATCATGGTGGGGCGCCCATGGGGGCAGGTAAAGGGCTCCTCGAGAAACCTAAGACGGTTCATAAGGCTGGCCATCTCCTGCAAGGAGAGCTCGTCGTGGGCTTTGATGGAGGCTTTACAGGCTGCGGTGGCGATGCGCAAATAACGAACCTCTTTGCTGGTGCCTCGTCCAAGGTTTTTCAGATTGTCCAAGATCTCGTGGAAATAATCGGCGACATTGGCGTGGGCTAAGAACAAAGGAACCTCCCGCACGCTGATGCTGCGCTCGCCAAATTCTTCCAAGGTAAATCCAGCCTCCTTAAAGACGTCTTGATGGTCTTGGTATACGTTGAAATCATCCAAGGACAAGTCTAAGACATAGGGGACCAAAAGCCCTTGCGCGACAGGGTTGCCTTCGTGCAGCTCCTTCATATAGTGCTCAAAATTGATCTTTTCATGCGCTGCGTGCTGATCCACCAAATAGAGCGCATGGTTCCATTCGGCCAAAATATAGGTGTTGTGGTATTGGCCAATGATGTGGGGCATGGGGAATTTCTCAAGTGGGGCTCCGTCCATCGGCTGCAGCAGTTCCCCAGCGTTGGACAAAGGGGGCGCGGTCAACTCCTTGAGATGCACGGGGTCCTCCCAAGGGTTCTCTCGAGCTGGAGCGACTGGATCTTGCCCCCCCGCTTCTCGTTCTTTAGGGGCTTGAAGATCCAAGGGAATACGCACCTCAGGAGTGGGCCCCCCATAAAGGCTTGGCCGCTCTTTTTCGACGGGACCGCCAAATGCCTCACGCCCCGTGCTCTCACCAAACCAAAGGGCTGCCCCCGCGTCGCCGTCGCTCTTTAAAAGGGGCTCGGGCGCGGATGGGGGTGAATCAAAGTCCAACTTGTCGCGATACGCTTCCCTCAAGGCGCCGTGGACCGTATCAAACACCAATCGGAACAAAAGATTTTCATCGCTGAATTTGACCTCTGCTTTTTGCGGGTGCACATTGACATCCACAAGGCCTTGGGGCAACTCCAAATTAAGCACAAAAAACGGGAACTTATTGATGGTGATGAAGGATTTGAAGGCCTGCTCTACAGCGATGGCCATGCGCCGCGATTGAATGCTTCGTCCATTGAGAAACAGCGTCTGCTGACTGCGCGAGCCCCTGGCGATGTCTTCATTTCCTAAAAACCCATGTACTCGAATGCCGTCGGATTCATGGTCAAAGGCCGTGACGTTTTGCGCGGTGCGCCGATTGTATACCGTAGTAATTACGTCCAAAAGCCGCCCCGTGCCGTAGGTCTTTAAAAGCTCCTTGCCGTTGCTCCGATACGTGAAAGCGATGTCGGGGCGGGAAAGGGCGAGCTTTGTCATGACTTCCGTAACGTAGGCCCCTTCCCGCTGGGGCGTTTTTAAGAACTTCAGCCGAGCGGGCACGTTGAAAAACAGATCTTTTACTTCAATGAGGGTACCCGGCCCCATGGCGGCATACTTAAAGAACTTCTCTTCGCCGCCCTCCATAAAAAGTTCGGATCCATCCGCCTCTTCCTGAGCATGGCTTTTTAAAAGCGTGCGCGAGACGGCCGCAACGCTGGCCAAAGCTTCTCCACGAAACCCCAGGGTTTGAATGTCGTAAATGTCCTCCACGGCGCGGATCTTGCTCGTGGCGTGGGGCAAGAAGGCGTTTCGCATATCCTCCCGGAGAATCCCATGGCCGTTGTCCAAAATGCGGATGAGGTCCAGCCCCCCGTTTTGAATTTCCACCTCAACGGATTTGGCCTTGGCATCCAGGGCGTTTTCCACCAGCTCCTTAACCACGGAGGCCGGTTTTTCCACCACTTCTCCAGCGGCGATTTTGGACGCCGTCTCGGGATCTAATAAATGAATTCGAGGCTCTGTCATCCTACTCTCCTTTCAGTTGCGTTTGGTAGTCGTACAGCGTCATCATCGCCTGCATGGGACTCATGGCGTTCAAATCCAAAGCTTTGATCTTCTCCGCCACCGCTTCCATGGGCCCTTCCTCCTTGGGAAACAGATCCATAAAATTCAGCTGATGAACCTTCTCTTGGCGCTCTTTGATGCGTTTTTTACTGCCCGCTTGCTCAAGGCCCAATAAAATCTCCCGAGCCCGCGCAATGACAGGGGTTGGAAGCCCCGCCAAGCGGGCCACCTCAACGCCGTAACTCTCATCGGCGCCGCCGGCGACAATCTTGCGCAAAAAGACGATGGATTGTCCCACCTGCTTCACCGCCACCGAGAAATTTTTCACTCCGGGCAATCGTTTGTCCAAGGGGATCAGTTCATGGTAGTGCGTGGCAAAAAGGGTTCGGGCGCGGATTCCCTCCTCCCCCATCAAATGCTCGGTCACCGCCCAGGCAATGGCCATGCCATCGTAAGTGCTGGTCCCCCGCCCCACCTCATCGAGAAGGATCAAGGAGTCCTTGGTGGCGTTCTTCAAGATGTTGGAAACCTCCGTCATCTCCACCATGAAGGTGGATTTTCCTCCCGCCAAATCATCCGAGGCGCCGATGCGGGTGAAGATGCGATCCGTGATGCCGATGGTGGCTTTTCTTGCCGGAACAAAGGAGCCCAGCTGCGCCATGAGTGTGATGAGGGCGACCTGACGCATGTAGGTGCTCTTCCCCGCCATATTGGGCCCAGTTAGAATCAAGAAGGTCTGGTTCTTTTGATCCAGATACGTGTCGTTGGCGATGAATTCCCCTCGGGGGATCATGGCCTCCACCACAGGGTGTCGGCCTTCTTTAATGTCCACGACGCCGTCTTCTTGAAGGAGGGGTCGGCAGTAGTCTCGATCCCGAGCGACCTTAGCCAAAGCGGCGAGGCAGTCCAAGGCGGCCATGGCTTCGGCCGTCTTTTTCATGCGGTGCACTTGCCCTTCCACTTCGTTGCGCACCTCGGTGTATAACGCGTATTCCAGATCCTTCAGCTGATCCTCCGCCGTCAGGATCTTCTCTTCCATTTCTTTGAGCTCCTCCGTGATGAAGCGCTCTGCGTTGGCAAGAGTTTGCTTTCGAAGGTATCGTCCCTCAGGCAGCTTTCCTAAATTAGCTCGGGACACTTCAATGTAATAGCCAAAGACTTTGTTGAACCCCACCTTTAAAGATGAAATACCGGTTTCCTTTCGTTCCTTTTGCTCCATGGCGGCAATCCACTGCTTGCCGTTTTGTTTGATGTCCCGGAATTCATCCACCGCCTTAGAAAAGCCTGGACGAATCAATCCCCCCTCCTTGATGAGTATGGGCGGTTCCTCATGGATGGCCCGACCGATTAAGGCAGACAGATCCGGCAAGGCATCCAGTGCTTCCTGGAGTTCGCCCAAGGCCCCGTAGTTGAACGGCGCCAAGGCTTTTTTAAGGGGGGGCACCTGATCTAGGGACTTTTTCAAGGAAAGCATCTCCCGAGGGTTGATGGTGTGCTGAGCGACCTTACCCCCCATGCGCTCCAGATCATAGACGCCCTTTAATAGGTCTCGGATTTCCCCTAGGGAAGCGAGCTCTTCATAAAGAGCATCCACGGCGTCCAGCCGCTCCTCAATTTCTTTTTTGCGTATCAAGGGTTTTTCCACCCAACGGCGCAAGCAGCGGGCCCCCATGGGCGTCACCGTCTGGTCCAGGATCCATAAAAGACTGCCTTTTTTTCCGTGATCCACAATGTTTTCGGTCAGCTCCAAATTCCGTCGCGTGTGCACATCCAGGGCCATGGTGTCAAAGACCTCATAGGCCCGTAAAGTATCGATGTGCGTTAGGGACGATTTTTGCGTGTCTTTTAAATACGCCAAAAGACCCAGCACACAGGCCTTGCCCGTTGAAGGGATCGTTCCTTCCACTTGTTGAAACTCTGGCAAGAGTTCCAGATGATCCTCATCGGGCAACAGCTCTGGTTTGAGGGTCGGGGTGATGCCGGTCTGCGCAGCAAGAAATTCGCAGAGGGCATCTTGTTGAAACACGAGAAATTCCCGGGGATCGTACTTGGCAATTTCGCCGCGAAGGAGTTCTTCATCGTAAGCAAAGCTCGTCGTGGTAAAATCCCCCGTCGTAATATCGGTGATGGCCAAGGAGAGCGTGAAGGGGGGCTTATCTTGCGCCAAAAGCGCCATGAGGTAGTGATTGGTGTCCTCTTTTAGAAAGGTTTCATCCAAAAGCGTGCCTGGGGTGATGACCTGTACGACTTCGCGGCGAACGATTCCCTTAGCTAAGGAAGGATCCTCCACCTGCTCACAGATGGCGATGTGATAGCCTTTTTCCACCATCCGTCCGATGTAGTTTTTCGCCGCATGATAAGGGATCCCGCACATGGGGGCGCGTTCCTCTAGGCCGCAGTCGCGGCCCGTTAAAACAAGCTCCAGCTCACGGGAGGCTATTTTTGCATCTTCAAAAAACATCTCATAGAAATCACCCAACCGGAAGAATAAAATACAATCCGGATAGGCTTCTTTTAGCGTAAAATATTGCTGCATCATGGGGGTTAGTGCCATGGGATACCTCTTTTCTTCTAATTCCAGTCCGAAAATCGCCTCAATTGCAAAATCAGTCCCTCATAGGGCGTCAATCTCACTCTATATTGTACCGCAAAAGCGCACTTCACTGGTAACGTAGTGGGTGTCGATTTGGGGCAATGTTCTCGAACCCAGTCTCATCCCCCGCCCCAAGGGCAACATACGACGGAGGGGACCTACCGATCGAACGGGTCCTTGACACTACAACTCATGGGGCGTCGTGGGGTTGCACATTGCTTCTCCGTTGAATCGTAGGTAATCCCACCTTTTGCGGCCGCCTTTTTTCGCGAGAGCATAAGGTGGCGACCTCTTTTTTTCGACGTCCCTCGGGCCATCGTGCATGGGGGGCAACCTTATGAGGCTTTTGAAAATCCAGGCGCATCACTCATAATTCCCATGGAGGCCTCCATGGGTTACGCGGCGAGGGAACCGTCATCTTCTGGTTGAATCCACAGATTCGGCGGGGCTGGGTTTTTCCTTTTCCATACAATAAGGCCGCTCTCATTGCATTGAGAACGACCCTAGTCTCAGCTTGGAATCCCGTTTTTAAACTGGATCCAAACGCTAATGGATTGGCTGGAGATTTCTGAAGATTGCCTGAACACTACTTCCTTTCGTGGGGAGTGTTTGCTGGTGTTCTACTGTGTGACCCTGGAGTGTATTTTCTTCTATTTTTTCCCCTAAAGACCCTTGAGACGACGATCCTCGGAGAGTCCCGCCTTGGAATCTAAGCGATGGATGTCAGCCGACACTTGCCAAGGAGCCCTCCAAGATCCGCTGAAAAAGTCAGAGGGGTTTCTTCCTTAAAGCATTTCAAGGAAGGCGCCAATGCGGGTTTCGATCTGACCGGCATCCGCCCCAGAATAATCCGTCTCCAATTTCATGTAGGGAGTTCCGCTCTTTCGAATGCTATCGGCCATGAGGATTGATTCCACATTGAAGGTATGACAGGCGTGCAAAATCACATCAATGACTCCATCCACATGGTACTCTTTAATCATCGTGACCGTATGCTCCCTGCGCTCATCGTTGGGCGGGGCGTCAACACTTTATCGGACAAAATGCTAAGCTGCATTTCGTAAAGATTGAGCCTGTAGGTTTGCAGCGAAGTCACATGGACTTCGGTAACCCAATAACTAAGGAAAAACTTCTTATTTTGCACAAGTGTAGCCGGGGCAAAGTCCAGCGCAGTTGTCTACAGCCTGGTTGAGGCGGCAAAAGCGAACCAACTGCACCCTTACGAGTACATAAAATACCTCTTGGAAGAATTGAGTCAACACCGGCAAACCGATGAAAAATGAAAGGAACTGCTTCCTTGGTCTCATCAATTGCCAGATCACGTGAAAATCACATACGACAGCCTATAAAAGGAGCCCCTAGATTCTACCCCCATCCGGAAGATGAATCTAGGGGCTCTTATTTACCGCTTACGAAGTATCTTCCCATCTTCCCTATTCACTTTGTTCTCGTAGGGGCTTTTTCCACCAAAAGATCTTCCAAACGATCCCCCCTGATCCTCGAACACCCTCCCTAAAATAGCCGGATGGGGCATAGGGCGCTAAAAAACGCCCAGGAGGCTTCAAGAACCCCTCCTGGGCGTTTTTTTATTCGGGAACTTGGCCCTTCAAAAGAGCCCGTCCGATGATTTCTTTGATGCCTAAGCCATAACCCCATTTTCTAGCATATTCATCCGTAACTTCCTCAAGCTGGAGGGACGGCCGGATGAACCCTGCACGCTCAATGCATTCTTGAAGCTTCCCCACGGGAAGCGCGCCGCCCACTCAAGTTCCGTGAAGATCTTTTCGCTCACGAAGCGCTTGAGGCAGTGGTTTTTTCAAGACGATGTCTGAAACGACAAAACGACCTCCCCTTCTTAAGACGCGAAAAATTTCCTCATAGACCTTTTGCGTGTCGGGCTCAAGGTTGATCACGCAGTTGCTGATGACGTAATCGAAGGATTGGTCCGCAAAGGGCAGTTCCGTCAGCTCCCCGACTTCGAAAAAGACGTCCCGGAAGCCTTTTTGATCTCGAACTTTGAGGGCCCGCTGCACCATGCGGTCCAAACGGTCCACGCCATAAATGGCTCCCGCATCGGGGTGCTTGAGTCGAGCCATGAAAACATCCAAGCCCGCACCCGAGCCCAAATCCAGCAAGGTCTGTCCCGGCAAAAGCAACACATGATCCAGCGGATTGCCGCAGGAGAGGCCCAATTGCGCCTGTTCGGGGATTTGCTGGAGCCATTTGGGGTCATAGCCCAGCGATTCTTGAAGCTTTTCTGGGGAGGTCTCGACTTGTTTCTCACCGGTCGCAATTTGGTCGTAAAAGTCGCGAACTTCTTTGCGAATCGCTTGATCTTTCTTCAGTTTTTCGTCCATTGGATCCTCTCTTTGGGTCTTGCAGCAACGGCGATTTTTCCGCAGTGGATGAAGGGACCCCAAAGGCCCCCTCCCTTATTTATTGAATTGTACCAAAGTTTTTAAGCTTCATAAAGAGCGGTCTCTTCAAGGAATCTATGCTTAAGACGTCCCATTTTTCACCAAGCGATAATAAGTACGCGAGGTCAGGCGATAGACCATGAAATAGAGGATGGAAAGTCCCGCCACCACCATCAAAAGAGCCTGTAGGTAGGCCGTCGCAGAAATATATCCAAAGCCTGAAAGGATCAACCCAAAGATCTTTCGTCCAAAAAGGGAATGGACGATGGCGGTAAGGAGTGGCAGAAAGAACATCCAGACAATTTGCTTTTTAGTCGTGGAGCGGATCATTTCATCCGAGAGCCCCACTTTTTTCATAATGCCGAATCGACGACGATCTTGAAGGCCCTCATTGAGCTGCTTGAAATAGGTCACCAACGTCATCATGATCAGGAAGGCCGCGCTCAAAAAGATGCCGATGAAGAGAAATCCACTAGAGAAGCCCTGGATGTTCTTTTGAAACTCATGGATGTTGGTGAGCGTGAGCACGTATCCTTGCGGATCGATTCTCACGATTTCCCGAAACGCAGTGAAAAACGCCGCTTCGCCCTCCCCTTCAATTCGCCAATCGATTCGTCCTGAAACCTCTAATTCGCTTTTAGCCGGTCCTTCAGGCTGCTCCTTCCTTAAGCCGTAGCGTTGCACCAACTCATCAAAGAGGACATCTCCCACGACCAAAACGGTTCCGGTATGATCTGGGATCCCCTTAAACGGCAAAAGTGCTTCCCCTTCCTTCGGTGAGAGGGCACGGGCCGGAAAACTGATCCCCATGATCTTCAAAGAAGTCGCTTGGGCAGACAGCCGATCGCTGATGAATAGAACCTTTGGGCTGGAAATGTCTTTAGTGGCATCCAAAAAGCCCAAAACCTCATTTTTTTTCAAAATGGACGTCCACGTTCGTTTCTTCTCAGAGCCCCCGTCTTTTGCGCGGAATAAAAGGGTTTGGGCATCCTCTGCAAACGCCTTGCCCTCCAAAAGCACCTGGGCGCTGTATCCTTCAACCGTCACGTGATGCTTTTTTGCTTCGTCATAGAGCCTTTCGGTAAGTTTTTTGATTTCTTCTTCCACGGCTTTATGGGGATCTTTGGACTTTGAGTTGGTCCACGACAGATCCACTGTGGTCTTATACTCTTGTGGAAATATATTCTTGGAGATTTGCTGAGTGGCTCGGGCGATGGATAGGGTTGTCGCCAAAGAAACCAACACCATGGTGGCTAAGATGGAGATGTTGGCTAAAGCCGCCGCATTGTTTCTCATGCGGGCAATCATCCCCGAGCGTGCTATAAAGGCTTGTGGTTGATAATATCGCCTTTTGTTCTTTTTCATAAGGTTAAGTACCGTAATGGTCCCCCCCTGAAACAACAAGTGCGTGCCGATCATCACTAAAATGACGGCCGGAAACCATGCGCCCAAGGCCTGCTGCGGCGTCTTTATGATGTTGGCGATAACATAGCCTGCACAAAGCGCCAAAGTCCCCAAAAGACTCATCAAGGGAAGGTAACGGCTCTTCTTTTCGCCAGCGCCGCTGCTGTTCATGATCTGAACGGGTGAGGCCAAGGTGACCCCACGCAGGTGCAAAAGATACACCAAAAGGAAAATGATGGAGAAGACGACAAAGGTGATGCTCCAGGCAATGGGCGAGACATGAAAACTCATCGTCACCGTCTCGCTAAAGGCCCACTGCAACAGCATAAAGGAAAGATTTCCGAAGATCAGCTCCAATAAGAACCCGGCCACCAGGGCCCCGAGAGAAGTAATGAGATTCTCCACGGCCAATATGGCAGCCAAGTGCTTTTTTTCAAGCCCCAGCATCGCATAAAGCGCCAGCTCTTTTTTGCGTCCTTTGACGATGAAGGTTGACGAGTAAATGATGAAGATGGTGGAGAAGATAAAGAGGATGATGGCGCCTAGGCCCATCATGGAGCTTAAAGGGCTGGCTATTTTTTCCACGTTGGGGTTTACGGCCAGATCCATGATCATGGCGGACATCATAACCATAAGGGTTGTTGCAATAAAATAGGGCAGGTAGATCTCCCGGTTCGCCTGGAGGTTTCGCTTGGCGAGGCTTGTAAAAAAGAAACGATTGCGCGCCTTCACCGTTTAAGCCCCCCTTTGCGTGGACCGAGCCAACGCAGAATTGATGTAATCGCGGAAAGTCCCTCGATCCATGGCCCCTCGCGCGAGATCCTGAAGGATCACCCCATCCCGGATGAAGATGACCCGCGCCGCATGGGATGCCGCGAGCGCGCTGTGCGTTACCATCAGAATGGTTTCACCACGTTGATTGAGGCGCTCCAAAAGGTCCAAAAGCTCTGAGGAACTCTTAGAATCCAAGGCCCCGGTGGGTTCGTCGGCCAAAATAATGTCGGGGTGCGTGATCAACGCCCGAGCCACTGCCACGCGCTGTTTTTGACCCCCGGACAGTTCATAGGGGTATTTGAGCACCAAGGAAGACAGCCCAAGTTCCTGCAATATAGGCTTCAATCGTTCTTCCATCTCCTGAATGCTCGTTCGGGAGAGCACCAGCGGCAAAAGGACGTTGTCCTTAACGTTGAAGGTATCCAAAAGGTTGAAGTCTTGAAAGACAAACCCCATGCGCTCCCGACGAAAGGCGCTTTTCTCCTTGTCCTTGATGGCGGACAAATTCTGCCCGTTGAGTCGGATCTCCCCAGCACTGGGGGTGTCCAAGGTGGAAATGAGGTTCAAAAGCGTGGTCTTTCCTGATCCTGATTCCCCCATAATAGCGATGAATTCTCCAGAGCTCACTTGAAAGGTAATATTCTCCAAGGCGACGGTTTTTTGGGACGAGAAGCGGTGCGAATATATTTTTTTCAAGGAACAAACGTCCAATAAGGTCATAACAAATCCTCCAATCCTGTAATTCATGTACCATGTTTAGTATATCGAGGATGTTTCTTGAGTGCTTTAGTTTAACCTTACAGTCGACCCCAAAGATCTTACAGATTTGTAAGTTGGGTCAACCATTGGGGCATGAGAAGCGGATGGGGTTCCCAAAAAGGCCAAGCAGCGTTTTTTGGGGCTTCTCGCCGCCAACGCTCCTTGGCCATTGGTATTGATTGCTTAGGCTTCTTTGGCCGGGACCTCTATCCGCTCCCCAAAGAGGCTAAAGGAATTGGTTTTTGTGATGCGCACCGGCTGTAACGTGCCCGTGAGGCTTTGATCGCCAGGGAAATTGACGGTCTTGCCGCTACGGGTACGTCCCGTCAGAGTATCGGGTCGATTTTTGCTCGGACCTTCCACCAAGATGTCTTCCACCCGATGCAGATACGCGGCGTTTCGCTCGGCCGCGCTGCGATTCACCACCTCCACCAGGCGGTTGAAGCGCTCATGCTTGACGTCCTCGGGTACTTGATCGGCCATGCGGTCCGCCGGGGTGTGATTGCGCTTGGAGTAAAGGAAGGTATACGCCGCATCAAAGCCCACTTCCTCACAAAGGCTCAGCGTCTCTTGAAAGTCTGCCTCGCTTTCCCCAGGAAAACCCACAATGATGTCGGTGGAGATGGCCACATTGGGAATCAGCGATCGCACCCTGCCAATGAGGGAGAGGTATTGTTCCCGCGTGTAGGAACGGTTCATGCGGGCGAGAATACGGCTCGAGCCGCTTTGAACCGGTAGATGGATCTGTTCGGTGATGTGCTCACAGTCCACCATGGCTTTTATGACCTCTTCGTCGATGTCCTTAGGGTGGTTCGTCATAAAACGAATGCGCGATACCCCGGGCACTTCATTGACCTTTCGCAAAAGCTCGGCAAAAGAGACATAAGGCTCCAGTCCCTTGCCGTAGGAATTGACGTTTTGGCCCAGCAACGTGAATTCCACATAGCCCTCTTCCACAAGGGCCCGAATTTCCGCCAAAATAGCTTCGCTGGTCCGAGATTTTTCCCGTCCTCTGACGTAGGGAACGACGCAGTAGGAGCAGTAGTTGTCACAACCATACATGATGGTGACGTAGGCTTTCAGGCCGGATTCCCGCAAAATGGGCACCCCTTCAGAAAGCGTCCCATCGTCCTCATGGACTTCAAAGATCTGCTCGCCGCTTTGCAGGGCCCGATGAAGATACTCCGGGAATCGCTCTGCGTGATGGGTGCCAAAGACGATATCCACATAGGGATATCGTTTCAAGATGGCCTCCCCCACCCCTTTTTGCTGCATCATGCAGCCGCAGACGGCGATGATGGTCTGCGGGTGCTCCTCTTTGAGCTTTTTCAAACGTCCAAGATTTCCATAAACCTTTAGTTCTGCATTTTCACGAACGCAGCAGGTATTAAAAATGATGCACTGAGCCTTTTGCGGATGACCCACGGGGCGGTAGCCCATTTGCTCCAGCATCCCAGCAAGCTTCTCAGAATCCTCTTCGTTCATCTGGCAGCCCCAGGTTTCGATATAATATGCTTTTGGATCTGCCGAAAATGCCTCCTTCGAGGAGCGGAGCGCCCGAAGAGCTGGGGTTCCGGGAATCAGCAGATTCGTCCCTTCTTTTTTCATGAATGTTTTTTCACCTCTTCCATCCAAAGATTATACCAAAAAAAGTCGCCCTTGGCTCGAATCCTCAAAAACGCAGCCAAGAGCCTGATCTTTCGTGGCTTTTCTCCCCTAGGGCTACCAATTCCAGGCGTTCTATTATACAATGAACCCATGTATGTAAACCCTTTACAAATAGAACGAAGCAATGAGGTGTGTTTATGAAATTATCTCAACGAATCCAAGCGATGCAGTTTTCTCCCATCCGAAAACTTGCGCCCTATGCCGCCGCTGCTCGAGCCCAAGGCGTTACGGTATATCCCTTAAACATTGGTCAACCGGACATTGAAACGCCGGAGACTTTTAAAAACGCACTATCCTCTTTCCACGAAAAGGTACTGGCTTATTCCGACTCTCGCGGTTTGGATGTGCTTTTGGAGGCGTACAGATCTTACTACAAAGGTTGGGGCATGGACTTTGAGAAAGAGGATCTCATCGTGACCAATGCAGGATCCGAGGCCCTGACCTTTGCCATGACGGCCATCTGCGATCCCGGCGACGAAATCATCGTTCCCGAGCCCTTCTACACCAACTATAATTCCTTTGCCGCCTTGGCTCAGGCGCATCTTAAGCCCCTGACCACCAAAGCAGAGGATGGCTTCCATCTGCCAAGCAAAGAAGCCGTGGAGGCCCTCATTACAGAGCGGACCAAGGGCATTCTCATTTCCAACCCCGGCAATCCCACGGGAGTCGTTTATACGGAAGAAGAGATCCGCATGCTCACCGCCATCTGCTTGGAGCACGATTTAACCTTCATCGTCGATGAAGTCTACCGCGAATTCACATACGACGGACTGAAATTCTTCTCCCCCTTCCAAATCCCTGAGGCGTTAGAGCACCTGATTTTGATTGACTCAGTATCCAAGCGCTACTCCGCCTGCGGCGCCCGCATCGGTCTCATCGCCTCCAAGAATAAAGAATTGATGCAACAGGTCATGAAGCTCGCCCAAGCTCGCCTATGCGTGCCCACTGTGGATCAAATCGCCTCGGCAGAACTGTTCTCCACAGACCCCTCTTACCTCGAAAAGGTCAATAAAGAATACGCCGAACGAAGAGATATTCTTTACGCGGCTTTGAAGGAAATCCCCGGCGTGATCTGTGAGAAGCCCACCGGCGCCTTCTACATCGTTGTAAAACTCCCCATTGCCAACGCAGAAGAATTTGCTCAATGGATGCTTACGGACTTCCGTTATGAAAACCAAACGGTTCTTGTGGCCCCCTGTGCAGGCTTCTATGCAACCAAGGGGTTGGGTCAAGACGAAATCCGTCTCTCCTATTGCATCCAAAAAGCCGCGCTGCAAAAAGCCGCCCAGGTCCTCCGCCACGGCGTGGAGGAATACCAAAGATTGCACTAACCCTTGGCCGTTCGCCAGTCAAAAAAAGCCTTAAGGCCCCTTTTCTTAACCAAAGGGGCCTTAAGGCTTTTTTATGGCGCATCCTAGGAGTTCTTGGCCCAAAACAGAGCTTCATTTGAAGCATCCTCGGTGCTTTTAGGCCATAGGAAGACCGCAGATTCATAGAGGGAGGAAAACCCCTCTTCCTGATAGAGAGCAATGGCCGCTTCGTTGTCCCCGCGGACTTCAAGGTATACGCAAGTCACTTCCATGCGATGCGCTCGATGCAAAAGCTCTCTAAGAAGGATGCGGCCGAACCCTTGGCCTCGGGCCTCGGGAACGATGCCGAAATTCACCAAAACCTCCTGTTGGCCTTGATGCACGATTTGACCATAGCCCACGGGATGATCCCCTTGCTCCAAAAGAAGCGCAAGATCTGGGTTGTAGGAGGAAAAGCGAGCCTGAGCCAAAACCTCCGAAAGGGTCAAGGGGATGCGGTTTTTGTTTTGGAATACCTCGTTTTGCACCCGTACCCGCAAGGCAAAATCCTGCCGAGTTTTCACCGGGCGGACCCGCAGGCCTTCCCCAAGCTCTGGCGCTTTCGTTGCCGCCAACTCCCGGTGCATTACTCGCTGCCATTGGGAAACTCCAAAATTCAGTGCGCGCATCACTTCTATATTCCACTCGTTGAGGAGACAGTGGTACGTGTAGGACCGCTTGGGCTCGCCCTGCTGCAGCACTTCCTCTTGGATGAACCTAGGGGCCTCAGGCACTTTGGACCAAAGCGTCCGGTCCGCCGTCAGGGAAAGAATGACTCGCTGGTTGCCCCGAGGCACACAGCGAAGAAAAAACAGCGGTGCATCGTCCAATACTACGAGGACCGCTTCTTCTTGCAAGAGGGCGCCGCCAAACCAGCGGCTCAAGGGCGACTGAGCATCCAGGGTCTCGTTGAAGCTGTTAAAATAAGGCAGCGTCTGGAAAAATCGCGCGTACTCTTTGATGTGCCCTTCACCTAATTGCACCTTCTTCAACGTATTCATCCCCTCGATCCTCCCGCCCGATTCCATGGCGGACGCCCTCCAAAAGGCTAAGCCTTGGGCGGTCCCCCTTTTTTTATTGTACTAAACGAGGGACCCTTACGCCATGAAAATCAACACATCCCAAAAATATCCACAAATTGCAATAACCAGTTGAACATTGACCCTTGAATCGTCCATCAGGTGACACAGGAATGGATCCGATCCAATTCATTCTCAAAGAGATCATCAGGCGTGCGGTAGCCTAGGAGCTTCCTCGAAAGGCGTTACCACCAAATCTCGATCTGAGCGATCTATTCATCAAAGGAGCTGTCGATCCGTTTCCCCTTGGGGATGAATCTGCGGATTAGGCCGTTGGGACGCTCTACGGATCCCTTTTCACAAGAGGGATCGGGATGGGCAAAAAAGACCAGCGTTTTGCTTTGAGTCTTCCCGCTTGAATCCCCTCGAGAACTCGGAGCCGTTGTCGGTTGGAACCGTCTTGAAAAGATCACCCCAGTGTTCCCTGTACTAGGAACGGATGCCCTCTAAGGCAGCACGCTTGACGGTTGTGATCGTAGGCGGCTTGTCCGACGGCGGCTTTGGAGCGGAGGTTGTTTCCTTCATGCAGTGCCACGATTCCACACTTGATCTCATTGCGGACGGTGTTGGGCGCACAGCCGATCTCTTTGGCGATTCTGTTGGGACTTCGAGCCCTCCTTGAGGCGTGTTTGAATCAAACCCCTGGTGTTCCTATGAAAGATGTTGTCCTTTCTTGTGTTCAGTTGTAGTAGAAGGTTAGTGGTCCAAAGGGAGTTCCTCCTTGTGAACGAAGCATTAAGCACTTACATTCTACCAAAGAGGTAGCATATGGACTTTTCACATGACATGTTCTCCTTGATTTTATAATCGGTCTCCCAAAAAACTCCCAGAAAAAACCCTCTTTGCGGGGGCTCCTCTGGGAGTTTTAGGTCTTAATCGGTGATGAGATCTTCCTTCATCTTGGTCTTAGGCATCCATTCCAACCGATGGCCCGAGATTTTATTCATGATCAGGGCGATGGCGCCGTCCCCCGTGACGTTACAGGCGGTACCGAAGCTGTCCTGAGCCATATAAAGAGCGATCATCAGCGCAATCATCGGTTCAGTAAAGCCCAGCATGCTGGCCAAAAGACCCAAGGCGGCCATAACCGCACCTCCGGGGACGCCTGGAGCCGCGATCATGGTGACTCCAAGGGCCATGATGAAGGGGAAGAACACGGCAAATTGAAAATTCATCCCGTGGATCATCATCATAGCGATGGAGCAACTCACCAGTGTAATGGTGCTGCCCGAAAGGTGAATCGTGGCGCAAAGAGGCACCGTGAACTCCGCAATATTCTCCTGGACGCCGTTCTTTCTGGTTTGAGCCAACGTGATGGGGATGGTGGCCGCCGAAGATTGCGTGCCAATGGCGGTGAGGTAGGCGGGAATCATGTTCTTCATCAGCCGTAAGGGGTTGACGCCGTTCAGGACCCCCGCAATGGTGAACTGGAGTACCAACATCAAAAGATGCAAGACCAGCACCAAGGCAAACACTCGGATGAAGACGGAGAGGACAGCCGCCACCTGACCGTTAAAGGTCATATTGGCGAAAATGCCCAAAATGTGCAACGGCAGCAAAGGAATGATGAAGTTTTTGATCACGGAGGCGATGATGGCCTGGAACTCATCAGCCACGGATTTCATGGATTTGGAGTTCACCGCGGCCATGCCGATCCCCAGTAAAAAGGCTAATATCAAAGCCGTCATTACGCCAAAGATCGGAGGAATATTGACTTCAAAATAGGTTTTCAACCCCTCGGCGGTGGAAGCACTAAAATTGGTCAAGGATGCGGGATCCAAAATCTTAGGAAGCAACAAGGCATTGGCACCATAAGCCAAGCTCCCGGCAATCAACGTCGAGACGTAGGCAATGCCTGCAGTAATGGCCAAGGTTTTGCCTGCCCCATCCCCAAGATCCGCGATTCCTGGCGCGACAAACGCCACGATGATCAGCGGTACGGCAAAGTTGATAAATTGTGCAAAGATGTAGTTGTAGGTCGTCAAAACTCGTACGGCCCAATCCGGCAAAAAGGAACCCAGAAGAATTCCCAGAACAATAGCAATGATGAGTTTGGGCAAAAGTCCAATTTTTTTCATGTCAGCCTCCTCGCAGGGTGAAGTAATACTATGAATCTTACCAAACTTTCGCAAGCGATTCCATAAAAAAACGAATTTTTTCCTATGGTATAATAGTATTCCCTTATTTTTAGGATAACCAAAGAACCTCATGCTTTGAAACCCATCTTAGTAAATAGTATTGGTTTCATGGTTCATCGGCACATCTATAATCTTTTTACTATGTATTTATGGTTTATATTAGCGTTTTTAAGATATGCGACCACAGGTCAAGGACAATGTATTTCAGAAATAAGTGATTTTGCACTGTAAAAATATTTTTTTCTCAGTGGGTCCTCCAAGGGTTCAGACCCCCCATTTTCGGACCATCCCCAGTGAAGTTAGAACCGTCTTCTTCTTCCTTTTTAATGGAAAACCCCACGATCAAGCCATTTAGCAAATATTCATCTCCGATGATACGGTCGAGACGTTGCGTCCTTCAGCAATATATTTAATGCTTATTTATGTTTGGTTTTTAATATCCTCTTAGCCCCAGAAGGCTTTCTCAAAGAATTACCGCCTCTTCTCAGGGGGCTTACTTTCCTTTTTTTTGGCCTTTAATTCTTAAGCTCCGTTTTTATTGGATCCAATGGACTTGAAAACGCAATTCCAAATTGGTTTTGTGAGGTTTCATAATCTTTTCTTTTCACCCGACCCGCTTGAGCCCCATCAGTGATGGACCGATGGCCGTATTTTTGTTCCAACAAAAAAGGAACGTGGCGCTCTTTGCAATCAAAGAGCGCCACATTCTTTGGGCGAAGAACAACGCTTATTCCACAGCCTTTACGCTGAGGGAAACCTTCTTATCCCGCTCGTTGGTATCCAAAATTTTGACCTTGATGGTCTCGCCAAGGGTCAACACTTCACCTGGCTTCTCCACGCGAGCGTGGGAGAGCTGGGAGATGTGGGCCAATCCGTCCACGCCGGGTTCCAATTCGATGAAGGCCCCGAATTCGGTGAACCGCACCACTTTCCCGAGCACAATGGCTCCGTTGGGGTACTTGTCGGCAATGTTCTTCCAAGGATCTTCCTGGAGCGCCTTCATGGACAAGGAGAGCCGTTGGTTCTCTTTATCCAGGCGGATGATTTTCACCGCCACCTCTTCCCCAACCTTCAACACGTTGGAGGGCTTTGGAATCTTTCCGTGGGTGATTTCAGAAATGTGGAGCAATCCATCGACGCCGCGGACATTGATGAAGGCCCCGAAATCCGTCAAGCGCTCAACGCGTCCGGTTTCCACCGCTCCTTCTTCCAATTCTTCCCAAGCCTTAGCTTCAATTTCCTGCTTTTTCTTTAAAAGATGCTTCTTGCGCGAAGCGACGATGCGAGTTGAGCCTCTGCGCTCTTCTGCTTCGATAATATTGATTTCGATCTCTTTGCCTTCATACTGGGTCAAATCCCGAACGGAATTGATGTCCACCTGGGAGGCCGGAATAAAGATCCGATGTCCCTTAAAGAAGGCTACGAGTCCGCCCTTAACGGCTTCTTTCACCCGCGCGGTGATGGTCTCATCCTTGTTAAGGACGGCCAAGAGTTCATCCTTCGAGGCTTCCCGCTGAACTTCCTTCATGGAAAGGATGTAGAATGAATCATTTTCAATGGGCCGACGAATGACTTTTGCTTCCACTTCGTCGCCGATCTTCATCATTTCCGTCAACTTATCCGAATCATCGAAGGAAACTTCATCGATGTTCAGCTTGCCGTCGTTGCCGGCGCCGATGAGGGCAATGATGGCTTCCTTATCATCAAGCTGAATGACCTTCCCCTTGATGATCTGGCCCATGCGTACGGGGTTGTCGTATTTTTCCATCAATTCGGCCATGCTCATATCGTCGTCGGATTTCTCCTCTTCTTCATGAGCGTCTTCCTGGACCGTTTCGGGAAGAGCTGCGTCCACTTCGGGGACGTGGTCAAACGAAGTCAACTGGACTTCCGCATTGTGGTTGGGATCCTTGACTTCATCCATTGGTGTATCTTGTTCCTTGACTTCAGGGGCTGCAGCGGCTTCCTCTTGGGGTGCCTTCTCCTCTTGTCCCTGGGGTTCGTTTGAAGTCATCCCTTCTTCCACAGTGGTTTGCGCCGCGACGTCCTCCTGTTGCAGGGTGTCCTCACCGATTCTTTTCTCGTCCATCATAATAATTGCATTGCCTCCTTGATGATCCAGTCCGGGGTTGACGCACCGGCTGTTATTCCAATTTTCTCAAAACTTTTGAGTTCCTCGACAAAGCATTTCAGCTCTGCAGCATTTTCGACGAAATAGGTAGACGCACATAGGGCCGAGCAAATTTCAAAAAGCTTTGTGGTATTGGAGGAATGCTTCCCCCCAATCACTACCATAGCATCCACTCGGGCGGCCAATTCTTTGGTGGCCTTTTGCCGCTCTTCTGTGGCGGAGCAAATGGTATTGAACGCCACCATTTCTTTAGCAGAAGCTGCCAAGCGAGCGATGAGACGTTCCCAGTTTGCTTGCTTTTCTGTGGTCTGACTGACGACGCAGATCTTCGCGGGCACGGGGAAGTCAACGATCCCTGCCTTTGAGATGATGGCCGTGTTCTCACACCATCCATTGATTCCAATGACCTCAGGATGTCCCGCGTCACCGAGGATGATGATGCGGTATCCCAACTCATGGTAGTCATGAACTTTTTTTTGAATGTTGGTCACATAAGGGCACGTCAAATTAATCACGTGATCGGAGAGCTCCTTGAGTTCTCCAAGCTTTTCCTTTGACACTCCGTGGCTGCGAATCAAAATGGTGTCCTGTTTCGTCACCTCGCCGAAGTCCTCATCGGAAATTGCATGAATGTTTTGATTTTCCAGGGAACGGACCACATCCCGATTATGAATCAGCTCACCAAACGTCAGAACACGTTTTTCAGAGCCCGAAACATCAAAGGCTTTGGCCACCGCCCGCGAAACGCCAAAACAAAAACCGGCATGATCTGCCAGAATAATTTCCCGCATGGCACATCTCCTCAATCGGTTTCAGCGATAGGTTAGAGTATTTCTATTGAATTACCCTGTGATTCTTAATTATACAGGATTTGTATTTGTTTTGCTACAAAACTTTCCCGTCATTTTCCCGAACAATGGCTCCAACGTCAGAATCCAACGCCCTCGGCCTGTGCCGCTCTTTGCGCATTCAAAAAGTCCGACCAGTCATCTTCCAACGCCGCAGGGTTGAGGTCGGGGCGCAGTTTTTTTGCCCCGCGAAGATAAACGGGTGTGGCCTTTTGGGCGCGGTCGCCTTCTGCCTGGATCAGCACACGCAGGCAAAGCGGTAAGGATCCTTGCACCGCCATTTCATTGAAATGCAAGATGGCGGCCTCCGTTAGGCCTCGCTGGAGTCGCACAAAGGATCCAGGATAAGCCGCATCTACATCTTTAGTGGCGCTAAAGAGCACCATGGTGATGTCCTCTGGAGCGAATACCGACGCATTGGCATGCATCAGCACATCCCAAAGCTCTAACATGGCGTCCTCAATAGCTTCTTTCGTATTTTCCTTTAGGGTCGTCGCCCCGCGAACCATAATCATAAACTTCCTCCCGCTAAGTGTCCTGTGGAAAAGGCAATTTGTAAATTGTATCCCCCCGTAAGGGCATCCACATCCAAAAGCTCCCCGCACACCGACGCGTTCTCAAGAACCTTGGATCGCATCGTGGAGGCATCAATGCTGGAGACATCGACGCCGCCCCGTGAAACAATGGCTTCGGCCAAAGGTCTGGTCCCCTGCACGGGGAATGTCAACTCCTTCACCGTCCGCACAAGGGCTTGGCGCATGGGTCGCGTCACGGAGTGGATCTTCAAGTCAGAAGGAATGCCGGAGCGCTCGAGCACCAAGGGGATGAGTCGGGCGATCAAAAGATCTCCCAGTCCGTTGGCCAGGTCCCGGTTGGCGTACTTGGCAAAGTCTCTTAAAATGCGGGCGTCCAGCGTCTTTTCATCCAGCGCCGGTTTTAGGTCAATGTGCGCCGAAACCGTTGCCTTCGCCTCATAAAACGCGCTGGCCGAAAGCACCAAAGGTCCCGAGAGGCCGTCGTGGGTGAAGAGAAGTTCCCCCTGCTCTTCAAAGAGCGTTCGATGTCCCTGCGCCAGACGAAACCCCACATTTTTTAAACTCACCCCCGCGAGCTTCGCCGCGTCCTCTCCTTTGCAAACCAGCGGAATGAGACTCGGGGCAAAAGGAGTGATGGGCATGCCGATGGATTCCAGTAGGGGTAACATATGCCCATCCGAGCCCGTCAACGGGTAACTTGCCCCGCCCGTGGCGAAGATGTAATGGTCCGCCGATACCCTGCCTTGAGGGGTGGTCAGTTCCGTAATCCGATTCCCTCGGCAGGTGATTTTGGTCACTTTGCTCTGGGTCTGGATCCTCACTCCTTGAGCGTCCAAGGCCCGTTGCAAGATGGAGAGCACGTCTGCGCTTTGATCTGAAGAGGGAAAGACCCGACCGCCCCGTTCGGTTTTAAGGGCCAGTCCCCGGGAGCGAAACCACTGCATCAACGCTTCATTGTCCAAATCGTAAAAGGCCGAATACAAAAAGTGGCGATGGCGCACAACGCAATCGAAAAATTCTTCAATGGGCCGGGCGTTGGTCAGATTACAACGGCCCTTGCCCGTGATGCGTAATTTTCGCATGGGCCGCTCCTTGGCCTCCAAAATGCAGACCGTATGCCCCCCCTCCCTGGCGCTCAAAGCGCTGAAAATTCCGGCGGGGCCTCCGCCGACAACGATAATGTCCATATTCGTTCCTCCTCAATGGCTTCGTGTCAAGAATACCATAAGTTGTCCCTCCCTTGAGCATTTTTCAAGAGAACCCGCCACGAGAGCTTGTAAACGCCTCTTTGGAGAAGGATTCTCTTGGAAGTTGCTTGGGTCCTATGGTAGGATCAAAGAGGCGCCATCTCGCTGGGTGGGCCTAATGAAGCTCTGCAAGAGGGGGACCCTGATGGAACTTATTGTTGATGGACTTTATAAGTCCTTTGGAGAAAAAGAGGTATTATGTGGTGCGTCCCATACCTTTAAGCAAGGAAAAATCTACGGGCTCCTCGGCCGCAACGGCGCAGGAAAAACCACTCTTTTCAACCTCATCGCCCGAGAAGAATCCAGCGATGACGGTTTGGTCGAACTTTGTCGCGATGGGCGCTGCGCCCTTCTGGAAAACGAAGACTACACGTATCTTTATGCCACCCCCACCCTGCCTGATTTTCTCACTGGCATGGAATTTTTACGCTTGTTTCAGGACATCGTTCAAGAAAACAAAGCCCGCTCCCACACCGCCCATCCATGGGATCCTTTGGGTCAGCGTCCGGTGTCTTGGTATTTGGATCGCTTAAAGTTTCCCGAGGAGGATGCCCTGCGCCTCATCAAGCACTACAGCCACGGGATGAAGAACAAACTGCAGATGATGATGTTTCTCATCTCTGGATCCCCGGTAATTCTTCTGGATGAACCCTTGACAGCGCTGGACATTGTAGCCGCCCGCGAAATCAAAGAACTCTTGCGCTCCATCCGCTCCGAACATATCATCCTCTTCTCCACGCACATTCTGGCCTTGGCTCAAGAGCTTTGTGATGAAATTGTTCTCTTACATGGCGGACGGCTGGAACCGGTGGATTCATCCCTCATTCGCACGCAGGAATTTGAAGAAATGGTGGTTTCTCTACTGACCCAGGGGGAAGCGAAGGGTTCAAGTCCTTCCCCCTGTGCCGCAAGAAAGTAGGAACGCTCATGAAGGTACTGCTTTCAATTCTAGAACTTAAAAGCGCTCAAAGCTGGAACCACTTGGTCCATACCCTGCGCTCTTTGCCCTCAATCCGCAAACGGGCCAAAACCACCTATGTTTTTTCGCGCATCAAAAAGCTTCGAGTTTTGGGGCTCATCCTGGGCCGCCTGGTGTCAATGCCTCTAGGCTTTTTGCTGCTTTTTCTTCTTTTATCCTTCGCGCCCCTCGCATACTTCCATCCAGTCTCTCCCGACCCCTTTGCTTTAGCTCTTAAAGGGGTGATCCTTGGACAGTTTTTCTATGCGTGCTTAGCCCCCGTAGATCGGTACGTCTCGGAGCCCATTTTATACCACAGCATGATGAAGATTCCGGCCCGGGTCCTATTTTTCAACGAGTACTGGCAGCAGACCTTGACAGGACTTTGGGGGAGAACAGCGGCGGTGACCCTCCTAGCCCTGTATTTTGAAAAACCGGTATTGCCCTATTGCTTTTCGGTGCTTTTCGTTCAAGGCCTTCTTGGCCTACAAATGTTGTGGCAACTGCGCCTTTTTTTTCATAGCCAGCGCAGATCACCGCAGGAAAGCACCCTTTTCCAATGGATCTTAACCTTTGCCTTGGTGCTCTTGGGGTTTCCCTTAGCCCTACTTTTGGAGCGGGTCGGAATCGGTCACGAGGTTTGGAGCCTCATCACCTCTCCTTGGATGCTCTTGATGCTTCTTCCTTGGAGCATCTCGTATGCCAAAGTGCGATCTGGTTCCTCGTTTTCAGATCTCTTTCGCCTATGCATCGCTCAAGAACGGCGAAACAAAAGTGCCCTCCATGAGGTGGACCTCAACACCATCGGGGTTCAATGGAGTGAGGGAGATATCAAGTACGCCGCCAAAAAGGTCTTGGAGAATGATTCCACAAATTTTCGCGGAGCCGCCCTATTGTATCGGATCTTTTTCATCCGCTTTCGCTCGCTGTTGATTAAGCCCCTTCGCTTTCGGTTGATCCTTTTGAGCCTATTGGGTGTGGGTTTGAATCTTTTGCCCCTTTTTATTTCTCCGGACCATGCGTTTTGGAAGGAGGTCCTCCCGCCCTTCCATGAAAGCATCGGAAACCTCGGGGTTTGGCTCCTCTTGACCTACCTGTTGCAAAATACGGTGGAGGTGGTTAAATCACTCTTTTACAATTGCGATCGTACCTTAACCCGCTACGGAGCCTTCCGATCCCCTTGGTTTACCTTGCAGAGCTTTTTCCTTCGCCTTTGAAAGCTACTGGGAATGAACCTTTTCACCACGACGGTGGCTTTGGGCTTCTTGACTCTCTTTTGGCTTCAAGTATTCCGGGGCGATTTGAAGTCCTTAATTCCCATACTGCTCTTCGCTTGGGTTCTCATGGCCTTCTTCACGATTGTGGAACTGAGTCTTTACTACCTGACCCAGCCCTTTGATGAAAACATGAAGGTTGTTAATCCTTTTTATCGGCTTCTACGCGCCCCCATCTACTTAATCCCCTTCGCAGCAAGGTATTTGCCTACGCTTCAAATTTCGTCTTTACTGCTGGGCACCTTGATCATGAGCCTCGTCTCAGCCGTTTTGATCTTCATGGTCTGGCGAATGGCCCCGAGCACACTTCGCGTGCGCTAAAGACGGTCCGATCCCCCCCAAAAAAAAGAGTCCTCCCAGCAAAAACCAGCAGTCGCCATTCTTGGCGCTGCTGGTTTTTGCTGTTGAGATTATCAAGACGAATCGGAATCAGACCCACTAAAGGAGTCGGCAGATTTCTGCCGACTCCCCATCGATCCGGTATTGAAGGGTTTAGAAGTCTCCTTCAGCCATCATCGCCTTGGCGACCTTGTCAAATCCTGCCAAATTGGCTCCAGCAACGAGGTTATAGCCGAATCCATACTTTTCAGCAGCTTCCATGGCGTTGTTGTGAATGTTGAACATGATCTGTTTGAGCTTTTGATCTACTTCTTCTTCCGTCCAGGCAAAGCGCATGGAGTTTTGAGCCATCTCCAATGCCGAAACGGAAACGCCGCCTGCATTGGCTGCCTTGGAGGGTCCAACGATGATGCCGCTTTCTTGGAAGAATTTCACCGCTTCGTTGGTGCAAGGCATGTTGGCGCCTTCACATACATACTTGACTTTATTGTCCACAATGAGCTTTGCGTGCTCGAGGTGGATGTCGTTTTGCATTGCGCAGGGCATGATGATGTCCACTTTTCTTCCCCAGGGCTTCTCGCCGGCAAAGAATTCCACACCGAATTTGTCGGCATAGTCTTTGACTTTATTGCGGCCCGAGTTTCTCATCTCTACCATGTAATTGATCTTCTCAGGGGTGCTGACGCCTTCGGGATCGTAGATGTATCCATCCGGTCCCGAAAGGGTGACGACTTTTCCGCCAAGCTCCGTAACCTTTTGGCAAACGCCCCAGGATACGTTGCCAAATCCGGAAACGGCCACGGTCTTTCCTTCCATGGTGTCGTTCTCGTGCTTCAGAATTTCGTTGCAGAAATAAGCGATTCCAAAACCGGTAGCTTCCGGACGAATCAAAGATCCGCCGTAGGGGATGCCTTTTCCGGTCAGCACGCCGTTTTCAAAGGCGCCGCGAATTCTCTTGTAGGTTCCGTAAAGGTAGCCGATTTCTCTTCCACCTACGCCCATATCGCCCGCAGGAACGTCCACATCTGGGCCGATGTGGCGATAAAGCTCCATCATGAAGCTTTCGCAGAAGCGACGAATTTCAGCATCGGATTTTCCGGTGGGATCAAAGTCGGATCCGCCCTTGCCTCCGCCGATGGGAAGACCCGTCAGGGAGTTTTTCAAGATTTGCTCGAATCCCAAGAATTTAATGATGCCAAGATATACGTTGGGCTGGAATCTCAAGCCGCCCTTGTAGGGGCCGATGGCGCCGTTAAACTGAACCCGGTATCCCCGGTTGACGTGCAAATCACCGTTGTCATCTCTCCATGGCACCTTGAACATGATTTGGCGTTCGGGTTCCACGAACCGAGCCAATAAGTTGTGTTCAATGTACTCCGGGTGTTGCTCCAGAATAGGCGTCAAGGAGTGGAATACTTCTTCCACCGCCTGAATAAATTCCGGTTCGTGAGCGTCCCGTTTTTTTACGTTTTCCAAGACACTCTCAATGTATTCTTTGGGTGCCATGATGTTCTTAGCCATGAGCTGATTCCTCCTATAACATGTGTACGTTTTACCTACACCAACATTCTACTATGGATTGAGCCCATGAGGAGCCTTCGAGCAAACTTTCATACACTCTCAGTAAACCATTTTCATTTCCTGACTTCTTGCAAGGAATCCAGCCCTTTTTTCGAAAAAGTCCATTGGCGTTGGAGCTTGGTTGCCAATTCCCACACTGTCATTTTTCAAACACACTCGAATTTCGGAAAAATCTGCGCCACTCCGCTCCCACAGCGACTTGAGCGATATGGATATCTCTTAAGAATCGGTGTTGAAAACTTCAATTAGTCCTTCCTTCGCGGACAAACTGAAAGCAACCGCCAAGAAAAAACCCCCGAAGGACAGCGCCAAAAGGCGATGGGCTTCGGGGACAATCTGCCGGTCCCTTTATTTTAAAAATTCAGGACGAAGAGCGATGGAGCGGCGTTACTCTTTGGGCTCTTGCTCCTGCTGCAACTCGGGGTCCTCTGACGCTCGATAGACGCGAGCCTCCCCCTTCGGGGCGTGTTCATAAATAGGCAACGGCACCTCATTGAGAGAGATGTGGTGATGCAAAAGTTCGTAGACCAACCAGCCCAACAACGGAATCAACAGAATGCCGCCCATAAGTTGCACCTTCAGGGCATCCCGCAGCGAAAGCCAACGCGCCAACACCGTAAGGTTCAAAATAATGGTGAAAAAGCTGTTGATGGCGTGCGCAGCAATGGTGACCCAAAGCGATCGGCTGAGGTGAAAGACCAAGGCCAATAAAAAGCCCATGCCCGCCAAAGCAAATAGGTTACTGGTTCCCTCAAAATGCATGATGCCGTAGATGAGGGAGCTGATGACGGCGCTTTTCCAAAAGGTCATTTCCTTGGCGAACCCCTGCAATAGCATGCCTCGGAAAAACAGCTCCTCAATCAGCGGAGCCAATATGTTGATGGCGATCATGATCAGCAGCGCCGAGAACGTCAATTCTGATATCTGCCACGCTTCTAAAGAAATGCCGCCACTGCTTAAAAAATCATAGCGCTCGGGTACGACGGTACGCCAAGGTGAGAGGATGTAGCTGAACATGAATCCCCCCGTCAAGGGTAAAAAGATCAAGGGAAATGGACGAAGAATCGGCTCTCCCGACGTAAAGAGCGCTTTCCGGTCACCTTTATCCAAAAAAAAGAACCAAAGCACAACAAAAAGCGTCAAGTACCCGGCCATCATAGCAACGCCAATGAGACGGGCACTGCTTAACAAAACATCAATATCCGATTTGTCCATATTGGTCACAAACCCGATAAAAAGCATAATCATGGGCGGAAGCACCAAGCAGACGAAGGCAAGCGTGGAGAGTCCGACCAAAGTGGGTATGGATAATTTTTTCAATCTACTTTTCATGAACGCCTCCCAAAAGATGAGATGCCCGTAAAGATCGGGTTTACGAGGAGTCTCGCGTCAAAAAGACCTTATTATGCTCCCAAATCTCTTCCAGGCGGGAGAAGGTTTCCGTTACGGCTTCTCTGCGGCGCAGCCCCACGGTGATGATGATGGCGTTGATGATGCTCATGGGGGCGACGAGGGAATCCACAAAGGAGGCCATGTTGCTTTGGGCAATCAGCGTCAGATCAGAGATTGCGGCCAAGGGGGACAACAGCGAATCGGTGAGGCACATCACCTTGGCGCCGCGCTCTCGAGCAAAGGAGAGCACCTCTACGGTCTTGATGGAATAGCGAGGCACACTGATCCCGATGATCACATCTTCAGGGCCAAGATAAAGCATCTGTTCGTGGATGTCACTCATCCCTGAGGATAAGACCGTGACATTATTTAAGATAAGATTTAGATAAAACCCCAAAAACTCCGAAAGGGCTTTGGAGCTTCGAAGCCCGATAATGTAAATGCGCCGGGCGGATAAAATGGCATCCACCACCGCATAGAAGGTGGACTGGTTCACTTTCTCCATGGTGGCACGAATGTTCTCCATGTCTGCCTTGAGCACGCCCTTTAAGGCATTCTTCTCATCCACCAAATCATTGGTGAGTTCCAAGCGCTGAACGGCGGTGAGGCGGGTTTTCACCAGTTCCTGCAAAGACTTTTGCAGATCCGGATACCCTTCATACCCCAATTCAATGGCAAAGCGCACCACGGTGGATTCAGAAACCCCCACGCTTTGGCCCAGCTTGGCTGCGGTCATGAAGGCCGCTTTGTCATAGTGTTTCAAAATGTAGTCGGCGATCATTTTCTGTCCCTTGGACAGACGGGTAAATTTGGATTGAATGACCCGCATCAGATCGAGGTTCGTGTGTTCCATAGGATTCTTCCTTCTTTCATCCGGGACGAAAAGGCAACCCCTCTTGGGATTTTCTAGGGGTACAGCGGGGACGCTCGATGGACATCAATTCCGGAGCATTTCCCCTGGATTCTTCTTAAATTATACACCAGGAACCCCTTGATTGCATGAAAAGCGAGGACGATTTTCGTTCATTTTGCAAGATCCCCTGCAAAAGAGAATCATTTGTACAAAAAAAGAGAAAGAATTGAAACACTCTTTCTCGTCTCGTAGCATCGGTTTTTGCCTTTAGTCTTCGTCTTCGCGACGCTCCAGCTCCTCCTTGAGCTCCTCGAAGGAGGAGGACCCTGTTGAGCCCAACCCCTTTAAGAGTTCATCATAGGCAGGATCCGCAGTGAAGGCTTGCAAAGAGGGAAACCCGAATTGTCTCAAAAACTCCTCCGTCGTCGCATAGAGCTTAGGTTTTCCGGGTACATTCTTTCGCCCCACCACCGTGATGAAGCTTCGCTCGGCCAACTTAGACAGGACGTACTCCGAGCTGACGCCGCGAATTTCATCCACCTCTACTCGGGTCACGGGTTGCTTATACGCCACAATGGACAAACATTCTAGGGCTCCATTGGAGAGGGTCTGACGCTCATTGACCTGGGCGAGCTTACGCACAAAAGCGGAATAACAGGTCTTGGTAGCCAGCTGCACGCGATCCTCTAAGCGTAGAATTCGGATGCCACGATCTGCCTTTTGATAGTCCGCCGCCATCTCTTCTAGTAAAATCTCAGCCGCATCGGGCACGACTTCCAGCAAAAGACAGATCTCAGGCACCGAAAGAGCATCCCCGGATGCAAAAAGGATGGCTTCCAGGCGCCCTTTGAGTTCGCCTTTGGACGGGCTTTTGGCATCTAAAGTGCCTAAAAGCACGTGATTGGCCGCCCCTCGCTCCTCGCTCTCCACCCAAGCGTTATGCTTCTCGTTCTCTTTCTTCAAGGATTAATTCCCCTCCCCCTTGGTCTTGATGCACCGTAATCTCAAAATTGCGCACAAGCTCCAGCACCGCCAAAAAATAGACGATGGCTTCTTGCTTGCCGGAGCTTTCAAAGATGAGTTCGGAGAACCGCACCCTTCCCTCGCCCCGAAGACGCTGATGTAACTCTTCCATCTTGTCCTCCACCTTGTAAAGGTCCAAGGGGATGGTCCGCTCAATGGCGGTGGACGTGTTGACCTTCTCCTTTTGACGATCCAAAAGCTCCATATATGCCAGGAAAAATCGCTCAGGACCCCAGTTGGGCGGAATGACAAGTTCCACCGTCACTTCTTCTTCTAAAGTCATGGGCAACCTTGTGGCCACCACCTCCTCTGGGTGATAGCGCTCCCCTAAAGCCTCGGCTCGGCTTTTGAAATATTCATACACCTTCAGCTGGTGCAACAGCGTTTCCTTCGTGGGCAAGTCCTTGCCTTCTTCCTTGGGCCGAGGCAACAGTTCCCGGCTTTTCAATTCAATGAGAGTCGCCGCCAAGACAAAAAACTCCGAAGCAATGTCCAAATCCAGCTCTTCCATGGCCCGTAACACCGCCATGTACTGCACCGTGATCTCCAAAAGGGAAACATCCGTGATTTCCATTTTGTTGACCTTGATGAGCTTGAGCAGCAAATCAAAGGGACCTTCAAAATTCTCCAATCGGAGATTGATGGTTTCCATAGGCAACCCTCCTTTCTAAAAAAGTATACCATTGGAAAACGCTTCCTGAAGACAGGCGCAAGAAAAAACCATGATATACTGAGGATCAATGAGATGAAGAAGGAGCCCTCCATGGATTTATTCCTTTCCCGGTGCCTGAGCGCCATCGCCCATGCCCTAGAACACGAAGTACTGACCACTCCGAAGCCGGGCCTTGTGGATCGCCGCAACAATGGCAGTCATCCCGATATGAATCCTTTGCTGTTCGATCGTTCCGCAAAGGCTCTTTTACCCTACTTCGAAGCCTTTTTAAAAACCACCGCGGCGCTTTCTGAGGATTTTTTCCTGCCAACCTTACGCCCCTTAGGGATAACGGCGGAGGTGGCCATGCGGGCAGCTACAGGTGGGATCAATACGCACAAAGGCATGATCTTCAACCTCGGCCTTGTCAGCTGTGCGGCCCTACGCCTCGTTCAAAAAAAGGGCCAACAAGCCCTCCATGCAAACGACCTTTCTTCCCTTCAAGACCTTTTGAAGGTCAACGGCCAAGAACTTACCGGCGAGCTCCACGCAGCCTCTGCTAAGCCCGATGGTCCCAGCGTTGGGACGGACAGTCACGGCCAGAAAATGCATGAAGCCTACGGGGTCACCGGAGCCCGGGGTGAAGCCCAACGAGGGTATCCGTGCCTTTTTCAAGAAGCCCTGCCGGCGCTTCAAACGTATCGAAGGCAATACGAAGGTCGGGATCTGCCCCAAGCCCTCACCCTTTGTCGCCTGATTCTGTGCCTGGAAGACACGGCCCTTTTAAAGCGAGGCGGCCCCGCTCGGCAACGACTCTTCCACCAGCGCGTGCAAAGACTCCTAGCAAGTGCAGACCCAAAATTCCCAAACCAGGTCCTAAAGGACTTATTCGCATTGGACGATTGGGCCATCGAGCGGAATCTTTCCCCAGGTGGCGCGGCGGATCTTTTGGCCGTCACCCTCTTTCTCGAGGAACTGCTCCAGGAAGGCACCTCCTAATTCCCAAAACCCCAAGCGCGAATCCCTGATCCAAAGAGATCCGCGCTTGGGGTTTTGTCAACGAGCTTCCTCGTTCACGATTTCTCGGTTTTGGGTTCTGCATTGCTCCTAGTTTTACGTAGCTTCTTTCCACTTTTTAGACCCTTGGGGCCCTAGCTCCTCGAGCGTTTTCTTAAGCGTCCAAAGCCCGCTAACTTAAGGCGCCCACGACCTCAAGAATGCTCCCCTTTTCTTTTGCGGGTTCATCCCCCAATACAAAAGCCGCCTTGGCGAGCTGTTCGGATTCTTGGGGATCTGCGTCATTGTACCAAAGAGTACACAGCACGTCGCCCTTTTCCACCCGATCGCCTACCCGATGGTTTAAGTGGATCCCTGCTGCATAATCCAGGCGGTCTTCTTTGGTTTGGCGACCCGCCCCCAAATGCATGGCCGCATAGCCAATGTCCGTTGCGATGATCTGCTGGACAAAGCCCGCGCGATCCGAACAAACCTCCCGATGATTGGCCGCCTGGGGCAACCGGTCGGGATCTTCCACAACATTGGCGTCGCCGCCCTGATCGGCAATGAGTCTTTTCAACGTCTTTAGGGCGGAGCCTTCCTGCAACACCTTTTCCACCAAGGGCCGCGCCGTTTCTTGCGTGGGGGCAGCGCCCCCAAGCCAGGCCATATAGGCGGAGATTTCCACCACCACCTCGTAGAGCCCCGGAATCTTTTCACCGCGCAGGATGCTGATGGCTTCTTTCACTTCATTGGCGTTGCCGATTTCACGGCCCAACGGTTCGTTCATTTCCGTCAAAACAGCCACGGTGCGTTTGCCCAAATGCCTGCCGATATCGACCATGGTTTGGGCCAAGGCTCTGGACTCTTCGAGACTCTTCATGAACGCCCCTTCGCCGGTCTTCACATCCAAAACAATGGCGTCGGATCCAGCCGCAAGCTTTTTGCTCATGATGGATGCGGCGATCAAGGGGATGGAATCCACCGTCTCCGTTACATCGCGCAGGGCATATATTTTCTTGTCCGCTGGCGTCAAATGGCCGGTCTGCCCGGCAATCGCCACCCCATGGGTCCTGACTTGGTTTTTAAAGCGGTCCAGATCCATCTCGGTGCAAAAGCCCGGAATGGATTCCAGCTTATCCACGGTGCCGCCCGTATGACCTAAACCCCTGCCAGAGAGCTTCGCCACGGGAATGCCCAAGGAGGCAACAACGGGGAGCACGATGAGACTGACCTTATCGCCCACTCCGCCGGTGGAATGCTTATCCACCTTGATGCCAGGAATATCGGATAAATCGATGGTCTCCCCGGAATGAACGTAGCTCATGGTCAAAAGACTGGTCTCCTCTTTATTCATGCCGGCGAACCATATGGCCATCAACAGCGCCGACGCTTGATAATCGGGAATCTCTCCCTTGGTATAGCCGTCCACAAAAAAAGTGATTTCTTCAGCAGAGAGCACCCCGCCGTTCTTTTTTTTGCGAATGATGTCCGTAATTTGCATTTAATGATCCTTCCTTTTCTTCCCCGTCCAAGGGGACGTATTGCGGCTTCGAAATTAGTCCCTCAAAAAGCTCTCGCCAAAGAGCTCGTTGGGGATCGAAAGATACTCCAAAATCGTTTTTCCGATGTCCGTAAAGCTCTTGCGGATGCCAAGGTTTCTAGGCGTCACACCAGCGCCCGTCATCAAAATGGGAATATATTCCCTGGAGTGATCGGTAGAGGGTGTGGTGGGGTCGCATCCGTGATCCGCCGAAATGATGAGAAGATCCTCCTGCTTTAAAGCGCCCAAGATCTCCGGCATCCGTGCATCCACCTCTTCCAAGGCTTTTCCATACCCTGCGGGATCGTTGCGATGCCCATAGAGCATATCAAAGTCCACAAGATTGATAAAGAGCAACCCGTTTTTATCTTGGCGCAAAAAATCCAGTGTTTTGTCCACGCCGTCCATATTGTTTTGAATCCGCACCGTCTCTGTGATGCCTTTGCCGTTGAAAATATCGTTAATCTTGCCCACACCACAAACGTCCATACCCGCTTCTTTCACATAGTCCAAAATGGTTTTGCAGCAAGGATCCAAGGAATAGTCGTGGCGGTTGCTGGTGCGCTGGAAGGTCTGCTTCGAGGATCCGATAAAAGGCCGGGCAATCACGCGCCCCACCGTCCACTCGCCCTTTAGCATCTCCCGCGCGATCTCACACATGCGATAAAGCTCCGGCAAGGGAATAATTTGTTCGTGGGCGGCGATTTGAAAAACCGAATCCGCAGAGGTGTAGACGATGGGCTTGCCCGTGGCCATATGCTCTTCACCCAATTCCTTGATGATTTCCGTTCCAGAGGCAACTTCGTTGCCCAAAGTCTCTCGACCGATGCGGCGATGAAATTCATCCATAATCTCTTGGGGGAATCCATTGGGGTAGGTATTCAGCGGGGTTTCCAAAACGCATCCGGCGATTTCCCAGTGTCCCGTGACCGTATCCTTGCCCACGGAGGATTCTGCCGCCTTTCCGTAGGCGCCTTGGGGCCTTTCCTCAGCCGCCACGCCCATAATGGGGTGAATATTCCCAAGACCCAGGGCCTGCAAATGCGGTAAATGGAGCCCGCCAAGCTCGGCGGCTGTATTGCCCAGAGTGTTTGATCCCGTATCTCCATATTCCTTGGCATCCGGCATTTCGCCGATGCCCACGGAATCAAGAATTAAAAGAACTGCTCGTTTCATAGTGATCTCCTTCAGTCTGTTGGTTTCACGAGGGGAGGACGAGTCCTCCTGGTTTTTAAAAGGGCGCATGACGCGTCCTGGACGTTCCACAAGGCAAGAAGGACTCTGCGTCCATTGCCCTACGCTTATTATCTCATCCCAAGCGGTCTTTGGGGAGCGGCGAATAAGAAATTCAAAAAAAATTGACCAACCCTTCCAAATTTCTCTGAAAGGGCGGCCTACGCTTTGGCCTTACGCCCTGGGATGAGCGTTTTGATAGATTTCCAAAAGCTTTTTCTTTTTTTTAAGTTCTTCGTAACGTAAGGTGGCTTGAAGGTCGCTGTGCCCCAGCATTTCCTGAACCGACTTTGCATCGGCTCCGTTGTCCAAAAGATGCACGGCAAAGGAATGCCGCAACGTATTAAGGGTCACCTCTTTTTCGATACCGGCTTGATCTTTATAGGTTTTCAAAAGCTTCCAGACCCCTTGCCTGGTAATGGATGCGCCTTGCTGGGACGTGAATAAGAAATCCGACTCTTCTTTTGAGATCCGCGAACGGATCTCAAGATAATTCCGTAAGGAATCCACGGCCTTTCGGCCGATGGGAATGATGCGTTCTTTGCCCTTGGCTCCGACACAAACCAAAAAGGCGTCCGTCAAGTGCACATCATCCAGCTTCAACTGGATCAGCTCGGAAACCTTCAGCCCCGAGGCGTACAAAAGCTCCAAGATGGCCCGATCCCTGCGCCCTTTGTGTGTTTTTTCACTGGGCGCCTCCAAAATTCGGTTGATCTGCTCCACCGTCAGCACCTCCGGCATCTGACGCTCCAGATGGGGCAGCTCATGATAGAGGATGGGGGCCTCGTGAACGTACCCCTGGCGCCGCAAAAACTTATAGAAATTTCTCAGCGTCACCATGTTTCGAATGATGGACGCCTTGGAAATTCCCGTTTCCATGAGGTATTGGGTGTAGGAGACGATCTGCAGCTCCTCAAACCCTTCCAGGGTCAACGACTCTTTTTTCAAAAAGGCTTCGAATTTTTTCAGATCCCTTCGATAGGCGTCAATGGTGTTCTGCGACTTGCCTTGGGTCGCAAGATTTTGTAAAAAAGAAGCAATCCGCTCATCCATGCTGGCATACCCCGGCAAGAAAGAGCGCTGCGAGACTCTTGGCGTCGCAAATCGTTCCATCCTTGATTTTTTCAAACACCTGCGCCGATGTCCATTCATAAAGATTAAAGGACTCTTCCAAATCCGCGGGGATGGGCTCGTGGGTGAATCCCTTAGCTTCATAAAGATAAAGCACTTCATCGGTATAGCCCGGGCTTGCATAGGCTTTGCCAAGATACGTTACGCTCTGGGCTCGATAGCCCGTTTCCTCCTGGAATTCTCGCCGAGCACAAACCAAGGGATCCTCGCCCGCTTCCACCTTGCCCGCCGGCAGCTCCACAATGGCTTTTCCCAGGGGCGAGCGGAACTGCTCCACAAAGATCATTGCGCCTTCCTCGGTTCGTCCGAGAATGACCACGCCCGGCGCATGGCGCACGACTTCGCGCTTCGCCTCGCGACCTTTGTC
Source organism: Clostridiaceae bacterium JG1575 (assembly GCA_002838815.1). Lineage (GTDB taxonomy): Bacteria > Bacillota > Clostridia > Clostridiales > Clostridiaceae > JG1575. Next base: position 149,456 of record LQGW01000052.1, on the reverse strand, counting down.
CGTTCGAACGGTGAGCTTCTCCAAGCTTAGAATGCGTCCCTCATAGAGGACGTCCTTTGAAAGGGTGGTTTCTTTATTAATCATTTGGATGCCCTCCACAGTCCTGACTGAATCCAGCGGCTCCTGGGGTCCTTTGGACCGCCTCCGGCTTCATGGTATTTTTTATTATGTCAATAAAATGTTGGGCTTATTATCTCATATTTCATGGCAAAAATGAAGAGAGGAAGCGGGCTAAATCCTCTAAACTCTTAGCCTGAATCCCCCTTAAAATTCCTCGGATTTTGTCGAAAACGCCGTGCAATCAAATCCAACCGTCCGCCCCTGGCCCTTTTTGTCGTTCGTTTTTAGCCCAAGATTTTTGCTTGGAGTTTGCTCTTCATTCTTCACCATGGCGCGACCACAGAGCAGTCAACGGACCGGGGCTCTTCGGGGAGGCTTCCCGAAAAGCCCCGGTCCGTTGACTGCGGTGGGATTTTGCTGTTTTTTCGATGGGATTTAGCCTGGGCTAGTTTTTTACCGCGTGAAGAGCCTTAGGCCCTGGACTTCATTGCTTCCTCTAAGGCCGTCCCAACCTGTTTTCGGGGCTTTTGGGGGCACGCTTGGTCTTTTTCCTCCCTTGCGCCTGAGCCATCATATCCTTCGCATTGGCGACAATGTTTTCCGTGAGGTCTGCACCGCCCAGCATTTTGGCGATTTCCGCTGTTTTCTCTTCCAGCGTAGCCTTTTGCACAAACGAAAAGGTCCGACCCTTGCGTTCCGCTTTATGGGCAATGAGGTGATGATCACTCCATGCGGCGATTTGTGGCAGGTGGGTCACACAAAGCGCTTGGGCCCCTTCGGAAATATCCACCATCTTTTCCCCTACCGCTGAAGCGATGGGGCCGGAAATCCCAGTGTCGATCTCATCGAAAATCACCGTGGGGGTGCCTTCTTTGTCCAAGAATACCGACTTGATGGCCAGCATGATTCGGGACAATTCTCCCCCGGAGACAACCTTTTCCAATGGCTTCAGAGGTTCTCCCGTATTGGTGGAAATCAGAAAATGCACGCGATCGGTGCCCAAGGGTGTGAAAGCTTCCTCCGTTTGAACCTCGGGAAGGAATCGAGAATTTTTCAGCCCTACATAGGCCAATTCCCCTTCAATGGCTAATCCCAACGTCTTCGCCACGTCGCGCCGAACTTCAGCCAATGCTTCCCCCAGCGCCCGAGCTGTTTTCTCCAGCGTTTGAATTTCTGCTGTGAGCGCCTCAATGAGCGCCTGAGCATGGGTGAGTTCATAAAGCTCTTCCTCCATGCGCTGACATTCGGCGAGGACTTTTTCCGTGGTTGCCCCATATTTTTTCTGCAGGGTTTCGTAAACATACAGCCGCGCATTAACCTCATCGAGTTCTTGGGGATCGTAGTAGAGATCCTCCTGCACTCGCGCCAAGTCATGCCGTGCTTCCTCTAGCGTATAGAACGCGCTTTCCGCTGCGGAAGCTATGGGAGAGGCTTCGGGCAGTACGTCAGCAATGCCACGTAGGCTTCGTCCGGCGCCTTCAATGCCTTGCAGGGATTCTTCGGAAAGAGCCAAGAGGGCCTGAGCTACGGCCTCTCCGATGCGTTGGGCGTGCGCCAAGCGCTTTTCTTTGGCGCGTAGGGTTTCTTCCTCTGCGCAGCTGAGGCCTTGCTTTTGGATCTCTTGGGTTTGAAAGGTCAGAAAATCCAGCAGGTGCTCCCTTTGGCTGCCTCGCGTCAACCGATCCAGTCGAGCCTTTTGCGCCATGAGGGTTTCATAGGCGCGGGCGTAGGCTAAAAAAGCGGGATGCTCCAGAATATGCCCGTAGGCATCCAAAAGCTCCCCATGGGCTGAAGGATCTAAGAGCCGCTGATTGTTGTGTTGCCCATGAAGGTCCAAAAGATGGCGGCCCACCTCTCGGATGAGGGACACCAAAACCGGCTGCCCATTCAAGGAGGCCACGCTTTTTCCTGATTCATGGTTTTCCCGAGCCAGCACCACCTCATCGCCCAAGGGAATGCCCTCGCGACGCAAAATCTCCTCCACCGGTCCGGTGGGGTCAAAGCAGGCTCGCACCGAAGTTTTTTTGGCGCCCGTTCGAATGAATTCCCGATTGAATTTCGTCCCCAGCACATAGCTGATGGCATCGATGAGGATGGATTTTCCGGCGCCTGTTTCGCCAGTGAGCACGGTAAATCCAGACTCAAAGTGAAGATTGAGTTCTTCCATCAAGGCGAAGTCTGTAACACTGAGCTCTTTGAGCATCGTTCCCTCCTATTCCTGGCTGCGCACCATGGAATCCATCCGCCGCACAAAGGCTTCGGCTTTTTTAATGTTTCGGAACATCACAAAGATGCAGTTGTCCCCCGCCACCGTGCCGGCGATCTCCTCAAGGCCCAGCTGATCGATGGCTTCCGCCACGGCGCCGGCCGATGCGGTGATGGTCTTGACCACCACCATGTGCTCGATGTATTCCACGTGGGTGATGGTGTTTTGCAAAATAGTCATGATTTGATTGTCGATGACCTTGGGTTCATTGACGGACAACACATACTTGTATTTGCCGTTTTTGGCCAGCACCTTGGATAGATGAAGGTTTTTGATGTCTCGGCTGATGGTGGCCTGAGTGATCTTAAACCCCTCCTTGCGAAGCTCCTCCGCCAGTTCTTCCTGGGTCTCAATATTTTTCGTTGTGATGATGTCCAAAATTTTATTGAGTCGTTTTGCCTTCATCGCTTCCTCCTTTACAAGTCCTGTGCCTTGTAGACGATCTTTTTTCGCAGTACATCAAAATAATCGTACCCATCCAGTCGGATGATGTGGGCACGATGCCCCGAATCGGTGATTTCAATGGAACGTAGCGCATCGATGTTGAAATTTTGTTGCCCATCCACCGATAAATTGAAGTTGGAGACGTCTCCTTTGACGGAAACGAGAATATTGGAATCGCCGGCCAGCACCATATTTCTAACGCCCAGTGAATGCGGGCAAATGGCCGTCATGGCGATGGCGTTGATGGTGGGGTAGACGATGGGCCCGCCGGCCGAGAGGTTGTAGGCGGTGGACCCGGTGGGGGTGGAGAAAATCAGGCCGTCCCCCCGAAAGGCGGCGGCGTAGTGACCATCGATGGTCACCTCATAGGTCATCATGCGCCCTAAAGAGCCCTTGGTCACCACAACGTCATTGAGGGCGACAAATTCCTCTTCTTGTCCGTCGGCGACAAAGCGAGTGCGCAGCATATGGCGGTGTTCGATGGTATAAGCACCGCAACGCAGCAGTTGGAACGCTTCCCGGGCTTCTTGATATTCCACGGCGGTCAAAAATCCCAAGGTGCCCAAATTGATGCCCAGCATGGGCACACGCAGGCCGTGCAATTGGCGAGCCGCCGCCAAAAAGGTTCCGTCGCCGCCAAGGACGATAAAAAGATCCAACCCCATGGCATCAAAGGAAACCAATTCATCGTGATCAAAGACTAGCACCGCGGCCTCTGGGAAGGTTTCGGCCAAAAGCGCTTCGACCGCTCGCTGAATGCCCCCTTGGGGATCCTTGGAGCGATTGATGCCAAGGCCGATGCGGCTCATTATTTTCGGGCGTGGTTCCATCAGGCTTCCTCCTTTTCTATTTTTGGCGGTTGCAAGGCGGCAAAGGCTTCCTCCACCACCGCCCGTACCGTAAAGGACTCCAGCACTGCCTTGGGATCCTTTAGCCTCATCTTTTTGACGTACAGCAAATATTCGATGGTTCCTTCGGGCCCCTTAATGGGGGAGAAGGTGAGCCCCTGGGGGCTTAACCCAAGGGTGGCGGCAAGGGGCAACATCCGCTGCAAAACTTCTTCGTGCTTTTGGGGGTCTACGACCACTCCTTTGGCGCTGAGGGCTCCCCTTCCTGCTTCAAACTGCGGCTTTATGAGGACGATGCCTTCCCCTCCGAGGGCTAAGAGTCTTTCGGCATTTTCCAAAAGTAGGGTCACCGAGATGAAGGAGACATCCATGGTGAATCGCTGGAACTGTCCGGCTCGGGCCTCAAGATCCTGCGGCAGATGGCGAAAATTTAAGCCGGAGCGATCCTCCACTCGAGGATCCTCCCTCAAAAGAGGATTCAACTGGTCGTGGCCCACATCAATGCAGGTCACCGAGTGCGCCCCCTTCTCCAAAAGCACCTGAGTGAATCCACCGGTGGAAGCGCCCACATCAAAGCAGCGGCAGCCCGTTACCTTAAAGGGAAACGCTGCAAACGCCCCTTGAAGCTTTTGGGCTCCTCGAGAGACGTGGCTGCGCCCGCTCCCTTCGTAGCGTACCTGGTCCGACTCAGAAATCCTGGTTGCGCTTTTGCAACAGATCCGTCCATTGATCCGCACCAATCCTTTTTGGATTTCTTCTTGGGCAAAGCTTCGGGAGGGGCAAAGTCCCTGGGCGCAGAGGTATTGATCCAATCGCATCAGCGGATGCCTCCTGGATAAAGCGCGCAGATGGCTTCCACAGCGGCATCTCGGGTCAATCCATGTTCTTGATAAATCAAATGAACGTCGCCTTGGGCTGCAAAAATGTCGTCATACCCCCAGGTCGTGATGCGTCCTTGGTAGCCGTTGCGGCCTAAGAAGGCTTCCACGGCCTGACCGAAGCCGCCGCTTAAAATGCCGTCCTCCATGGTGAAAATATGCTGCGCCTTCAAAAGATCCTTGAGCATGCGTTCATCCAGAGGCTTGATAAAAGGGGCATGAATGGCCCGGGCACGGATTCCACGCTCTCGAAGCTCCAAGGCCGCTTGAGCCATACGCGAGGTCATCTTTCCCGTTCCGAGGAGGATGATGGGGGCTTCGGGGTCCAAAGGATCCAAAGCCTCCCATGTTCCCAGGGTGAAGTCATTTAAAGCGGGCAGACGCAGTCCCTCATCGTCACCGCCCCTTGGGTAGCGAATGGCCAAGGGGCCCTGGATGTTTTTCGCATAGCGCAGCATGGACGAGAGTTCTTCCATGTTTTTGGGTGCCATGATGGTGAAGCCCGGAATCATGGACAGGTAACTGATGTCGAAAGCGCCTTGATGGGTTTCCCCATCGTCCCCCACAATGCCCGCGCGGTCCAAACAAAAGGTCACGGGCAGATTCTGCAACGCTACGTCATGGATGAGCTGATCGAGGCTGCGTTGCAAGAACGTGGAATAGATGGCTACAAAAGGTCGAAGACCGGAAATCGCCATGCCGGCCGCCAAGGTCACGGCATGCTCCTCAGCAATGCCCACATCAAAAAAACGGTCCGGATGCCTTTTGGCAAAGCTCGAAAGGCCCGTGCCATCGGGCATGGCCGCCGTGATGGCTACAATGGACGAATCCTTGGCCGCTAAATCACAAAGCGTCTCCCCAAAAACCTTCGAGTAATTTTTCCCCGACCGAAAGCACACCTCTCCGTTTTCGCAGTCAAAGGGGGCAATCCCATGGAATTTATCAGGATGAGCCACTGCAAAATCATAACCCCGCCCTTTCTGCGTCACGGCATGGACCAGGACCGGTCCGTCGAATTCTCGGGCGGCTTTTAAAATGGTGCTTAGCTCCTTGATGTTATGCCCATCCACAGGGCCTAGGTATTTAATGCCCATATTTTCAAAAATCATCCCCTCTTCTTCCACCACCATGGCCTTGACGGTGTCCTTCATCTTACGCATGGTGTCCGAGAGGGGCTTGCCCAGGGGCAACTTTTCGACGTTGCGCTGAACGCCTTTTTTGAACTTTTCGTAGTGCTGGTCGCTGCGCAGTTGCGAGAGGTAGAGGCTCATACCGCCCACGTTGCGTGAAATGCTCATCTCATTGTCGTTGAGCACCAGCACTAAAGGAGTCTTGCGGTACCCCACATCGTTGAGTGCTTCCCAAACCATGCCGCCGGTAAACGCGCCATCCCCGATGAGGGCCACCACGCAATGATCCTCTTTTTTGAGGTCTCTGGCCCGAGCCATGCCCAATGCAGCAGAAACCGAGGTCGAGGCGTGCCCCGTATTGAAGTGGTCGTAAGGAGATTCTTCGGTTTTTGGAAATCCCGCCATGCCTTTATATTTGCGCAAAGTGCGAAAGCCCCCGATGCGCCCGGTGAGAATCTTATGCACATAGGATTGATGCCCCACGTCAAAGATCAGCTTGTCTCGAGAAAAATCGAAGACGTTATGCAAGGCCAGCGTTAATTCAACCACGCCCAAGTTGGGCGCCAAGTGCCCTCCCGTTTTCGAGACGGATTGAATCAGAAAGGTTCGGATTTCGTCCGCCAGCTGATTTAATTCATCCAAACTCATCTCCGGGATGGAGGAAGGACCTTGGTATTCTTTCAAGAGTTCATACATAGTGCATCCTTTAATGTGTTCGACCGATAATGGCCTCCGTTACTTCCCGCAAGAGGGCCGCCTCCTCGCCAAACGAAGAGAGACTACCGCAAAGGCGCTCACTGAGGGTCGCGCGATAGGCCAGGGCTTCGGAGAGGCCCAAAAGGGAAACAAAGGTGGACTTTTTATCCCGTGCATCCTTGCCGCAGGTTTTGCCCAAGGTGATCTCATCTGAGGTCTCATCGAGGCAGTCGTCCTGGATTTGAAAAAGCAGCCCAAGATCTGAAGAGAACGCTTCCAAGAAAGCAATTTCTTCGGCCGGCGCATCGTGAAGGATTGCGGGAAGAAGAACCGCAGCCTGGATCAAAGCGCCCGTTTTTCTCGCGTGCAGAATCTTAAGTTCTTCCAGAGAGATCTTTCGGCTCGTGGCGGAAAGATCCATCACTTGACCGCCAATCATGCCCGAGGTTCCGGCTGCCTTGCCCAAATAAGCCAAGGCCTTGGCCCCTTGAGGTTCTTTTTGTAAGGATGCCCCCAAAGAAACGAAGGCTTCGGTCAATAGGGCATCCCCCGCCAAGATGGCCATGGCTTCGCCGAACACCACATGGTTGGTGGGCTTGCCCCGCCGCAGATCATCGTTGTCCATGGCGGGCAGATCATCATGGATCAGGGAATAGGTATGAATCATCTCCAAGGATACGGCAAAGGGAAGCACCCGCTCCCAAACCATCCCGTGAAGATCGGCGGCAGCCAGCATCAAGAGTGGCCGCAGCCGCTTACCGCCGGCCAGCAGCGAATAGCTCATGGCTTCTTTGAGGTGCGCTGGACCCGAAAGGGTACGGACCGAGGCTAAAAGGGCCTCCTCGATGACCTCCTTGGCCTCAAAGAGACGCCCCGCGGTCCGGATCGGATTACTCAAAGGGAGTCTCCTCCCCATCCTGGTTCACTATGCGGATGCGCTCCTCAAAGGACTTGAGCTGGTTTTCCAGTTTCTGGCATAACGCGACGCCCTCTTCATAGCTCTTCATCTGTTCTTCCAAGGGTGTGGAAGGATCCTCCATACGCTGAAGCACCTGAGTGAGTTGACCCATGAGTTCTTCATAGGTGGGATCCTGATCCTTGGGCTCTCCCTTAAGGGTTTCTTTTTCCATATCTTCCTCCATGGAACGGTGGTTATTTGGGAATCAATGTGGTCTCGCCGTCCTTTAAGCGGATGGTGAGCACCTTGGCTTTATGCAGGGCCGAAACCCCGCGGATGAGTTCCCCGTGCTCGTTTTTGATGATGGCGTAGCCTTGGTCCAGCAAATGATAGGGATTGTAAGCTCGCAAAAGATCCCTCGCGCGCAAAAGACGCTGCCGATTCAATTCCAAGCGGTGTCCCGTAAGTTGATCCAGACGTTCTTTAGCTTCAGAGAGGCTCGCGTAGTGATTCACAATGACCAACCGGGGATCATTTTGCGTAACCATGCGCGCGAGCATGGCTGCGTGAGTTTTTTCCTGCCGCAAACGGGTCTTTATTCCTCGGTCCAACTGGCGCCGTGCCTCTTCAATGCGTGCCAAGCCATCGCTGGTCTGGGCGATGGTCAGCTCCGCCGCTTGACTGGGGGTGGCCGCCCGGAGATCCGCCGCAAAATCGGCAATAGTGAAATCGATGTCGTGGCCGATGCCCGTCACGACTGGAATGCGACTCGCGCGAATGGCTCGGGCCATGGCCTCAGAATTGAAGCCCCAAAGGTCCTCAATGGATCCCCCGCCCCGCGCCAGAATCACCACCTGCACCTCCTGACGCTCATTCACTCGCTCCAGGGCGTCAATCACTTGAGCTTCAGAAACGTCCCCTTGCACCTGAACCGGGTAAATCAAAAGCTCTTGCGCTGGGTTTCGGGTGCGCAGCACCTTGATGATGTCACGGATGGCCGCTCCGGTGGGTGATGTGATGACCGCGATGGTGCGAGGGTGTTTGGGAATGGGCCGCCGGTTCGCGGGATCGAAGAGTCCCTCTCGACTGAGCCGTTCCTTAAGGTCCAAAAACTTGGCGTAAAGATCGCCTTGTCCCTCTTCTTCGATGTCCTCTACGTAGATTTGATAGGCTCCGCCAGGTACATAGGCGGAAACCCGGCCACTCAAGGTAACCTGGTCTCCGTCTTTGGGAAGCTTTTTGAGCTTTTGCCGCATGCCCCGAAACATGACGCAGTTGATGCGCGCCCCCGCATCCTTCAACGTAAAGTAAAGATGCCCGGAGGAGTGGTTTTTAAAGTTTGAAATTTCGCCCGCCACCTTCACACTGCGCAACAAAAAGTCCGACTCAAGAATCTTTTTTATGTAGGTATTAAGGGCTGTGACGGAAAGAACCTCGGGAATCACGCTTTGGACGCCTCGCAGACGCTCTGCATCAAAAGCGTGGTGGTAATGGCCCCTACGCCGCAGGGAACGGACGTGATGTGGGCCACCACCTCGGCCACTTCATCGGTTTTCACATCGCCAGTGATCTTTCCGTCCTTCTCAGAGGTCCCCACATCGATGACGGTTTGTCCCGGGGAGAAATACTCTTTTGTGAACATCTCGGGACGACCCACCGCCGCCACGACAATATCTGCCGCCCGAGTCACTTCTTGTAGGTTCTTGGTTCTGGAGTGCGCAATGGTCACCGTGGCGTGATCCGCCAAAAGAAGCATGGCCAAAGGCTTCCCGACGATGTTGGAGCGTCCAACAATCACGACGCTCTTGCCTTTGATGTCGCCCAGGACTTCTTTAATGATGGTGTGTGCGCTTTTGGCGGTGCAGGGAACAAAGGCCTTGTCCCCCATGAAGAGCCGTCCCGCGTTGATGGGATTGACCCCGTCGATGTCTTTTTGTACAGCGATGCGCGAGGACACTTCTTTGGCGTCCAGATGCGCCGGCAGGGGGAACAACACCATGATGCCGTGCACATTGGGATCCGCATTGAGCTCATCCACCACCGTCAAAACTTCTTCCTGCGTGGCCTCTTGAGGCAGCGTAATGTTCACCTTGCCAAGATTCAGAGATTTGGCCACTCTTGTCTGACTGTCCAAATAATATTGGGATCCCTCATCGGATCCTACGAGAACCGTCGCGAGGGTCGGAATGCTCTTTTTTTGAACCTCCCGTTCCGTAGCGAATGCCTTGATGGACTCTTTGTACTTTGCGGCCAATTCCTTGACGTTAATAATGTTTCCCATGCTTTTCCCTCCATGGTGTGCGGATGGTGGTTCCATGCGGAACGAGTAGCGATCAAAGGCGCTTTGCCTTTTTCATTCGATTGGGTGCCTTTGCCGCAGCAAGGGCAAAGAAAAAGGACTCGAAAAAAAAGGCGTTGATGGCCCCTTTAGCGGAAGCCTTTCTTGGGCCAACTCTTTTGATTCCTTATCGCAGCGTCCCCCTCGGGGGACCCGAAAACTGCAGACCCGTTCTTTGGACTTTGAAAGGGATCCGACGCTGGGATAAGGAATCAGGGGGGCAGAACGCTTTGGCTTGCACCGCCCTGCCCACTCCTCTGCCCTGAAAAATACCGGGGGAGGTCGCGCCAACGCTTACTGGTCGGTCTTGGGATCCTCTGCCTGCTCGATGGTTGAAGATTCGAAAACTTCTGGTGCTTTAGATTCTCTGGCCGCTTGGTCCTCTCCCTCATTGTTCTCGCTTGCGCCAACGGCCTCTTGGGGCGTTGGGGGGCACTCCTCAAGAGAATTCTCCTGCTCTCCCTTAGGCCTGTCTTCCTCAAGTTGAAAGGATTCTTTGTTCTTCAACGCTTGATCCAAAACGGCATTGATAAAGCGGTTGGAGTCCTCATCGGAATAATGCTTGGCCAAAACGATGGCTTCATTGAGGGCTACCTTTTCGGGAACGTCCTTTAAAATCAAAAGCTCCGCCCCCGCTAAGAGCAGGATGGACTGGTTGATGCGCGAGAGGCGCTCCCAGGTCCATTGCTTTAAAAAGCGCGATAAGAACGCCTCCAGCTCTTTCTTGTGCGCCCGAGTACTTTCCACCACTTGTTTTATATAGGCATCATCCAAAGCATCCTTGGGATCGCTGATCGTAAGAAATTCGCCGATGCGCTCATCGCTCAGGGCTTCTTGTACCGAATGAAAGGTATCGGAGTAGAGAATCTCCATGGCCATCATTCGGGAGTGCCGCCGGTTGACCTTATTTTCCATCTTTTCCTGCCGTTTCTTGCTTGAGGATGGAGATGTTATTCACCATAACGTTGATCTCATGGACCTTCAATCCCGTAATGCTCTCCACCGTTTCCCGCACGTTTTCCTGGACCTGCTTGACCACGAGGGGGATGTTGTAGCCGTATTCCACCGACATCATCATATCCAAAACGGCAGACTCTCCCGTAATGGATACCTTAACTCCCTTGGTCACGTTGCGCTTTCCGGTAAAGACCTGGGTAATGCCCCCGGTGGTTGTGGGGTTGAGGCCGGAAACTCCTTCAATTTCGCTGGCAGCAATACCTGCAATAACCCCCACAACTTCTTCTGATATTTTGACGACGCCGACTCCTGCCACGTCGTAGCGTGCTGTTTCAACGGCCCGTTCGGCCTCTGATTTTCTTTCCATAAATGAACCCTCCGCAATGAAATATTCGCGTTTGTCTCTTCCCCTGATTATAGCAAAGAAAACTGTGGGAATACAATTCGAATCCCCACAGACCTCGGGGTTCTTCAAAAAGAATGCATCAATGAACCCAGGGCCCTGCTTCCGGAAAAAGGCCCTCCGAAAAAAGCTTTTTCGGAGGGCCCGACGATGCGATGGGCAATGCCCGGTGGGGGAAAGACTATTGGATCCAGTCCTTTAGGACCTTCTCAATGGCCTCAGGGATGGTTTGTTCTCCGCCCATGAGAATCATGCGCTTCATCTTGGCTTCCTTCACATATTGAAGGGTGACTTCGTCCAATCCCTTGGGATTGAGCAAGAGGATGGGCTGATTCATCTTCGCGGCATAGACGGTGGAGACCAGCGCATCCGGGAAGGCTTCGCCGCTGGCGCCGATGGCGTCGGTGACGGTTTTATAGAATTTCTTGGTCAGTTGGATGTTGGTGTCGTAGCGGGTTTCGCCCACCAAACGGCCAACCTTGAAGCCCCAATCCTTCAGTTCTTTTTCCACGTCTTCAGAGATGGCGTTGGTTCCGCCCAAAAGCGTCACGCTGTCAATGCCCCATTTTCTCATGGCGCCTAGTGTGGCGTTGGGAATTTGTTGGCGCTCGGTAAGTAGGATGCCGTCCTTGGCGTTAGCAGCTACAGGAACGATTCCCAAAGCGTCGGTAAATTTGCGGCCACTGACGAGGTAGATGTGCTTGGTGGCGCCCTCGCGGACGGCTTCGTTGATGGCCACTGCGGTGCGGTAGCGATCGGATCCGGCCAAACGCTCTACCTTGAGGTTCATCGTTTTAAGCTGTTCAGCGACGGCCGGATCAAGGGCTAATTCTCCGCCCAAAAGAACGACTTTTTGTGCGCCAAGGCGCTTGATCTCCTCTAGGACAACCTTGGGCACTTCCTTCGTGTCGCTCAGCAGAATGGGGGCATCCTTTTGAACGGCGTAGAGGCCGCCGACCAAAGCATCGGCAAAGGTCTTCTTCGTTGCTAAGACCACGGTTTGGGCCTTCTTGAACGTTTTTTGGCTCATTAGGGCCGACGTTTCATAGGCATCTTTTCCTGCGACGCGGCTGACGCCGGTGATCTCAGGCTCTGGTTCTTCTACGGTGATCTTACCGGGCGCTTTGGCGATGGACGTATTGCCATAGCCATCGTTCAGATGGAAGAGCACCTGGGCCCCCTTGATGGGCGTCTTGGGTGCGGTCCATACGGCTTCGTAATGGCCCGGTTCCTTTTCCGTCATGGGAATCCAAACATCCTCAGCAGCTGCAGTTGAGAGCGGAACGATGATGTTGTATCCGGCCTTTGCGCCCTTTTCAGCCTCAAAGGAAAGCTTTAGGGTTGCTCCAGGAGCTAAGGTAACATCCTTGTCCGGTTGCATGTTCTTAATGCCCTCAGAGGCTCCGAGCTTCACAGTGACGGTACGCAGTTCCGTTTTTTTGTTGCCGGCTTTATCCACGGCTTCGATGGTCAGCTTGTTCTCTCCTTCATTGAGGAAGATCCGGATGTCGAAAGCCCCTTTCTCGCTGACTTCATACGACGTTCCGTTGATGCTCAAATGGTCGAGATAGGCATCCTTGACGGTTCCTTTTACATGGACCATTTCTACATTGAGCCGAGCTTTGTTGACCGGTTCAGTCACAGTCAGTTCCGGCGCTGTTTTGTCCTTGATCACGACGTAATCCTTGGTGGGTTCGGTTTCTTTGCCGTTGACCACGAGGCTGGCCTTGATCTTGTTGGTTTCTTCAGGCAGAAGAACCTTGGCGTTGAAGGTCTTGTCTTGCAACTCGGCTTCCTTAATGGTGGCGACCACCTTATCGTTGCAGTAGACTCGAACCTCCCCTGCAGTTTTCACCCTTCCTTCCACCATTATGGAATCTTCATTGGTGTAGGTGGTGTCCGCAAGGTTCGTAAGTTCGGGTTTTTCTGCGGCGAACATCATTTGCGCCCGCATCATAGGAACGCCCTTGCTGTCTTGGGATTTGAAATCCACAAATCCACCGTTGGCATAGTAGTATCCACGCTCTACGGGTCCTTGATAATCCACGGCAACTGCAGGGGATTCCTCTCCAATCTTGTTTTGAATGGTGGTGATGAAGAAATCTTCACCCGTTGAGAAGTTCAAGGAACTTAAATCGATGGTGTTCCACTCTCCGCGGACGATGTCCTTACGGAAGATGGTGGACCCCACTTGCTTCCAGTTCGAGCCGTCCTTTTCGAAAATGGCAAAGCCAATTTCGTTGCCGCCCGGCGTTGGGAAGCTTTTGTCGTAGAAGAAGACTTTGACTCCAGTAACGGTGCCGAAATCTTTGGGGGTGAATAACGTGGCGACACCGTTTCCTGCGCTCTTTAGGACGGTGGCATCCTCAGCGGCCCCATCGTCGTAGATGATTTCGCCGGGAGCGCCGATGAGTCGTTCGAGCTTGATGTCCACAGTGGCGACTTCATCCTTTTTCACAGTCACTTGTGCGGTTCCCTTACGGAATCCAGGACCTGCTGCATGCAAAGTATATTGGCCGACGTAAACGCTCGGGAAGGTAAATTCTCCCTTGTCGTTGGTGACGACGGGGGCTACGTTGGGATCCTCCAAAAGGTGGATCGTAATGCCGGGGGCCGGCGTTCCATCGTATCGATCCATGACCCGTCCTTTAATGGAGCCTGAATCTTCAGGTTGTAGGACGAAGTTCTTCAAAATGGTTTCCCCCTTAGCCAACTTGGACTGGAAGGTTTGGGGTTTGAATCCATAGGAGGAAGCTTTCAACGTCCATGGTTTGTCTTCTTTCGAGGCCATGTGGCGCAGGCGATAGTCCCCTGTTTTGGGATCGGACTTGACCATAACGCCCGTTTCCACGACTTCCGCCTGAGCTAAGATCACGGGAATGTCGGAGAGATGGTTGTTGTTCGTGAGGCTCTGCTTCTTAGTCACTCTCTTGTCGCTCAGAAGTTTTTTCAAAGAGGCGGCGGACTCACGCTTCCCCGTTGGGGATTTTTGAATCGCTGAAGAGACTACCATGGGCTCTTGAATCGAGCCGCCCGTGCCCTTTGGTGCTGCGACGATATTAAAATCATCGATATACCATCCGGCGCGAGGTCCGGTAATGTCGGTCTGATAGTTGAATCGAATCTTTACAGCTTTGCCGGCATAGGCCGTCAAATCCAGCTCCAAAAGGGTCCAATCTGTGGACGCCCCTCCAATCTTCTTATCTTCGCCGGGGGTGATGTCGATCCATTTCCCCTCTTCATGGCTTAAGCTGATGGTGGCAAAATCATACTTTTTACCCGTGCTGGAGATTTCAAATTCGTACCAGTGAGCAAAAATCAGGCTGATCTGATACTCGGCGGGAAGGGTGAAGGCCGGCGTTTCGAGATAGTTTTTAATGTTGTTGCTGTAATTGCCTTTAAGGTTCGTGGCCCAGGCCTTGGTTCCACTGTAGGCTTTCTTCGGGCCGGCGGTTTCCACAACGCCCCAAGCCCAATCATTGCCCCCAGGCTCCTGGCCTTTGGTAAATTCGCCGTTGGTGTCCTCAAAGTTATGAAACACGATGGTCGCTATTCCCGCAAGCGGCTTAATAGTCACCTGCTCCGAAGGTTTGGATTCATTGCCGCTCGCATCCAGTGCCGTGACGCTATAGTAGTAGGTGGTCTCCATATCCAAACTGGCGTATGGATCGTTGAAGGATGGCGTCATGGGGCTGCCCACGAGGGTTCCCCGTTCGCCCTTGGTCGTGGAGCGGTAGACGTTGTACTTGTCAAAATCCGCCTCGTGATTGGCGTCCCAAGTCAAGCGCATGCCGCTGATCTTGGCTTCGCCCTTTAAGTTGGCCGGAATCTTGGGCGCAATTTTGTCTTCTCCGACCAAGGAGAAGTCATCCACATACCATCCAAGGTTGTTGCTAAAGAGGTCGGACTTGAACTTGTAGATGAGGTAAACCGGAGTCTTGCTGCCGGCCCAGGGTTTGAGGTTGACCGTTACGCCCTTCCATTCCTTGCTATTGCCTTGGAATGAGGTAACTTCAGTCATGGTTTCAAAGTTATCGTTGGAGACCAACAAGGTTCCGTTATCGCCGGCAGAAGCGCCGAACTCATACCAGTGGAAGAACCGAGCTGAAGCTTCGGTGGCTTTTCTCAGGTCGATGGGCGCTGAAACCATAAAGGCTTCGGTGCTGTTGGGATACTTCCCGCCGATGGAGGTTCCAGCATACTGCTTCCCTTCCACGGGGGTTGGCTCGGCATCGATCTTTTTGGGACCGCGAGACCAGATGGTCAAGAAGGTCCATCCCAAGGCCTCGCCTTCAAACCCTTCTTTATATTGATCGGGGCGCGCACCGAAAACGATGTTCACCTCATGGATCGGAGAATTGGTCACGTTGCCGACAAAATCCGTGGCGGAAATCCGGTAGGATAACTTTCCTTCAAGGACCATCGCTCCGGGAATCTTGGCTTCAAAGAGACCGCCCGTATGGTCGCCCTCTTTTTGAATCATGGGAAGATTCGTCCACGGGTCGGACGCTTTGGAACGAACAAGCAACGTCGAGGATACGACGGAAACATCGTCGGTGACGGTGGCATCTACGGTCACATCCAATCCGGCATAGGCTTGCTGGATCAGTTGGTCGTGTTTGACCACGGGGGCCGCCTTATCCGAGCCTTCCTTCATGATTTTTCCAGTGAAGATACCTGTGCCCGTCGTGGCCATGCCTACGGCGGCAAATGCATCCACCAAGCCATACCCATAGTCGTAGTTGGGCGACTTTTGTGCCGTGGGCAACGAATCGGTAAGCGGAACCGCACTGGTCTGGAGCAAGTCTACGAGATCTGCGACCGACATATTCTTATTGGTGGATCTTAAGAGAGCCACCACTCCGGACAAGTGTGGCGTGGCCATGGAGGTTCCCGAGTTTAGGGCGTATTTCCCGCCGGGCACTGAGGAAGTAATACCTACTCCCGGAGCACTGATGTTTGGCTTCCAATCGGGGAATCCAAAGGCAGAGGGGCCGCGTTTGGACCAACTGGGCCGAAGGGAATTCTTATCCACGGCGCCAACGGCAAAGGATTCTTTGTAGTTGGCGGGGTTGGAAATGGATCCCGGCTGGGGAATCGGCTCACCTTGCCGTTGATTTCCTGCTGCAAACGCAGGGAAAATGTTCGCCGCGATCCAGTTGTTTACGGATTCTTGATACCAAGGATCGGCATCGTTTCCGCCGCCCCAAGAGTTATTGACGACATCTGGTGCCATAGCCGCGTTGCCGCCGGGAGCGATCATCCACTGGGCCGCGGAGATCAAGCGCGCATCCGTGGTTCTACCTTCCGGGTCGAAGACACGGGCAGCAATCCATTTGGCTCCGGGGGCAACGCCTGTGGTGTATCCAGTGGCGGGATCCTTCCCAACCATGGAGCCCATGACGTGAGTTCCGTGCGAATCGGAGTCAATGGGAAGCGGAGCTTTAGCAACCGTATCAAACCAGCTAAAGGTCGCCTCCGTCGTTCCGTCTTCTTTTAATCCGCGCCAATGGGTCCTCAGCGCGGGATGGGTCCAATCTACTCCGGAATCGATGTTCGCTACGACCACTCCGGTTCCGTCGAAACCGGCCTTCCAAACGGACGGCGCTTTCACCATCTCCAAATGCCAAAGATATTGGGGATCTTCAGCCATGGGGGTCACGGGCTTGTAAGCCTCCATGGGCTTATCTAGGAACGTGATCTTGTTTTTTTCCATGGACCGGACTTCAGGCATCGTGGAGAGGGTTTTCATCACGTCTGGGGTCGCCCGTACAAACAGAGCGTTGGTGATGAAGAAACTCTCGTAGGCTTCAACGCCCTTGGCGTGTTTCAGATAGCTGATGAGATTTCTTTGGGCCGTCTGTGCGTGATCTTTCAGCGCAAGATAAAGCTCTTGGCGAACCTGGAGGTTCTTTTGAGCTACCGTATCTGCCTGGATGCGAGAACGTGCGGTTTTAGCGAAGGCTTCGGAATCCAAGGGCGAGGTGACGTAAACAATGGCCTCGACCATTTTTTCCTTTTGCATCTCTTGAGCCAAAAGTTTTGAGATCTTCGCTTGGGCCGGCATGGGGATGGATTTTCCAGCCTTAAGCGTTTCTAATTTGGGAGCCGTTGTGCGGGCAAGAGCGGGAACCGCGGTGATGAAAGTGAAGATGACGGCAAGGAATAGAGCCAATATACTACGGGTCAAACGCTTCGCATCGTTCATAAGTCTTCTACTCTCCTTATATAGTATATTTTTCGGGGTCGATCTGGATCCACGATGAGCCTCCTTTTTCGGATCCTAAACCATAGTCCCAATTCATCGGTCCAAAAGACCGAAAAAAGGCACGTAAAAGAGCCTCCGTAACCGGAAGCTTCCAAAGTGACCCCTGGGGATTCTTGCATAAGAATCCTATGTTGCGTTGTGTGTGCGTGGTGAGATACCCATAGAAGAAATAACTGGACCGGCTGCGATCCATAATAATAAGAGGCCGAAGCGGTCCAGCCTAATGATTTGGCAGAGGCCTTCCGATTCGGTTGAGGATGAGAAGTGCTTTTTATGCACTTTAAGAATAAATCTTCCGCCCCTTCTCTTTTTGCTTCGGCGGAATCTTCCTCTTCAAAGTAGCATAGGATCAAGTGGTTGTAAAGGATATTCTATTATGAATTTACTTCCTATACCGGCAGTTATGTCGGTAAATTCATGACGTCTTGTCACTTATTTGCAGAAATCAAAATGGACCTTTCTTAGGCATGGAGCCGTGACTTTACACAAAAATGTATAATATTCATTATTTTCAATCGCTTATTCTCCGCATCTTAGCCCTCAAAATAAAGGGCGATCCAGGCCTAAAAGGGGAGAGCTTGCGCCCTCCCCTCCCGATATAATCTTAGGAACTTCATTTCAATATTTTATGATTTGGAAAGTGAAGACTTCCCAGAAGGCTTGTCCTGAAATGCTCCAAATGAGGCATTACGACCTAAGAAAGGCGCGAATGGAGCGATGTCGTGTTCAATTGTAAATGTTTTATAAATGCCGACCCCTTGGATTCAAAAGCAAAAAGGAACCCATGACGGGTTCCCCTTAAATTAAACGCGTTCCATATAATCGCCGGTGCGGGTATCGATGCGGATGATGTCGCCTTCGTTGATGAAAAAGGGAACCATAACCAAAGCTCCGGTTTCTACCGTGGCGGGCTTCAAAGCGTTGGTGGCCGTATTCCCCTTTACACCCGGCTCGGACTGGGTGACTTCCAGTTCCACAAAGTTGGGCGCTTCCACCGAGAAGGCATTGCCTTTATAAAACTTGATGGATGCGAACATGTTTTCTTTCAAAAACTTGATGGCTTCCTCCACCTTTTCAAAGTTCAACGGAATCTGTTCAAAGGTATCCTGATCCATGAAGTAGTAGAGCTCCCCGTCGTTGTAAAGGTACTGCATGTCTTTGCGTTCAATAACCGCTTCCTGCAGCTTATCCGTGGGGTTAAAGGTGGTGTCCGTTACGCCGCCTTGAATGACGTTTCTGATTTTGGTTCTGACAAAGGCAGCCCCTTTTCCAGGTTTTACGTGCTGAAAATCGATGACCGTATACACGTTCCCGTCCATTTCAAAGGTGGTCCCTTTTCTTAAATCGCCTGCTGAAATCATTGATTGAATTCCCTCCAAAATTACTGAACGCCTCGGTGCGTTCAAGTGTTCCTGTGACTGGCACAAATTACCAAATTTAATTCTAACACAGCCCGCTTCGTTTGAAAAGAGAGCTATTTGTGAAGTATTTGTCATCTTTTGCACGAGCCAATCGCCCTTTAGACTAATGCAGACCCACCACCTGAAAATGCAGCGCCCCATCCTCCCCTACCGTCACCCGCACGGGTCGAGCATACCAGCAGCCTTCAATAGGTTCCATCATCTCAAAGCGGAGCTCGCATCGCCCATCGCTTTCTTGGATTTCTCCTCGATACACCAAGGTTACCTGATCGCAGACGTAATATCGTTCGGGGACGCGCCGACAATACGCAAAGAACGCCTCAGGATGCTCAAATTCCCGCCCCGCGCCCACTCGACGGGCCATCTGTTCCCTGAGCATTCCTTCATAGGAGCGGGAGCGCAAAAATTCCGCATCGTAGGCGCCGACGCTTAAATCCGCAGCTCGGATGCTGCCCACCAGCGAAATGCAGGCTCCCAAAAGGGTTAAAGAGAGCATCAAAAGAAGGCAAGCCGCGGTGCAAAATCCGCGACGATAGGATGTGATCAATTCGATAAGCCCTCCAAAAAGTTCTTGTTCGGTAGTCAAAGTAAAGAATCAGCACCCCCTGCTGGCGTTCACAGCGGATTCCTTCCACTTTGCTGGACAGATAGATGTGCGTTTGATTGCCACAGGTGTTCACCTCGTAAACCAGCCGCGTTCCCCGATGACAAAGGCAGTACGTGAGCTTTTGGCCTCCAAGTTTGCTTTTTTGACAACGCCAAAAAGAAAATCGGAGGCTCTGCGGCGCCACTTCGAGGGCATCAATTTGCGTCATCAAGTCGTATTTGATGCGCTCACTGACATTTAAAAAGTCAAAAAGATCGTCTTGGCGCTGAGAAAATAGCTCAAAGGATTGCAAAGAGAGAAGAAAAAGCTTCAACCCCAAGCCCAATAAAAACGTCCCAAGGATCAGATACCAAAGCAGCTCCTGCACTATAAATCCGCTTCGTCGATGCATTGCTCCTCCAGTAATTCCTCTCCCCTAAAAAGGCGCAGCCGGAACTTTAGCCTTCGGGGCCCTCTCGTTTCGCTCCATTGAAGCCTATAGGGGAGGGGGGGCGCCTTGCCTCCTTTTCCCTCTGGCCTTGCGCCGATGAGTGCCGCCTCAAAGCAAAGTCGAGCTTCCAGGGCGGCAAACTGTTCCTTTTGAATCCTCAGCGCCGCCCCCAGAGAAGCCTGCAACGTACCCACCGTTCCCATAACCACCAAAAGCACAGCGAAAATGCCTGAGGATAGAACCCCTGGACGCTTTGTCGCCTTGCGGGACATCCTTTGACGCCGTTGCTTGTTTTTCATCTTCATTTTTTCACCCACTCCTCTCTTATGCTGGAGGTCCCCACTTGAAAGATCAAACGAGCCATGGGCTCCCCCCGTTTTTCAATGGTGAGGGTAAATCCCGTTTGCCCGCGTTCTGTGGTGTTCTTGAAGGTTCTTAAGGTGGTAATTTGCGCATAGGTGCGTTTGAGCACATAGCAGCGACGCAAAGGGTCCTCTATGACTTTCACGATCTTTCCCTGGGTCTTGAAAACCACTCGTCCGTCTCCGGGCAGATCAAAAACAAACCCTTTGCCTCTGGTGCGGGCGGCTTCCATCCGCTGCTTTAGGATGCTGCTTTTCAATTCTTGCACAAAAAGCCGATCCGCGGTTTTTTCTTGATAGGCTCGTATTGAAACCCGTGGCAGGCTCCAAGTTAAAAGAAGGGAGATCAAGAGAAACGCCAGGCAAAGCTCCAAAAGCAACGACCCTTTTCGCTTTGTTTGCAGCCTACGCTGCCAAACCCGCTTCATCGAATCCTCCCAAAGGCGTCAAATAGAGGGCCCATGACCGAGAGGACGCTCACCCCCACCGTACCGCCGATAAAAATCAAGGATAAAGGCTCCAAAAGCTTGATGCGCCGCTCCATCGTTTGCTGAATCCCATGCCTGGCCCTGGTTAAATAATGGGTCAATCCCGCCAAAAAATCCCCCGTTTCCTCATGCAAGGCCACCACCGACACCAAATCTTCGGAGAACCCCCCTTGCGCCAAGGCTCTCGCCAAGGAGTCCCCCTGGCGCAAGGCCTCTTCGACCACTGCCTGATCGGCTTGACCGTAAGGAGCGGCAAGCGCCACGACATCCAGAATGCTCCGACCGCCTCGTAAGAGCTTTTCCATGCGCTCCACGGCCATAACCTCATGGTAGAGCCTAAACCGCTTGCCCAATACCAGACGCAGCAACCCCTGTCGACGCAAGAGCCAGTCCCCTAAGGCAAATCCCACCAAACACAATGCCCCCGCCACTAAGGGCGCTCGGCGAAGGAGGAAGAGGCGCAGGGCGTCCAAGGAAAACAAGAGCCCCTCTTCCACCGAAAGGCTCCGCAGAAGATCCACCATCAGGGGTACCATAAAAAATAAAGAAAAAACCAGATACCCCGACAACAGCCCCAGCATCAGCAAAGGATACAGTGCAAAGCTTAAAAGCTTTTGCCGCAAGAGGCGTTGGTTCCGGTGCATTTCATGCAACTCCATAAATGCTTCGGACAATTTGCCCGTTTCTTCCGCCAGGCGAAGAATTTCACAGTCGCTGCGCTCAAAAACCGGGTCTTTTTGGATCGCTTCCCCAAGGGGAATCCCCTTCATCAATGCCTCCTTTAGTGCTGCTGCGGCCGACTGGGCCGGTCCTTGCACCCGATCCAGGGCATCGGGCAAGGCAAAGCCCGCTTGCAAGAGTGTGCCCACCTCATAGAAAAACGCTTCCCGATGCCTTTTTTTCATAGTTTCACTACCTCTCCGGCGCGGGCCCAGTAAAAGGCAGCGTTCAGCCGCCGCTCTCCATTGATCCCTGGGGTGAGCTTTTGGGTGAGCACCGCCGTAAGGACCGTGGGCACAAAATCCGAGAGGCTCGTCAGCGCCTCCAGGCGCCGCAGGGCGAAATCATAACCCCCTGAATGCAACGTCGTCACCACAGGGTGTCCTGAGAGAGCGGCTCGAATGCAGTGATCGCAGGTTTTTTGATCGCGAATTTCCCCAATGGCCAAGTAATCGGGATCCTGGCGCAAAGAAGCAAAGATCGCTCGTTCATAATCAAGGCCGATGGCCTCATGCAAGGAAACCTCTAAAGAACCTGGAACGTTGATCTCCACAGGGTCCTCAATGCTGACGACTTTTGCGCCTCGCAAGGTCAAGGAACGGACCAACGCTTTCAAGGTGGTGCTTTTGCCCGAGCCGGTCTCCCCGGTGATGACCAACAAGGAGAAGCCCTCGAAGAAGAGTTCTCGCAACCCGGCAAGCTGCGCCTCACTCAGGCCAAGCTTTTCCAAGGTTCGTCCTCCTTTGCCCAAAAGACGCAGCGTCAATGCTTCTCCATGAATGCTTCGCAGGGTCGAGATGCGCACCCTTTGATCGCCTCGGTGAAGGATTCCGTCTTGCGGCAGCCGTTTTTCCGAGATGTTGAGACCGCCAGCGAGCTTAACCTTTTGCAAAAGAACCCCATAATCCTTGGGGTCTATGTGCACCGGATCGCTGAGCCCTGAAGGTCGGCGCACTCGAAGGAGCACCGTGTCCTCCTGGGGAATAAAATGGACGTCGCTGACCGCTTCATCCATGAGATAGGTGGATAAAAAATCATGTTCCATACGAAAAGCCCTCCGTTACTGATTATGAAGGAGCGCGTTTTTTTTATTCCTTGGGGCTTCACCTCGTCTTCTTCGGACCAAAGCCCATCTTCCCATAAGTACGTTCGGCTGTGTTAAGATATTCTGGAGGTGATGATATGGCATTTGATGGTCTATATTTACAGGCCCTAACAAAAGAATTACAGGAAACCTTGCAGCAAAGCCGCTTGGATAAGGTGCAGCAACCGGAGAAAAATGAACTGATTTTGACCTTTCGCCGCTTTCGCGAAACCCACCGGGTGCTCCTCACCTCTTCTTCGGAAACCGCACGGGTTCACCTGAGCGATCAAATAAAAGAAAATCCCAAAGAAGCGCCATTATTCACCATGGTGCTGCGAAAATACCTTCAAGGTGGAAAACTTCTGCGCGTACAGCAAATGCACGGCGACCGCATTGTTTTTTTCACGTTTTTATCCAGCGACGAACTGGGCTTTGAATCGACCTACCACTTAATCATTGAGATGATGGGCCGCCACTCCAACATCCTTTTGGTGCGGGAGCGGGACATGCGCATCATGGAATGCATCAAGCATGTGGGGCACGATCAAAACACCTATCGCCTGCTTTTGCCCGGTGCCACCTATGTGGCGCCTCCGCCCCAAAAGAAATCCGACCCCTTGGCCTTGCCCAAGGATTGGATCTGTCCCAAGCCCTGGGAGGATCTCAAAGCTGAAGATTTTTCACGGTTTTTCATGGGCATCAGCCGCAAAAGCGCCGAATCCCTTTATCCCTTGTATGAACAAAAACGAGCCATGGGCAAGACGCCCCAGCAGGCGCTCTTTACCCTCCTAGACGAATTAGCCCAGGCGCAAAAATTCTACGTCGTCCGGCAAGGTGAGGAGCCCATAGACCTTCTGTGCTTTTGTCCCCCCGCTTTGGAAGAGCTCCAAGCCCAGGACGCCGTGCGCATCTTCGATTCTCCCTCTCAGGCCTTGGTCTTTTTTATTGGGGAGCGTGACCGCATGCAAAGAGTGCGCGAGCGGGCCCAAGACATCCTTCGCATCCTTTCGGTGAATTTGGAGCGTGTAGAGAAAAAGCAGGTCATTTTGCAAAACGTCCTCGAAGAGGCCAAGGACAAGGAATCCTATCGCCTCAAAGGAGAGCTTTTGAAAGCCCACCTTTATTCCATCAAGCAAGGAGCCCGTGAGGTGGTCGTCACCAATTACTTTAGTGAGGCACAGGAAGAGGTGGCCCTTACGCTGGATCCTCATCGGACCCCAGCCGAAAATATGCAGCTGGCGTTTAAGCAGTATAATAAGCTTAAGCGCAGTGAAGAATTTGCCAAAGAACAACTGCTTTTGGCCCAAGAGGAACTCTCCTACCTGCAATCCGTCGCCGATTCCGTGCTCCGCTCAGAGGACCCCTCGGATTTAGCGGAAATTCGTAAGGAATTGGTGGTTGCCGGCTACCTTCGCGCTCCGTCGGGGAAGCGCAAAAAAGAATCCCCCTCCAAACCCATGCATTTTCGCTCCACCGAAGGCTTTGATCTTTACGTGGGCAAAAACAACAACCAAAACGACGCCCTGACCTTGCGCCTGGCCGACGGACGGGATACCTGGTTGCACACCAAGAACTACCCGGGCTCCCACGTCATCATCAAAGGAGAAGGGTTTTCCATGGAAACGCTGCTCGAAGCTGCGAACCTCGCCGCTTGGTATTCCAAAGCCCAATGCGGCAGCAAGGTTCCCGTGGATTACACTTTAGTGCGCCATGTAAAAAAACCCCATGGTGCAAAACCCGGCATGGTCATCTATTCCGCCAACAAAACGCTGTTGGTGGACCCCGATCGGCCCCGCCTGGACCGCCTTTAGCCCCAGAAGATCATTAAGTGGAGGATTCTTACCATGACTGATGTCCCCTTTATCGAATCGCTTTGCGCCGCCTTTGGCCCTTCCGGCTTTGAAGAAGAGCCGGTCCACTGCATTAAAGAATACCTTCCCGGTTTTGAAATCACGGAAGACGCCATGCACAACCTTTATATCCCGCATCCGGGCAATCAGGGGAACCGTCCCCTCATTCAGCTCGATGCGCACTTGGATGAAGTGGGCTTCATGGTTCAGTCCATCCACGACAACGGAACGCTGAGCTTTGTTCCCTTGGGCGGCTGGGTTCCCTCCAACGTTCCCGCTCATACGGTTCGGATTCGAACAGCTACCGGACGAATGGTTCAGGGCATTGTGGCCTCCAAGCCGCCGCACTTTATGAGCGCCAAGGAACGCGCCGCCGATCAGGTCGTGTTGGAGGATTTAGTCATCGATGTGGGTTCCTCCTCGAGGGAAGAAACGTTGCACGTCTATGGCATCGCCCCTGGAGACCCTGTCGCGCCCCTCGTGGCGTCCCATTACGAAAAAGACACCGACATTCTCTTTGGCAAAGCCTTTGACAACCGACTGGGCTGTGCGGCCGTCGCAGAAGTCCTGCATCGCCTGCGTCATGAGGAATTGCCTGTGGATCTTGTGGGCGCTTTGGCGAGCCAAGAGGAAGTAGGCATGCGGGGTGCGGCGGTAACAAGCCAGGTCCTGCGACCAGACTTCGCCATCGTCTTTGAGGGTTCTCCCGCCGATGACCTCTATTTTTCCAGCGCAGAAGCTCAGGGGGCCTTGAAAAAGGGCGTGCAGATCCGCCACTTGGATGCCAGCTACATCAGTTCTCCCGCCTTCCTGCGCTTCGCCGGCGATACGGCAAAAGCCCAAGGCATTCCCACGCAACATGCCATCCGCCGGGCCGGATCCACCAACGCCGGCCGGATTTCCATCACCGGGAAAGCCGTTCCTTGCTTGGTTCTTGGCATTCCCTCCCGTTTCATCCACACGCATTACAATCATGCCGCATTGGCGGATCTGGAAGCCGCCATTGAATTGGCCTGCGCCATCCTCACATCCTTTCCCAAGGAGGGCTTACGCTTATGAATCAAAAATTACATCCCATCCTAGTGGTCGTCCTCATTCTCATCGGGTTTTCCATTGTGGGCTACTTGATCCGTGCACTGGCTCAAATGATGGGCGCCGCCTTGCTCATTGGCATCGCCTATTTTCTTTATACGAAATTCGGGGCGCGAAACGATGAGGATGCCGGAGCGCGTTAATCCAGCCCCTAGTCATCAACCTGACTGAAATAAAGAAAGCGAAGGATTCTCTTAGGCTCATCCAGGGAGAATCCTTCACTTTCTTTTTGCCCTCCATTCCCTCAAGGAAGAATGGTCTTGCGCTTACGTTCCTTCAGGTGTTTCGAACAGTCCTTCCTTTTTTAGGGGATTGGATCCGATTGAGCGTAATAGTAAGAGGCCGCAACACATACAATGAGCCAGATACTGACAACGACGGTCAGCATCCCAAGGATCCACTCTCTGGGGAACAGCACTGCCAAAAGAATCATCAGCAACCCAAAGCCCATTGAAGCGAATCCCCCAAAACGCTGACTTTTTTGCCAGACTCGGTCATTGGACATACTCCATTTGGTTCGAAGTCCGAAAAATGAGTTTCGACGCAACTTGGGCATGATGTTCCCAAGGAGCACCAGTAAACTACCGAAGGCAATACTGATCCCCCTCATGGGATCGATGCGATCGATAGACATGGCGGAAGGGTCGTATCGCAGCGCCTTCACCATAAAATAGAAGCCTAGACCGGTGAACACCATCAAGGGAATCATTCCGGCGTAGAGGAATCCCTTCGCATTGGTCCCGTCCCCCCTTTTTTGCTGCTGTCGGGCGAGCCTCATAAATAAGACCCCAAAAACAAGGGACAATAACGGCCAAATCAGGGTTTCATATTTGCTGCCATAGCGGTCAATCTCCCCCCCTAAGTTGTAATGTACGGGGATCGTATCCGGCAAAACCATCAAGAACACCGCAGTACCGAAAATACACAGCAAAATAAGCGCAGCACAAATGGTATAGAGTTTTTTCATCCTTATTCCCCTCGTCTAGTAGTAAATGCGGTTGGAAAATCTGCTGAAGTACAAAGAAGCCTCTCGCTCTCCAAACAAACGTGCACTCGTACTCACTGCTAGAAAATTTAGTCCGGCTCGTCTAGGCTCTGCTGCGTGAGGGACAACTCGACCAGATGCCAATCCAATAACTTGGATGGCAATTTTACCGGTCTGTTTTCTACAAAGAGCAGGCCTTGTTACCCTAGCGCTATTTTGCTCACATTTGTTCGAAACTGTTCGGTTTTCAAGGTTCTATCTATGTAAAAGTCTTTGGACTATTTACCGCTGGATTTTAACTCTTCAAGCCAAAGCAAAACTTCATCCAGTACGGAAGCGTTCAACTCATAATAAATGTATTTTCCCTCACGCCGATCCCGGATCAATTCGGCCTTTTTCAAGATGTTTAGATGCTTTGACACCGCAGGAAGACTCATGTCAAAATGCTTTGACAGATCGCCCGCCGAGCGTTCCCCATCCTTTAAGAGATTGAGGATGGTTCGCCGGGTTGGATCCGCCAAAGCCCGTATTGTGTTTTGAACCCCCACGAGAGCCCCTCCATTCATTTAACCTTTAGTTTAAGTATAAACGAGCACGGCCCCCTTGTCCATAGATTTCAAGGGAGCCTCTGTCCGTTGTTGAGCCGCCTTGGGAGGCTTAGGTCTTGGATTCACAGCCCTCTTGATGAGAGAGTCCCGCGCAATTCTTTTCCCTGAACTCCTCCCCTTTGGAGCGATGGACCGATTCAAAAATGAGACAAGGAACGCCCTTTTGGCCCTCAAAAACTACTTTAAGGGGTTCGCCGGTCGATGAGTGCTGCAATTTCCTTTGCATATCCGGAAAGATTGTTGGGCGTTTCCAGCAAAAATGGCAACGAGCGAAGGGCCGGATGGTTGATGATGCGCTCGAAACTCCCCCACCCCAGGAATCCCTCCCCCAAAGCCGCATGGCGATCCTTTTTCGACCCTAGGGGGTTCTGTGAATCATTGAGGTGAATGGCGCGGAGCCTAGAGAGTCCGATAATCCGATCAAAGGTCTCAAGGACGCCCTCCAAATCACTCACAAGATCGTACCCAGCATCATGCACATGGCAAGTATCCAGACAAACCCCGAGGCGCTGCCCGTAGGGCAGATCGTTTAAAATGGCGGCGAGTTCCTCAAAGGATCTGCCGATCTGCGTCCCTTGGCCCGCCATGGTTTCAAGAAGCACTATCGTGTTTTGAGCCTCCGGCAGGGCGTCGCAAAGTGCTTCCCGGATCCAGTGAATGCCTTGTTGGAGCCCAGCACCCACGTGGCTGCCAGGATGCAGGTTATAGAAATTGCCGGGAAATTCCTCCATTCTTCGAAGATCCTCAAAAAGCACCTGCCGCCCAAAGCTTCGGACGGCCTCTGAGGCCGAGGCTAGATTCAGGGTATAGGGTGCGTGAGCCACAAAAGGGCCATGCCCCAAGGCTTGGCGCCGACTCAAAAAAGCATCGCGGTCCCTAAGGTCCAGCTTTTTTTGCCGGCTCCCGCGAGGGTTTCGGGAAAAGTATTGAAAGGTGTTGGCGCCCAAGGACTCCATCGTCTGTTGCAGACTCAAAAACCCCTTGGAGGAGGAGAGGTGGCAACCGATCAAAAAGTCCTCGCGCGCAGATCTCCGGGCTGTACCGGGCTGGGGCATCGTATCTGTTCGCTTCATGGAGCAATCCCTTGGATCGAAAGGAAGGACCCCTGAGCGCCTCGGTTCTCCACCATGATTTTGGCGGGAATGCGTTCTTTAAGTTCTTCCACATGAGAGATGATTCCCACGAGACGCCCTTGGCCCTGGATGTCCAGGATGGTTTCCATGGCGATATCCAAAGATTCTTGATCCAATGTCCCAAAACCTTCGTCGATGAAAATCGTCTCAAGGCGCATGCCAGCCCGCGTCTCTTGGATGAAATCGGAGAGACCCAACGCCATGGCCATGGCGGCTTTAAAACTTTCTCCGCCAGAGAGGGTACGCACGTCCCGCTGGGTGTTGGAATAGGCATCAAAGACGTTGAGCTCAAGGCCTTCAATCTTCCGGCGTCCATCCTGACCCACTTCCTGGCGAATGAGGTGATACCGCCCGGCGCTCATGGCCTTTAGGCGCTCGTTGGCCAGGAGTAATACTCCGTCGAGATAATAGCTCAGGACATAGTTTTCAAAGGTCGTTCCTCGGGAGCAGGTGTAATCCAAGTTGTGGGCGACTTCACGCTGTGCCGACCAATAAAGAAAATCGGCGGTGGCGGGACGAATTTCTAGCAAGCACGAATCGAGGCGGGAGAGTCGCCCATTGGCCGCATCATAGGCTTCCTGGGCGGCGCTGAGCTTTTGTTGCACCTCCTCGATCTCTTCTCGAATCGCCTCCGAATCCCAGGCGGGGCTTTGACTCAATGCTTCCTTTTGCACCTCGCACTGAGTCCTCGTGCGCTTGAGACGCTCCATAAAATCCTGGGCGCTTTTTCGAAGGGACGCTTCCTGCGCCAAATCCTTTTTCAAGAAAAGGAAGGCATCCAAAGTCAGCTCTTTTTTTGAAAGGGCGGACGAAAACCGCTGAGATAGCTCCGCCAAAAGCGACAAAAGCTCCTCTTCTTGTTCCTTGCGGCTTTTTAGCTGCTCTTCTTCCCGGGCCATCTGTTCGCTCAATGACCGGTGCATCTCTTGCTCTTGCCGGATGATTTTTTGAAGCGCTTGTTCCTCCTTGCGCAGCGTTTGAAGAGACTGAGTCAGGCTCTGCCACGAAGCATCACCGGCTCGTTTTTTCGCCTCCTGGATGCGGCTTCGGGTAGCAAAGAGCAATTCCAAGGCGGAGCGAAGCGCTTGGGATGTGTCGGTAAATTCCGAGAGCGTGCGCTCCAAGAGCACCAAACGTTTTTTCAGTGTTTCTGCTTCCAAAGCAAGCGTTTTTTTCTCTTGAGCTGCCGCCCGACCTTCTTCCTCCAGGCGCTTCAGTTCCTGAATCAAGGGCTCCTTGTCCCGATCCTGATCCTGCTTGCCCAGTCGCTCCCTTTGTCCCTCAAGCTCTGCCCTCAGGCGCGCTGCCTCTTTCTTCGAAAAGCGCAGGGCTTCCTCCAAACGCCGCACGCCTTCTTGGGCGGCGTCAAACAATTGTTGCGCTTTTGCCATGCCCTCGGAGGTTAGTTCCTTGGGAAGCTCATAGGGCATCGGGTGATGCGTACTGCCGCATAAAGGACAGGGCGCCCCGGGTACCAAGGCTTGGGAAAAGGGAGCAAGGCCGCTCATCTCCCATTCTTTTTTCAGCGTCGTGAGGGTTTTTTTTGCCGCCTCCTGGATCCTTTGAGCCTCGATGAGTTCCTCGCTCTGGTTCGTCTGCTGCACGTCTTCTTGTTGGAGAGCCTCCCTCAGCTGGTCTCTTTTGGTCAAGCGCTCCAACAATGCTTCGCATTCTCGATAGGCTTCCCGAAGGGCCTCGTACCGCTCCTGCACCTTGAGGCTCTTTTGTTGCTGGGCGCGCTCTTGGTGGAGCAGCGCCTCCCGCTCCTCCCGCGCCGCTTCTTCTTTTTTGAGCTGCTGGGACAGCGTCGATACGGTCGCCGCTTCCCGCTGTTCTTGTTGCTGCTCCTGGGCCAGGAGCGTCAAATCCTCCAGGGTTGCTTCCTTCTTTTTAATGGCCGCCAGCATTTCTTCCCGATGGCGGGCTTGATCGTCCCATGTTTTAGATCGCACCAAAGACTCGGCCCACTGCTCCTTCGTCGCTTGATGCCTGTTCGACAGTTGCTCTTGCAGCTCCAGCAGTTCCTTTTTTTTGCTGCGAGCTGCTTGCAGCTGATCGTAGAGCACCACAACAGCGGCTAATGAACGCAGAAGATCGGCTTTTTCAAGCGCCTCAAGAAAGACGCCTTCCTCGGCTTCCAGGCGTTGAAGATCCGCCATGAGATTCTCCAACGCTTTTTGGTCTTTTTCCTGCTTCAGGCTTTGCACGAGGTCTTGGGAGAGCCGTTCCTTCCGTTTGATCAGCGCTTCCCGCTCTTGTGCTTTCACCGACCGAAGTCCCTCTTCTCGTTGCCGCTCCTCTTCCATCAGCGCAAGGATCGTTTCAGGCGCGTCTTCTTCTCGGGCTACGAGCGACCCCTTCTTTTGCGAATCGATAATGGTTTTCGCCTCTTTGACCTTGGCGTCGGCGTTCCCAAACAGTTCATGGACGCGATCGCGAACCTTGGCGTATGGGCCGGTGGCAAAAAGCTTTCGAAGAATCTCCGATTTTTCCTTGGAGGAGGCCCCCAAAAAATTACGGAATTCTCCTTGGGGCAGCAGCACAATCTGACAAAACTGGTCCGCAGTGAG
Source organism: Clostridiaceae bacterium JG1575 (assembly GCA_002838815.1). Classification (GTDB taxonomy): domain Bacteria; phylum Bacillota; class Clostridia; order Clostridiales; family Clostridiaceae; genus JG1575. Next base: position 118,920 of record LQGW01000052.1, on the reverse strand, counting down.
TCCCAAAACCTCCGCCATCTTCTCTTTGATTTCGCCCACTTTTGTCAAGGGATGCGCATCATCCCCATCGATGATCAGCTGTTGCTTGATGGGGCGCTGACCCGTCTGCCAGCGCGTCAAGGCATAAAGATGCTCTCCGGAGCGAAATTCAAAAAACACCCTCATCGTGCCCTCGGGCGCAATGAGATGACTGCGCAGATCGCTGGCCGCGTTGCGCACGGAGGTGGTGGCCACCCCATAAAGAGCATAAGTGATGGCATCAAAAATACTGGTTTTCCCCGAGCCCGTGGGCCCGGAGATTAAAAACAACCCTTCTTCGTTGAGGGCCTGAAAATCAATTCGCGTGGGCTCCCGAAACGTCAAAAAGCCTTCCATTTCAAGACGCAGTGGAATCATCGTTCTTCCTCCAATTGTTCAAAAACCCCGGCCATAAAGCGTTCTTCCTCAGGGTTCATGGGGCGGTGATTCTTTTCTTCAAAAAAGTCTTCAAAGAGCTTTTGGGTATCTGCCTTTTGAAGGGCCGAGGAATCCACCCGCAGCTCATAGGATTCTTGGATGTTCTCATAAGTCAAAGAGATGATGTTGGGATAGCGGGTCAAGAGCCGTGCGTAGGCGTCATAAATCCGCTCCTCATCGGTGAGAACCACTGCTAAAAAGTCTTCGGATCCCTCCCCTTTCTCGGGATCCATCAGTTCTTGAAAGGATCCTTTTAGGCGGCGCAAATCCCGCAGCGGCGAAACCGGCAAGAGCTCGATGCTGACGTTGCCTTCGCCGTCCATCTCCACCCAGGTAATGCTTTTTTGATGGGTCGCCTCCGAGGCTGAATACTTCAGTAAAGATCCTGCATAGCGAATGGAATCGCGCCCTACTCGCTGGGCCTTGTGCAAGTGTCCCAAAGCGACATATTGAAAGCCTTCGAGCACCGAGGAGGATACAACGTCCGTGCCGCCCAGGAATAAGCGACGCTCCGAATCCGATTCGTCGAGGGCCTCTCCGGAAGGAGAGAAGTAATGATGAGCCATGAGGATTTTCCGCCCCGCTTTGGCTTTGGCCGGCGCCAAGACCCGGCGTAAGGTCTCGCCGTCCTCCTTGGTATCTTTGATCTCATAGAGTCCGCGCATTCCATGAAAATCTTTATACGGCAAAAGATAAAGATCCACGGGTCCAAATTCATCGAATAGCGTCACCTTCGCCAAGGGACGAGTCAAGGAACCCTGTACCGTGTAGCCCGCCTTCGACAGCAGCCCCTGCATTCCTTCGAGCCGTCCCGCGGAATCGTGGTTCCCCGCAATGGCCACCACTGGAATGGCCAGCTCCAATACGAGCTCTGCGACGAACCGATCGTAAAGAGCCACCGCCTCTTCTTTAGGGACCGCCCGGTCAAAGACGTCCCCGGCAATCAATACGGCATCAGGTCTGCGCTCCTTCGCCAAAGCAGTGACCTGAGCCAAAACATGGGCCTGGTCGGCCAACATGGATTTCATATCAAAGGTTCGGCCGATGTGCAAATCGGCCAGATGAATCAATTTCAAGGATACTCCTCCTTTCAAATCTCTTCTTTTATTCTATCACGGCATTCGGACGATAAAGTTGCATTCCTTCCTAGGCCCCTCTATACTTAATATCAATCACAACAACGTTTGCAGGAGGGAGCCATGGCCCAACGGATCAAAATGGCAAAGGATGTGCGCATACATCCGGAGCCCTTACTGGATGTTCGTCCCGTGGATAAGGGACGCCTGGAAGAAATCGCCGATCTGATGCTCAATGCCTATCGCAACACCCCAGACTACGAGGGAGAAAACCGCATCGATGCGCTGCGTGAGATCTCCATGCTCTTTCGCGGACTCTACGGCGATCTGATGAACGAGGCCTCGTTTATGATCTTGGATGAGCATGAAGCCATTGTCTCCTGCCTCTTCATCTGCAGCTTCCGCGGCGAGCCCACCTTAACCTATCTTTTCACGGGTCGCGATCATTTAAGGAAAGGGTTGGCCAAGGCCCTCATACAGTCCGGTGAAAGTGCCTTAGCTTTATCCGGGCATCAAAAGCTCTATCTATATGTGAACACCGAGAATCACCCCGCCCTTTCTTTGTATCAAAAAATAGGGTTTGAAGAAGTGCCACTTTCGAACCGCCCTTTGGCGCCCGAAATCAAAGAGGAGCTTCAGGAGGTGGATTTGCTTTTGGAGGAGGGCTCCCGCACCACTCCTTGACGCTGTAAAATAGTACCCGACCTCCAGAACGCATGCGCCTGGTTCAAATCATTTCACCGTAAGCGGTAAATGGAAGCACATGCCAATGCCTTAAAGACCGTGAGACAATTGCGGCATTAAGACTTGGAGGTGCTGCCTTATCAGTAATTATCACGGATATAAACCAGAGTCCCCCATATTTTTTGATTTGTGCCCCGGTAGATTTCAGAAAATCCATCGACGGACTTACTGCATTGATTCAAGAAGAATTCAATCATAGTCCCATGGAGAATGGCAGTTATCTCTTTTGTAATAACCAGCGGAATAAACTCAAAATCATTGAATGGGATTACAATGGATACTGGCTCTATTACAAAAGACTAGAATCCGGCAAGTTCAACTGGCCAAATTCTGAAGAGCCCATCCTCTCAATTTCCAAAGATCAATACGACTGGCTCATGAATGGACTGAGCATTCATCAAAGGGATGGATGCAAAGAAGCATTAGCCCGTAAAGTCATCTAAGACAAACAAAAAAAGCTCTGAAAGCCTGGCTATTTCAGTATTTCAGAGTTTTTTTTGTTTGTCCGAATCGGGTATAATAAAGGTATGGAAAAGCGCATGAATACCCCAGAAAACGAACGCAATACGGTAGAAGAACTGATTAAGTCCTTAAAATGGTGTAAATTGAATAAGCCAAAAAACAGACCTCTGGTATCATTAAGTTGCACAAATAACTACCTGGAGGATTTGTTTGATGGCTCAACTTAATAGTACACTGGACACCCATCTTTTGAAAGACCTTTTCTCTCTTGAAGGCAGGGATCAAGCCTACGCAAAGCTCATGGAATCCATCTTGAACCAGGTCCTGGAACACCAAGCCATGGAGCAACCGGGTGCCGGCCTCTACGAGCGTAGCGAAAAGCGGCAGGCCTACCGCAACGGCTACCGGGGTCGCACCTAAAAACACGGGTCGGCCCCTTCAGCACCGAGCTCTTCGCGCGCTATCAGCGCAATGAGCTCTGGTGCTCGCCATGATGGAGATGGTGGTGAATGGCGTATTCACCCGCAAGGTCTCGGCCATCACTGAAGAATTGTGTGGCACCGCCTTCTCCAAGTCCACTGGATCCTCGCTCTGCGAATAGCTCGATCCCGTGGTCACGGCGCTCCGTGAGCGTCCGTTGGAGAAAATCTATCCCTACTTGATCGTCGATGCCATCTACACCAAAGTACAGGAGGCAGGCGCCGTGCGCTCCAAAAAGCTACTTGTGGCCCTCGGGGTGAACGGGGCCTCGCTACACCGCCTGATCGAGGCGCTCCTAATAGACATCCACGAAGAGTGGCAGGCCGGGCGCCGGTACCTGTCCCTTCCGCCGGAGGCCTGTGCCAAACCTGTTCCTATTGCTGTCTCTACCAACTCAAGTGCTGCTTAATATACCAGCGTCGATTTTCCACACAAATATGGACTTGACTTAAAAATAACCGCTTACATTTCACCCATAAAAAACGGCAGCCCTTTGCGCTATGAATTAACGCAAAGGGCTGCCGTTTTTTATTTCAGGAGGCGCTGGCCAGGGACCGTCTTAAGATGTCTAGGGAGATTTGGGATCGGAAGCGTTTCCCGGCAAGGACCCCTTGTTCTCCTTGGAGCCCCCCAAGCTGAATTCTGCGGTGAGCCGCACGGTTTGATTGACGATCTGCGTCACCCGGTAGACCCCCTCTGAGAGGGCTCCATACTGTTTTTTCAAGTCCACGGCGTATTCGTCGTTGGATTCGCTCGCCAAGGAATGCAGGGGATCTGAGGGTTCCTGCGGCGTCACAGTGGGGATTTTTTGCCAGCGGTTCCCTTCTTGGCGTTCCAAAAGGATGCTTCGCTGGTATTGCGCCGCGGAGGCCGTATGGTTTTGCAGGCGGACCAAAAGCATGCCCGGATCGTGGGGATCGGTTTTGGCCAAAAGGGAGAGTCCTTCTTTCTTGCGTTGCGCCACATCCTGATGCACGCCCCCCATGGTATCCGAGGGCTTTTCTTGAAGATTCAGGCCATCCCCCAAGTTCAAAATAGAATCATCGTCATTAAAGGTCTCCACATTCATCAAAATCAAGACGTCGGTGATGAGGTAGTCGGCCACTACCTGCTGAACGTTGCCCGTAAAATAGCGAAGATCCAAGAGCGTGATCTCGTTGAAGTCCCTCGTCATAAAGGGGACGAAGGCGTTGGCGTACGAATCTTTGAGGATTAATAAGCGCCGATCCCTGGGGCTCGAGGTGCTGATACGCACTAAGGGGTAGTTGCCCCCTAAGAACACCAAGTATTTGTCCTTTTGCTCTACGTAGTCCATTTGATAAAAGGAGGTCATCTTCTTTCGCGCCTCGGGAAGGTTCACCACCAAGTCCTCGCTTTTTCGAGGCACGAAGAGGGAGAGCACATCCCCCGGGGTACTTACGCCGGACTTTGCCGATAGGGTCCCCTGAAAGTCCTCGGCCACCTTGCGAACGTCATATTCTTCCCTGGTTCTCGGAGAAAAGCCCAAAGCGGATAAGTAGGGCTTTTGTGCTAAAAACGCGCCTTCTTGAGTCCAGTGATGATCGGCACGAAAATACAGCGGCTGATCGTGATGTTCCTGGAATAGCGGCAGAACGTTGATTTTATGGTAAGCCGAGGACAGTCCCCCATAAAACGAGTGAAGAAAGGCTTCTTGACTGGGCTCCGGAGCCAGGGGCGGCAGCTTATTTTTTAAGACCTCGGCCTTGGTTGGGGCCAAAAGGATGGACATTTCCACCTTGGGATGCGCTTTGGCAAAAGCATTGAGCACTCGCTGCTTTTCTTTTAAATCCTCAGGGGTGTCGAGTCGGAATTTCCCGATGAGGGTGTCTCTTGAAGCAATGTAGACGTCGTTATTCTCTTGGCGCCCCACCAATTTTTCCACCTTAGCCTTCATTTTGATGAACGTGTCCCGAAATGGAAACTGATCCTCCAAATAAGTCATCAACTCCTTTTGGTAAGCGCCCCGGGCAAAGGCGGCCATGGAAAATGCCGGACGACCTTTCAGCACGCGATTTTCCACGATGGAGGCATCGCGGTCCCCCATGCCAGCGTGCAACAGCGCCGCGCCAAGCAGGAGCCCGAAAAAAAGCCAAAGAAGATGCCGCCGGTAGATTCGAAGTTGTGGATTTCGTCGTTTGGCCATGAGTACCTCCTAAAATCCGATATACATCGAAGGCGAATAGCTTTGATTGAGAATAAATGCCGTGGACAGGATCAGCATAAGGACCAAGCCCAGCAAAAACACCACGCGCCGCGGGGGATTCATGTGGTATTTCATTCGTCGAAGAACCCGCTGCGGGGCCCTCGTGGACAGTGCAACGGCCAAAAGGAACAAAAGAGCGTAGGTGTAGAGGTAATAAAACCCCGTCCGATCCCACAAGCCCCCGCCCCCGGCCATGGCCCGAAGGTAGGCTCCCGCGGTGGAAAGATTCGGCAGAGCGAAGAACACCCAGCCGATGATCACAAGGATCATGGTGTAAAGATGGGCAAAAAACGAGGGGATCCGGCCCAGAACACGTTTTAAGCCCCAATGCTCCACCAAAATCAAGACCCCAAACCAAAGGCCCCAGAGGATGTAGTGCCAAGCGGCACCATGCCAGAGTCCTGTGGTGAACCAAACCGTGAAAAGAGCCAAGAGATATCGTCCCGTTCCTTCTCGGGACCCTCCCATGGGAATGTAGAGGTAATCTCGAAAAAAACGGCCCAAGGTCATATGCCAACGCCGCCAAAATTCCCCAATACTCTTTGAGGTATACGGAAAATCGAAGTTCTCTTGCAGTTGGAAGCCGAAAAGGTTCGCCGTGCCGATGGCCATATCCATATAGCCAGAAAAATCAAAATAAATGTAAAAGGTAAAGCCCAAAATGCCCACCCAGGCTAGTAGGGCTGACATTTTGGAGGGATCATACCCTTTAACGGTCTGCCAAAGCGTCCAAAAGGAGTTGGCCACCAACACCTTTTTAAAAAGGCCCACTACAAAGCGCTCGGCGCCGTCGGCCATGAGATTGGGTCGAATGAGTCGAGGCGCAAATTGAGGCGAAAGCTCATCCCAGCGCATGATGGGTCCAGAGGCAAGCTGGGGAAACATCAAAAAGTAAAGCGCCACTTGAAGAAGATTTTTACTGGCGGGAAACTGTCCTTTATAAACATCCAGGACGTAGGAGAGGACCTGGAAGGTGTAAAAAGAAATGCCCAGGGGCCAAACAAGCTGGCGCACCGTGATCTGAGTCCCCAAAAGCCCATTGAGATTCCAAAAAAAGAATCCCAGATACTTAAAGACAAATAAGATCAGCAGATTGAAGGTGACCAAGGCCACTAGGAGTCGCTTGCGGGGCGTCTTTTGCGCCAAGCCATCCATCCAACGCACGCCGGCGTAGTTGACCAGCACCGAGGCGGCCATCAGGCCCAAGTATTGGGGGCTGCCCCAGGAAAAAAAGAAAAGACTCAATAAAAGCAGAGTCACATTTCGGCCCTTCATGGGGGTCAGGTAATAGACCAAAAGGCTCAGCGGAAGAAATCCGATGAGAAAGGGAATGCTGTTGAAAATCATGCCTCTCTCCTCCTAACGAAAACCAGCCGTAATCGCTTGGTCCATTTGCTGAACATTTTGACCGCATAAATAGATAAGATAAGGCCCCTCGATTCGCAGCACGGACTGCTTTAGTATCTCGGTTTGGGCCGGCCGATACGCTCGAAACATCTCAGCCTTTTGGTTGCGGTTGTTTTCAATCCTCGCTTGATAGGCAGAAAGCTTTGCCGGATCCTTGACTCGAAGGACCAAAAGTTCGCTGGCGTCCATGGAGCTTTTGGGCGCATAGTAAACCATTTCGACAATCTCCCGTTCCGAGAGGCCAAAGGCTTTACGCAATGCTCCTGCATCCGCGGGTACCATGGTTTTTAAGTCCGCGACAGAGCGTGCGGCTTGTTCCACATTTTTAAAATTGGGCGGGCGCAAGGACACCACGCCAAGGCGGATCAAAAGTCCCAAGGTCACCGCAAACATCCCCACGACGATTAGGACGTGGCTCCAAGGAGAGGACGTTTTGTTTCTTCGAAGGGCTGTCTTATTCATCCTCGTTCGATTAGCTCCTTTTTGATGGTGTTGAGTAAGTTCTTATAAAAGGCGGGCTTCATATGAATGCCGTCGGGTTCATAGTACTCAGGCGAAAAGACCTCTTTGAGGTCGAGGAGCAGGCCCTTGGTTTCCCGAGCTACCTCGCCGATGACTTGGTTGTAGGCCTTCATATTCTCGAAGGAGAGTTCCGGCTGCGCGGCCACGGCGGCATCCGTCACCGGGAGAATGGGCAGGAAAACCAGCTGCGCATCCGGCTTTTCCTGGCGGATTTTGGCCACAAGCTCTATGTATTGTTTTTTGAACTCTTCTTTGCTGAAATTCGACAAATCATTGGCCCCGTACCATAAAAAGATGCGGTGCGGCGCAAGGTTTTTTAGAAGCGCCAAATCCGCCAAGGCCGTTTTGGTGTTTCGACCCACTGTGGCCAAAACGTTGGCCTTGGGCAAAAATTCATAATAGGCGATGGACTCGGTCATGGAATCCCCCATAAAGAGCGAATCCTCAAAGTATTTTTTGTTGGAAATCTCTTCCACAGCAATTTTGCCGATGCCGTATTCCTTACGCAATTCCCGAAGCCGTCCTTCAAGCTCGGTGACGGACTTTAATTCCATGGCTTTGACGATCTCTCGATTGATGCGAATGCGCTCTTTTTCTTGCGCTTCCTGCATCTTTTTATAACCCATAAATAAGGCCAAGGGAACCAAGAGCAAAAGGACCACTAGAACCACTCGCTGCCTGCCTCGACGCTGATTTCTCTTTTTCATGGGGGCACCTCCCCGGGGATGGTTGAATTTGTGCGCCCTTCCCTTCGCTGTTTCCCCAAAAATGGAAGAAGGCGCTCTTTCCTTATTATACATGAAGGCTCTTTCGATCGGAGGACTCCCGCGACAAAAAAGACAATTTAAACGCATCGGCCGCCCCAACCATGAAGTAGGGTTTTGCTGTATTGGACCCTCTTGCCCATGCAAAAACCGCTTTGGAAAAGCTCGTCCCCATAAGAACTCATTTTCCAAAGCGGCAGGATCTTCTCTCCCAGATGCTGGGCTTTGCCTAGGATTCACGTCTTTTTTCCTTATCCAGGGTGGGCCTTTCGGCCTCGATTCCTTTGCCGGCGGCTTGCGCCGCCTCCTGTTCTTTTTTATACGCCAAGATGGAGTTTCTGGGCAACGCTAAAAGCTTTTTTCGTTCCTCGTCCCGGGCGCGGTCGAAAAATGTCTCTCTTTGCCGAACGGCTTTTTGAATCTCCTGGCGAAGGGTGAGACCGACCAAAAGCAGGGCCAACACCAACAGCACGCCCTCAAGCCAAGGAAGCGTATGACCGACCAAGGTTTCCACGAATACAAAGAGGCCGGCGAGGATGAAAAACAGAGCGGCCATCAGGGGCAGCTGAGCCCCCGGTTCCTTGGGCGTGTCTTTTCGGTGCTTGAAGTAATACGCCCCAAAGACTCCGGCCAAGACAAAGTAAAAAATCATTCCCGCTTCAGCTCCCGATTCATCAGCTGGTAGACGGCATCCCGGGGGCGCACGTTCTCAAAGAGGATCTGATGCACCGCTTCGGTAATGGGCATCTCCACCTTTAGACGATGCGCCAGTTCGTAAAAGGATTGGGTGGCTTTGATCCCCTCCACCACCATCCCCACTTCCTCCGTGGCTTCCTTCATGCTTTTGCCTTGCCCTAGAAGGATCCCGCAGCGGCGATTGCGGCTGTGCATGGAGGTACAGGTGACGATGAGATCGCCCATGCCGGTGAGGCCATAGAAGGTGTCGCTCTTAGCCCCCATCTTCTCCCCCACCCGGATGATTTCCGCCATCCCCCGCGTCATCAACGCGGCTTTGGCGTTATCCCCAAAGCCCACGCCGTCAGAAATCCCTGCCGCTAGGGCAATGATATTTTTTACAGCACCGCCGATTTCCACCCCCAAAAGATCGTGGTTTCGGTAGATGCGCAACGTGTCGGTGGAAAAGGCTTCTTGAACCCGCAGCATGGCCAATTCGTCTCGAGAGGACGCCACCATGGTGGTGGGCAGGCCCAGCGCCACTTCTTCCGCATGAGAAGGACCCGAGAGGATGACGGCCTCCCGCCCCAGTTCCTCCAAGAAAACCTCCGACAAAGGGGCCAGGGTCTTGGGATCCACTCCCTTAGCGATACACACGAGGATCTCCTGTCCCCTAAGGTAGGGCCGAACCTTCGAGGTCATCTCCCGCACGGCGGAGGAGGGCACCGCAAAGATCAAAAGCTCTGGCGAGGCCAAAGCGGCCGCCAAGTCTTTGGTGGCCCAAAGCTTTTGGGGCAACGAAATTTCTGGAAGATACCGATGGTTTTTGTGCTTTTCATTGATTTCCCGCACCGTATCCATGGAGCGATCCCAAAGCGTCACCTCATGACCGGCATAGGTCATGGCCAACGCCAGCGCGCTGCCAAAGGACCCCGCGCCCAAGAACGTCAGTTTCACTGCTCCTTCCTTTCCCGGAACTCCATCCGAATGCCCGTTCCTTCAAAGTCAAAGCTGGCCCGCAATTGGTTCTCCAAATAGCGCTGGTAAGAAAAATGCAAAAGCGCCGGATCGTTGACAAAGAAGATAAAGGTCGGCGGCTCCACGCCGGTTTGCGTAACGTAGAAGATTTTCAAGCGGCGATTGGCCACCACGGGGGGCTCTTTCATCATCAGCGCCTTGGAAATGACGTCGTTGAGCACCCCAGTGGAAATACGCCGATTGTAGTTTTTGTGCAAACGAACGACTTCCTGAAGCACCTTTTGCGTGCGCTGTCCGGTTTTGGCCGAAATAAACAAAAAAGGAACGTAGTTTAAGAAATGGAAACGCACCCGGAGGTCCTTGACGAACTGATCCATGGTCTTATCGTCTTTTTCAATGAGGTCCCATTTATTCACCAGAATTAGGATGGCTTTTTTCATCTCATGGGCGTAGCCGATGATCCGTTCCTCTTGCTCGGAGGCGCCCTCATTGGCGTCGATCAACAAGACGATGACGTCGGCCCGCTCGATGGAGGTCATGGTACGAAGCCCGGAATAGCGCTCAATTTCTTCCTTGACCCGAGCCTTGCGACGAAGCCCCGCGGTATCCACGAGGACAAAGCGACCTTGTTCGGTCTCCAAGTAGGAATCGATGGCGTCCCGGGTGGTTCCAGGAATATTCGTAACGATGCTCCGCTCATCGCCCAAGAGTCGGTTGACAAGGGAGGACTTTCCCACGTTGGGTTTGCCCACAAAAGCTACCCGGATGAGATCATCCTCTTGTTCTTCCTTCTCATAATCCGGGAAATGCTTCACCACTTCATCGAGCATATCCCCTAAATTCAGCCCCTGACTGGAGGAAATGGGGAAGGGCTCCCCCATTCCAAGGTTATAAAACTCATAGGCGTTGGGCTCATCGCGCAACGAATCGATCTTATTGACGGCCAAAACCACCGGCTTTCCTGAGCGGCGCAGCATGGAGGCTACTTCGCGGTCGGCATCGGCCAAGCCGACTTTTCCGTCCACCATAAAAATAATGACGTCCGCCGTTTCCATGGCAATTTCTGCCTGGCGACGCATCTGCGCCAGAATCTCATCCTCGCTGTGCGGCTCAATGCCACCGGTATCGATGAGACGAAACTCGTGGCTGAGCCAGTCTCCATCGGCATAAATGCGGTCTCTTGTGACCCCTGGGGTATCTTCTACAATGGCGATGCGGCGGCCCGCCAGCCGGTTAAATAATGTGGATTTTCCAACGTTTGGTCGCCCGACAATCGCTACAATGGGTTTTCCCATATCCTTCACCTCTTCCTGAACGGGCTTAAATCACCCGTCATTTATTAACGCTCAATATTGATTGAATCAATTCATTATATCAAACCCCCCAGATTCTTGCCTGAAAAACCAGACGCCAAGAATTCTTGGCTCATGAGTCCTCCATGAGCCCCCATAGCTTGTGGGGGTCAATGCTTAAATAACCACCAAAAAACCAAAAAGAACAGCCCCGGAATCCGGGCTGGCGACGGCAAAAGGGGTCGGGTTATACGTTAAGTTCTACGTATTCTCCCGTCACGATGTAAATGGTCCACTCGCAGATGTTGGTTGCGTGATCGCCGATGCGCTCGAGGTATTTTCCCACGAAATTCAGCTGGGACGCTTTAAAATGGTTGGTCTTCATCCCTTCATCCTCGTAATAGAGGTATTTGATGAGGTTCATCAACTCCTGATCCACCTCGTCGTCCCACTTGGTCACTTCATAGGCGCGATCGTCATCCTTTGAGGTGTACGCATCAATGGAATCGCGCAGCATCCGACAGACAATTTGCGTCATGTTCTTGATCTGACCGAGGCACGACTCGATGTCCTCATCCTTTAAAAGCAAGGCGATGCGGGCGATATCCACTCCGTAATCGGCGATGCGCTCCACGTCCGTGACGATTTTAATGGTGGTGAATAAATTGCGCAGATCCGAAGCCACCGGTTGCTGCGTTGCAATCAAGCGGATGGCCTGATCCTCCACCACCTTTTGCAAATCGTCAATGATGCCGTCTTGGGATTTGACCCGTTCGGCAAGGGCCATGTCCTTATGCTCCAAGGCGTCCACCGCATCCCGAACCTGCTCTTCCGCCAATACCGCCATGCGAACTAAGTGATTGTTGATGCTCAAAAGACCGCTCTGTATGTTTTTAAATGACATTTCTCTTTGCCTCCAACCGTTTGCCTAAAGGGGGGACCCTCGGCCCCTGAGGGGCCCAAGATGCGCCCCCTTTTGACCGAAATTCCATGATGGGGTTCATACTTTAGTAGTTTACAAAGGCCATGTTTTGCCTTTGTTGTTGAAATGTTATTTGGAGGTAAACTCCCGTAAAACGCTTTAGGGGGGGCCTGGATTCATCCCACCGCTTGGATCTTGAAGGGGCTCATGGAAGGCCAAGGCGGTGATGGATTTATCTAGGGGCTCTGACTCTTGCCGATACGCCGGGAATGTGATGAAAAAGGTCGTGCCCCGTCCCACCTTAGATTGCACGCGAATGCTGCCACCAAAATTCAGCACAATGTGTTTGACGATGGCCAAGCCCAACCCTGTGCCCCCTTTGGCTCGGTCTCTGGACGCATCGACTCGGTAGAACCGCTCAAAGATGCGCTCTAAGTGCTCCGCACCAATGCCCGTGCCGGTGTCGGAGAGGGTGAGGCGCACCTGATCTTCCACCTCTTCCAGGCGAACCTTGACCCGGCCGTGGGGTTCCGTGTACTTAATGGCATTATCCAAAAGGTTGATGAGCAACTGGCGGTATTGATCCTCATTCCCCCAAAAACGAGGGCGGCCTTTGATGAGCAGCGTAAGGTCCACATTTTTCGCCCGCGCTTGACCTTCCAGAAGGGATAGGGTGCTTTTGGTGCGCTCCGCAGCCTCCACAATCTCCTTTTGCCCCTCGCTTTGGTGCTCGATGGCCGATAAGGAGAGAATGTCCTCAATGAGCCGTCGCAGCCGCTCGGATTCCGCATCGATGATGTCTAGGAATTTGTCTTTGGTGCGAGGATCGTCCACAGACCGAAGGGTCTCGGTAAAGCCTTTGATGGACGTCAGGGGAGTCTTTAGTTCGTGCGAGACGTTGGCGACGAATTGACTGCGCATGAGCTCCAGTTTTTTCAAATCGGTGACGTCTTGAATGACCGTGACCTTGCCCCTTTGGTACCCCCGCTCCGAGGTCAGATTGGTGGTTTTATAGCGTACGACGGTTTTGCTGCTGGGCTTTAGTTCTAGTTCTTGAAAGGAATCCCAGACCTGCATCATGTGATCCAAATCGGTGTTTTGAATGACTTGATGAATGTCCTTGCCGATGGCTTCCTCCCGAACGCCGAAAATGGATTGGGCAAAGGGGTTAAAAATCAGGATTTTATCGTGTTGATCCACAGCGATGACGCCGGAATTCATCGAGCCTAAGATGGCTTCCAGCTGATTTTGCTTGGCCAAAGAATCCAAAACATTGGATTCTAGGCGATCGGCCAGGTTGTTGAAGTTCTCCGCCAAAGGGCCCAGGGGCGCCTTTTCCCTGGTGGATAGGCGCGCCGATAATTCTCCGCCCACAATGATGGCGGTGGCGTGATTCATCTCCTCCAGGGGCCGCAAAAGCAGGCGCAAAAGCGCAGAGGCCAACGCCAAGAGCAAAAAGCCGATGGCCAACAATCCTCCCGCCAAATTCGACCCTTGATCCCTCATAAATCCCTCAAAAAAGCCTTGAGGACGCAAAAGAATCAGTGTTTGTTTCTTGCCTAAGGGAACCTCGGCCCAAAGGTAGGACCGTCCCGCCAATACCCGCTCTTGGGGGGCCGCCGCATGATCCTCCAAGGACTCAAGGCGCGGCGCTGGGAGCGGCGGCGCGTCCGCCGTCTTGAAAAGAAGTGAACCTTCCCCCTGGAAAAGATAGGCAAAAGTCCCTTCAAAGGAGGGGTCCGTCATTTTTTTTTGCAAGGTGATTGCATCTTGTGCGCTACGGGCCAGCCATTGCGCTGAGCGCAAAAGCTCCGCTCCCTGCTGCTGTTTCCATTGGGCACGCGATAAGAGAAGCAGCAAAGAGCTCGCCATCAACACGCCGCAAAGCCCCAAAAGGAAAAGGGCTAGAAGGATTCTTCGTTTCAAGGATCCGGAGCGTCATTGAAGCGGTAGCCGATGCCGCGCACCGTCTCAATGTATCGGGGATTTTTATCATCGGGCTCAAGCTTTTGCCGAAGATGGCGAATGTGCACATCCACGGTCCGCGTCTCGCCCACGTATTCGTAGCCCCAGATCTTATCCAGCAAAAGATCCCGCGTCAAGACTTTCCCCCTGTTTTTAATTAACATATCCAATAAATCAAACTCTTTTAATGTCAGATCCACCTTTCGCCCCTGCTTTTTCACTTCATGTTTATCATAATCGATGGCCACATCTTGGAAGCGGTAGACCTCCCCTTCTTCTTCCGCAGGCGTCGCTCGGCGAAGCACCGCCTTGACCCGGGCGGTGAGTTCACGCACCGAGAAGGGTTTCGTCATATAGTCATCCGCGCCCAGTTCCAGCCCCAGAATTTTGTCGATCTCTTCGGATTTTGCGGTGAGCATGATGATGGGGATGTTTTTCAATTTATCCTCGGAGCGCATTCTTTTGCAGACCTCCAAACCATCCACCAAGGGTAGCATCAAATCCAGCAACACCAAATCTGGGGCCTCACTGCGAGCCCTCTCCAGCCCCTGTGCGCCGTTGGCGGCGGATACGGTCTCATACCCAGCACTTTCCAGATTGTAGCGAATTAATTCCACAATATGTTCTTCATCATCGATGATGAGTACTTTTTCTGCCATGTTGCATCCTCCTCACACGTCCTCAAGGTAACCCTATCATGGCTCCCCTTGCATGTGGGGACCGCCATTTGTTTTTTACGCATTTTTAACATCCCATCAAAAAAAGCCCAGGTCCTAAACGACCAGCCCCTCACACGGTGGAGGCTGTCTTTAGGACCTGGGGACCAAAAGCTATGAGATGAATGCGTTTTTTAAGGACAGCAGCAAGAAGGCGCTGTTGTTGTCAAAATGCTCTTCCATATGCGAAAGCATCAAAAGGAGCATGCTCGCCACTCGAAGGGCCGGCTCTTCAAACCCTTGAACGCTCTGGGGATTGAGGTGAGGGGTAATGAGCTCTGCCAGATCCTTAACGACGTTGTCCCTAAGATCCGCCACCTCCCGCTGCTGCAACGCATCCAGACAGTCTACGGAGTAGAAAATAGCGGCTAAGGATTGGCGCCCCTTTAACCGCTCGTCCAACAGGCGGATGCACGCCTCCAAGGAATTTTCTTGATGGGAGGACTCTCTCATCTCCTGCAACAGATCTCGCCAAAAAAGGCGCAACACTCGGGAAAAGACGTCCCATTTGCTTTGGTAGTAGTTATACAACGTTCCGACGGCCACATCGCACTCTTTCGCGATCATCTTCATTTCGACGTTGTGGTAGCCCTGGCTTCCAAACAGCGCCGCTCCGGCCTTCATGATGCGGGCATCCATATCCTTGATGGTCTTTGGCATGTTTTTACTCTCCCTTGGCCGATTCCCCTGGATCAGCCCTTGATGTCTATTGGATGGCTGCGTGACTTCAAAAAAGCCGTAGACGCTCCTCTCCTACTGGCGGTGGTTGGCGACTGGGTCCTCTTCGTCGAGAGACTTTGGGGCCTCGGAAGAAGGTTCCCGTTCCAAAAGATTGGAAATTTCCTCCAAAAAGGTGTTGATGTCGCTGAAGCGGCGATACACTGCGGCAAAGCGAATATAGGCGACCTCATCGAGGTTTTTCAATTTTTCCAACACCAAATTCCCCAAGCGCTCGCTGGTAATTTCCGAGACCATTTCATCGGATAAATCCTGCTCGATCTCGTCCACCACCCGCTCCAAATCATCCATGGACAATTTGAGCTTTTCGCTGGAGCGGACCAATCCTTTAAGGATTTTATTGCGTTCATAAGGCTGCTTGGACTGATTTTTTTTAATCACGGTGATGGGCTGACGCCAAACCGTCTCCAAAGTCCAATATCTCGCCTCGCAGTTTGGACAGCTGCGGCGGCGTTTCACCGACTCCCCATTGTTTATGGGTCGAGAATTGATCACGCTTGTTTTGTCATGGCCACAATACGGGCACTTCATACCTACACGTCCTTTCAAATGGCCCTAAGACGCGAAACGGAGCGGTCATGGCAAAGGAGAAGGGCTCAAAAGTGCGAGACGCCTTCCCCATCCATGCCGATCCTAGCGGCCATAATTGCGTTATCTACGGTTGCGCAAAAAGGCAGGAATTTCGATCTGATCTTCTTCTTCCTCTTCCGGGCGATACGCGGGCTCGCTGCGGCGGGGCTCTTCACGATAAGCCTCCCGAGCATACTCTCTTTGGGGGGCACGCTCAAACCCTCTTTGAGGTTCTTGGGAAGTGGGAAACAGGCGCTCTTCGGGCTTTCTTTCTTCCCGCTGACCCTTTTTCTCCACCTTGGGCATCGGCATTTCAAAGCCCGTGGCCAAAACGGTGATTTTTACCTCGTCGTTGAGCTCTGGATCGATGACGGCACCAAAGATGATGTTGGCGTCGGGATCGGCGGCTTCTTTTACCACTTCAGCCGCTTCGTTGACCTCAAGCAAGGATAAGTCCTCTCCGCCCGTAACGTTCAGCAAAATGCCCGTGGCTCCATTGATGGAGGTTTCCAAAAGCGGGGAAGAGATGGCGGCCTTAACAGCGTCCGTGGCTTTGTTGTCGCCCTTGCCATAGCCGACGCCCATGTGAGCCACTCCACGATTTAACATGATGGCCCGGACGTCGTTGAAGTCCAAATTCACCAAGCCGTTTTCCGTAATCAGGTCCGTAATGCCCTGAACGCCTTGGCGCAGGACTTCATCGGCCTTTTTAAAGGATTCCTTGAAGCTGGTTTTCTTATCTACAATCAAAAGCAACCGCTCGTTGGGAATGGTCACCAAGGAATCCACCTTGCCTTTAAGGTTCTCGATGCCAATCTCTGCATTTTTCATGCGGGCCTTTCCTTCAAAGAGGAAGGGCTTGGTCACTACGCCGACGGTGAGAATGCCCATGGATTTGGCAATCTCCGCAACGATGGGCGCTGCGCCCGTTCCGGTACCGCCCCCCATACCCGCAGTGATGAAGACCATGTCGGCCCCTTTTAAAGCCGCTTCAATTTCTTCCTTTGATTCTTCGGCTGCTTTTTGGCCGATTTCGGGGTTTGCGCCTGCGCCCAATCCCTTGGTGAGCTTCTCACCAATCTGAATTTTATGTGGTGCATTGGACTGGCTCAGCGCCTGTTTATCCGTATTAACGGATATGAAGTCCACATTGGCAAGACCTTCCATGATCATGCGGTTGACGGCGTTGTTTCCGCCTCCGCCGCAGCCAACGACTTTAATGTTTGCCGGTCCAGTTACTTCGAGATCAAAATCTAACATGCTGTTGTCCCCCTATCGAAATCCAAATAGTTTTTTCATTCTGCTTTTGAAGCTGTTCTCCGAGGCTTTCTTATGGAAATCCTCCTGGGTTCTGGACCGATACGACCGATCCTCATCCCCTTGTTCGTCGTCTTCATCGTATTCCAAAAGACCCCCTACGGTCTTTCTCGTTTTTTTGCGCACCTTGTCAAAAATCGAGAAATAATCCTCATCGGGTTCTCCGAAAGACCTTGGGTCATCGGGTTCATTGTCTTCCCACATTTGCGCAATCAAGCCTGCCTGAAGCTCATGGATCATGTTGTAGGCCACACCCGTTGCGTTGAGGGAGAAAACATCGTCACTCCTCATTATATCAGAAGTAAGCGCATTTGTAGACAATTCTAAAATCTCTTGCGCAAGCTCTGGAATCTGCTTGAATCCGCAAAGTCCTCCGCCGTAGAGACAGGCTTGGCGAATCTCGCCGTGGTGCGGATAGGCCTCAAAGGATTTTTTTACATAGCGCAAGATTTCATCCATACGCGCCGTGGTGATTTCCTTAATCAGCTCATATTTGGCATGAGAAGGCGGAAGCTTTCCACTGCCGTAAGCCACCTTCAGATCCTCAGCCTCACGCATAGAGATCTTCAAAATAATGGAAAGATCCTTTGTAATGTTTCGGCCCCCCAAAGGGAGGGTCTCTGAATACATGATGCGGTTGTTGCGCAGCACCGCCACATCGGTTTTCCGATGGCCTGCATCAATCATCAGCACGCCGTCATAACGCTGGGAGCGGCTCAACATAAGATTGGCCATGCCGTGAACCGAAAGGCCGGTCCCCAGCACCTTCAATCCAGCCCCCTGAAGAACCCTCGCCTGCCCGTCCACGACGGAAAGATCCCCGAGGATCGTTTGGGTGGATACGTCAATCAAATGGCCCTTTACCCCCACGGGCGCCGCGAACTTTACGCCGTCGACCTTATAGTCGCCCAACAGCACATCGCAGACCTCTTCGTCGGTTCCCTTCGCCACGCGCATCGCGCTTTGAATGGCCCGGATCATGTCATTTTCCGTCACCACACCAGTGCGTACAGCAGAGGACCCAAGGTTTGCCTCTTGCCTTGTGTAGGCCGTATCCACATTCAAAAACACCGCCGTCACCGGAGCCCCCGTCTTGAGCTCCAATTGACGCAGCACGCTTTTAATGCTGGCCAAAAGCCGCACCGAATCGGTCACGACCCCGTCCTCAATTCCCTGGGATTCTCCATAGGCTGAGAAGATGATGTCGCCGTTTCGTCCGGTAATGGCTGAAGCCTTAATCAAATAGGATCCAAGGTCCAGCCCTGTGATGAATTGGTCTTGCGCCAAAATGATCCCCCCTTTTTTCTTCCATGCCTTAAGCATAAGTTGCACTAAAATATAATATGTTAACTTTAAGGACCGCAAAAGCCATCAATATCCCCATTATACATGGGTCTTACAGGGAAAGGAACGCCCAAAAAAAATTTAGCCCAGAAAGAGCGAAAATCTTTTCCTATTTTTTGTTTCGCGCCCACGGCCAATTAAAAACCACCGCTCTTAGGCCAAGAGACGGTGGTTGAATTGCTTATTTCCCGTTGAGCTCATCGATGGTAATAGCCCGGGTATGGATGGTATGGGACCAATGCTTGTCGTTTTTATGCAAGATTCCCAAGAGGGCCACCGGCAACCAGGTCACGAGATAAAGGGGGTATAAAACATAATAGAGGAGGCTTTTACCTGAGAGCTTTCCATCCTTCCAAAGGACCCATGGGGAAAAAAGAATCTGGAATCCCGT
This sequence comes from Clostridiaceae bacterium JG1575, assembly GCA_002838815.1. Taxonomy (GTDB): domain Bacteria; phylum Bacillota; class Clostridia; order Clostridiales; family Clostridiaceae; genus JG1575. The sequence goes on along the minus strand of LQGW01000052.1, from coordinate 99,877 downwards.
CGCACCGGCAAAGAGAATGCCTTTTAAAGTGACATCCAACACCGGCAGGGAGGGCATGACGCCTTGAGCTACCTGCAAAAGGCTCAGGATGTTGCCACCGATGCTCAAAAGGGCGTTTATCCCGAAGATGATCAACAGGATCGGTTGAATGGAATAGATGGCACAATCCACCATGGCTAGGCTGCCGGTTCTTATTCCCTTTTTCATCAAGGGAAAGAAATACTGGCTAAAGACGTCCGCAAACCCCTGCATCCAGCGCTTTCGTTGATGCCAACTGGCCTTTAACGTCAAGGGCTTCTCATCGAAGATCACGGCATCATGGGCCCAGCCCACGCGATATCCATTAAGACAAAGCTTGCACGTAAACTCCAAATCTTCCGTCAAGCAGGTGGCATCCCAGCCGTAGTGCCGCAAAATGTCTGAATTCACGGCAAATCCGGTTCCGCCCAGCTGAGCGGAGATGCCGAGGTTGTCTCGAGAGAGCTTGAGCATGCGGTTGGAAATCCAAAACTCCACGGAATAAAAGCCGGTGATGGCCGAATCAAAGGGATTCTTGGAATCCAAATAGCCCTGCACTACCTCATAGCCTTGGTTCATCTTTCGGTTCATGTTTTTCAAAAAATCCGGATGAATGATGTTGTCGGCATCTAAAATAACGACGCTGCGGTACTGTTTTTTCATCTTCAGCAATCGCTCAAAGAACCACTCCAAGGCGTATCCTTTGCCGCCATGCTCGGGATCCTCCCTGCGATGCACGATGGCCCCGGCTTCTTGTGCTTTTTGAGCGGTTTGATCCGTGCAGTTGTCCGCAATGACATACACATCAAAAAGCGCTTTGGGGTAGTGGCTTCTCATCACCGATTCAATGCCTTGTACCACGACTTCCTCTTCGTCGTGGGCCGGAATGACGATGGCGAAGCTGCGTTCCCCCTGCTCCTTGGCCTTGCGCCGGCGCACGTAGAGGGAAAATATCGCTAAAAAGGTATAATAGAGAGATATGATGAAGGCCAAAGTACTGATCAGCCACAGCAGCCAGTCCAAGCCTGTTTTGAGAAAGTTCATGGCTTTCTCCTTTCGCTTTCATTCCGTAAAAAAAGCCACTTTCCTACAAAGTGACTTCCGCTTGAAGTACAGGCCTATTATACCATGAAAACCCCACCCTCATGCCTGGAAACTTCCTTTTTCTCCTTAAGATCCCCCAACCCCTGACATCCGATGGCCCCCTTTGGTCTTCCTTTTAAGGAACCGCTGATGCCCCCACCTGCTCTTCAAAAGGTTTCATGCCGAGTCTTCGCCCAAGAAGGATACAATTCTTTAGATTCGCAAATTGACCGTCTCGAATGATTGAAGACACGGCGGGGGTCCCTAGCAGCAGTTCATAATCCAATTTCAGCCCATCGTTCCATGGAACTAAAATCTGACTTTGCAGAAAATTCAAGGTAGCGGCGATTTGAAAGCGAACAAAGTCCCGTTCGGCGGCGGAAAACATGTGCAGCATCCTCGAGAGGGTCCCCTGAGCCCCCAAGGAGTGCATGGTGGCAATAACCCCTGTCCCAGACTCTGCAGCCGCCAGAGCGGCTCGTAAGCTGATGGGGTCCCGGATCTCCCCGATCATCAAAAGATCCGGACTTTGACGAAGGGCGCTGCGGATGCCTTCTTCAAACGATAAAAAGTCGCGTCCGAGCTCCCGCTGCGTGATGAGGCCCTGACGGGCCGTCAAGACCACCTCCACCGGGTCCTCCAAGGTGATGATGTGCCAGGGCGCCTCCTCGGTCAAAGCCGTCAGCAGCGCCGCCAGGGTGGTGCTCTTCCCCGATCCGGTTTTTCCCACCAAAAGACAAAGCCCCCTATGGGCATGAATGCGCGCAGGCAACGCTTCACATACGCCCAGTTCCTTCAAGGACCGCACTTTTTGGGGCAACAGACGAATGCAGCAGCAGCGCTTGCCTTGAGAAGTAAATAGATTCATCCGGCAGCGGCCGTCCCATTCATACGCCTGATCGACATCCAACCCCTTGGCGCCCTCGGACACGCTGCTTCCAGGAATGCTTCGGGTAAAAAGCCAACTCATCAGCGCTTTACTGGCTACCCCCTGCCCTTGAACCAGGCGATCGTTGATGCGTACATACACCGCTTCCTCCTCCCGCAGCAAAAGATCCGTGGCTCGCTGGTCCCGGCCCGAGGCCAAAAGCTCGTGTAATTCCTTCTCCATAGGTCTCCCCCCTTTATTGGGGATTATGCCAGGAGCTCCCGCCTCTAAACAAAAAGGAGCCCTTTTCTCGCAAAGAAAAAGGCTCTTCTTAAAAGACTTATGGCTGCCCGAGGGTTTCTTTAAACCCCTCATCCACAAGGGTCCCGATGGAGCGAACCATGACGTCAATGGCCACATGGTTTTGTCCCCCCTCGGGAATGATGAGGTCTGCGTATTTTTTCGTGGGTTCGATGAATTGTAGGTGCATCGGACGAACCACGTCCAGGTACTGCTCGATGACCGAAGCCACATCTCGGCCCCGTTCCTCCATATCGCGTACGAGGCGCCGCAGGATCCGAATGTCGGCATCGGTATCCACATAGATCTTAATGGCCAAAAGATCCCTCAATCTGGCATCCTCCAACACTAGGATGCCTTCCACGATGATGATGGGGCGGCTCTCCACGGTTTGGGTCTCAGAGGTTCGATTGTGCCAAGTAAAATCGTACTGCGGCATCTCAATGGAGCGCCCCGCCATGAGTTCATGGAGGTGCTCGATGAGCAGATCCGTATCAAAGGCACAGGGATGGTCGTAATTGGTGCGGATCCGCTCTTCAAAAGCCAAATGACTTTGGTCTTTATAGTAAGAATCCTGGGGGATCAAGGCAATGGACTCCTCCCCAAACCGCTGAAAGATGGCCTTGGCGATGCTGCTTTTGCCAGAACCGGTCCCTCCGGTGATGCCGATGAGAATGGGTTGATTCATGGAACGCTCCTCCTTATGGGGCCTATTGGCGAAATTTGGCGGACTGCACCAGCATGTCCCCCGCTTTCAGGGGAACGGAGCTTTTGCACTGAAAGATCATGGCGGCTTGATTGGCCACCGCGATGGAATGGCCTTCTTCATCGAAAAAGTCACTCAGCACAGCCTCTTGGACGGGCCCTTCGCTGCGCAAAATCTCCACGGGGGTTTTCGGAAAGAGTCGGTTTTTCTCCAAAAGGCGGTAGCGTCCCTCCCCCAACTCCTCAAGCACCATGGCCACGAGATCAAAGCCCCGAAGGTATTGCCCCTCAGCGTGAATCATCTCTTGCGTGCGACCGTAATAAAAGCCCGTGTGGTAGGTGCGATGACTGACGTTCTCTAAAAGATTGCGCCACGCCGACTGAACTTTATAGCCAAGCGGATCAATCATCGCAAGATCCAAGGCCTCACGATACGCTTTGACGACGGACGCCACATAAAATTCTGACTTCATGCGCCCTTCGATTTTCAAGGAGCTGATGCCCGCCGCCAAAAGATCCGGCAGATGATCGATCATGCATAGATCCTTAGCGCTCATGATGTAGCTGCCCCGATCATCCTGCAAAAGGTCCATGGACTGATTGGGCCGCTTCTCCTCGACCACTGTATAGTGATAGCGGCAAGGCTGCGCGCAGGCACCTCGGTTGGCGTCGCGGCCCGTCATGACGTGGGACATCAGGCAGCGGCCCGAATAGGCCATGCACATGGCCCCGTGAATAAAAGCCTCCAAGCTCAACGTGTCCGGAATCTCTTGATGTAAGGCACGAATCTCCTCTAAAGACAGCTCCCGCGCGAGGACTATGCGTGCAATCCCCTGCTGATGCCAAAACCGGGCCGCTGCCGAATTGACGGTGTTGGCTTGGGTGGAGAGGTGCAGTTCCATCTGCGGGATCACTTCCCGGGCAGCAAGGATGATCCCCGGGTCTGAGACAATGAGCGCATCGACCCCCACCCCCTGCATCTCTTTTAAATACTCCGCAAGCCCAATGAGATCCGCTTCATGCGGAAAAACGTTCAAGGTCAAATAGACCCTTCGCCCCCGCCCATGGGCATAGGCAATGCCCTCGGCCATTTCCTCCAAGGAGAAATTATCGGCAAAGGCGCGAAGGTTTAGACGGGGTCCGCCAAGATAAACGGCATCTGCGCCAAAATCAACGGCGGTTTTCAGTTTGGCTAAATTTCCTGCCGGGGCCAAAAGCTCCGGTCTATGATCTTGCTTCATCTGGATCTTCCTTGTCTTTCATAATCAGCATGCCGTCTCCCACAGGGAGAATGGCCGTGGTAAATCGCGCCATAAAAGAAGCTTCCTCAATAAAGGAACGCATGGAGAGGATGGCGGTGGAATGCTTTCGGTAAGTGCCCTGCGCGGCAACAAGGCCCCGCACCAGGACGTTGTCGCAAAGAATCACGCCCTGCGGAGAAAGCAGCGGCAGCACTTTTTTGAGGTACTCACTATAGTGGCTTTTTCCGGCGTCCATGAACACAAAATCATAAGGTCCGGACAGCGTCGGCAATAGCTCGTCGATTTCGCCGCGGTGCACGGTGATCTGCTCTGAGAGCTCTCGCTCGGCGATGAACGCCTCCGCCAAATCACAAAGGGCGTCCTCCCGCTCTAAGGTATCAATATGCACCCTTGGGCCTGCGGCCCGGGCCATGAGAATGGCGGAATAACCGATGGCGCACCCGAGCTCTAAAATCCGCTGAGGGGCCTGCCACGCCACAAAAAAACGCAGAACCTCCCCTGCCTCTTTTTGCAAGATGGGAATGAATCGCCCTTGGGCAAAATCTTCCATCGCCAAGAGATCGGGCTCTTGCTTACGCCGAGCGATCTCTTTTAAGTAACGGGCCGTTTCGGTCTGCGTGATGTTCATAGGGAATCCTCTTTCGTTCTCGTCCGATGCGCCAGCGCATCGCTAAGGTCAGGGCTTAAGGGGTTTTTCGCTCCAGGCCCCCGGGGAAAATTTTAGGGCCCTCATGGGGATTTTTCGGTCCAGGCACCGAGGAGTCTCCTGAGACGGGTGGCGCCTCATGGGACCCTAAAAACTCATCCTTTTTCTTCAAAAACTCATCATAGGAGGCTGTGAAGAAATGCTTTCCCGTCTTGGGATTGAGCACATAATAAATATAGGCGGTCTTTTCTGGGGTTAAGGCTGCGCGAATGGAATGGGTGGAGGGGCTGCAAATCGGGCCTGCGGGCAGTCCCTTCACCCAATAGGTGTTGTAGGGACTTTGAACCTCCAGATCCTGATACGTCAATTCACGGGGGCCCGTTTTCAAGGCGTAGAGCACCGTGGCGTCAAGCTGCAGCGGCATCTTCTGGGCCAATCGGTTTTCAATGACCGAAGCCACCTTCGCACGCTCTTCCCGATTGTTGGTCTCTCCTTCAATCATGGACGCCTTCACGATCACCGCATCAATTTCAGAGGCACTCAGGTGACGACCCGTTTCGGCCAAAAGGCGCCTCAGATCCCTTTGGAAGGCTTCACTCATAACCCGCAACACCTCTCGGGGCGCCACTCCCTTAGAAAAGGTGTAAGTATCGGGCTTTAAATAACCCTCCAAACGATGGCGGCGATTCCCCTTGGCGGGAATAACCTCCGGCGCGGCAAAGGCCTCAGCGGCTTCCAAGAACTCCTCTTTGGGGAAAAGCTTCGCCGCGTCCAGGCGTGAAGCCACCGCCTCTAGCGTCAATCCCTCCGGAATGGTGACCGTAATGTCGTCCAAGCTCTGGGTCTGTAGCGCGGCCAAAAATCCTTTCAGATCCGTCTTTGCAGGCGCCTCGTGGCGGCCAGGTCGAATGGATCGATCCAAGCCCGACAGTCGATAGTAGAGTTTGGAGAGCCAGGCGTTTTTCAGCCGGCCGTCCCGGCCCAGCCGATCCACCAGTTCGTTGAGGGATTCGTTGGCCGAAACCGCTACCGTGATGGGCTCCCCTGCGGCAAAAGGCGCTGCTGCATTGCTGTGATACATCGTCCAGGCTCCGAAGAGCAAGCCCCCAACCAAAAGAAGAACCATTATAAGCGTAATCAGGACTTTTTTCATCATTACCTCCTGACAAGATCCACCAAGGCTTGGGCCCGCATTTTTATTTGCGAGCGGCCCGCTTGCGCAGCGTGGGATCCAAAATCCGCTTGCGCATCCGAATGTTTTTCGGGGTGATTTCCACCAGTTCATCATTGCGGATGAATTCCAAGCAGTTTTCCAACGACATTTGAATGGGGGGCGTCAGTTTCAACGCATCGTCCGATCCGGAGCTCCGAGTGTTGGAGAGGTGTTTTTTCTTGCAGACGTTGACTTCGATATCGTCGGCTCGGGCGCACTGCCCGCAGATCATCCCTGCATACACCTCGGTGCCGGCGTCCAAGAAAAGATCGCCCCGCTCCTGCGCATTGAAAAGGCCATAGGTGATGGCGGTTCCAGTCTCAAAGACCACCAGGGAGCCACGGTTGCGCTCGGGAATGTCGCCTTTATACGGACCGTAGCCTTTGAAGACGTGGTTCATGATGCCGTTGCCCCGGGTATCGGTCATAAATTCATTGCGAAAACCGATGAGTCCGCGGGCGGGAATGACAAACTCCAAACGGCTGTAGCCATTGACCGCAGAAGACATGTTCACCATCTCTGCTTTTCTCGGCCCGAGCTTTTCCATGACGGGGCCGACAAAATCTTCGGGCACATCAATGGTCAGCGCTTCCATAGGCTCCATGCGCTTGCCGTCTACTTCATGGAAGATGACCGAGGGCTTGGAAACCTGAAGCTCATAGCCCTCTCGGCGCATGGTTTCCAAGAGTATGGACAAATGCAGTTCGCCGCGCCCCGAGACTTCAAAGCAGTCGGGTGAAAGCTCCTGAACCCGCATGGAGACGTTGGTCTGAATTTCCCGCATCAAACGGTCGCGCAAATGACGAGACGTGACAAAGTCTCCTTCGCGCCCGGCAAAGGGCGAATCGTTGACCATGAAATTCATGGAAAGCGTCGGTTCATCGATGTCCATAAACGGCAAGGCCTCGGGCGCCAGGGCGTCCGCAACGGTGTCGCCAATGCTCACATCGCCCAAGCCAGCAATGGCCACGATATCCCCAAGGCTCGCCTCTTGAGTTTCCACCCGCTTGAGGCCTTCATTGATGAAGAGCGCAGAAACGGTATTCTTTTTCAGGCTGCCGTCTCGGTTCATAATGGCGACGTTCATGTTTTTACGAATGCGCCCACGTTCGATTTTACCCACGGCCAGCTTGCCCATATACTCTGAGGAATCCAAGGTGGACACCAACATTTGCAGCGGTGCGTCGGGATCCCCCGTGGGCGGCTTGACCTTGGTTATAATGGCGTCAAAGAGCGGCGTCATGGTTTCCCCTTTACCGTCCGGCTCTTCCATGGCATACCCTTCTCGGGCCGAGGCGTAAAGCACCGGAAAATCACACTGCTCATCCGTTGCCCCCAGTTCTAAAAATAAGTCAAAGACTTCGTTGATGACCTCGTTGGGCCGAGCATCCTTTCGGTCGATCTTGTTGATGACGACGATGGGGCAGTGCATCAGCTCCAAGGCTTTTTTGAGCACAAATTTGGTTTGAGGCATGGGGCCCTCATAGGAGTCCACGACCAAAAGCACGGAATCCACCATTTTCAGTACACGTTCAACTTCTCCGCCAAAATCGGCGTGCCCTGGGGTATCCACGATGTTGATGGTATGCCCCTGGTATTTCACCGAAGTGTTCTTGGAGAGGATCGTGATGCCCCGCTCCCGCTCCAAATCATTCGAGTCCATCACGCGTTCTGCTACTTTTTCATTGTCACGGAAGGTATGGCTTTGCCGGAGCAATGCATCCACCAAGGTGGTCTTGCCGTGGTCTACGTGGGCGATTATCGCCACGTTTCGTATTTCTTCTCTTTGGTACATGTTTCCTCCTAAAAGCCCCCTTGCCGTTTCAAAGAAAATTGGATACCTCACGTATCCAATGGGCCTTGCTCTATGTCAATTATCCGATGATCTCGACGCCAATGGCATCGTTTAGGATCTTCATGATGTCGTTGAAGAGCACGCTAAAGCGCTGCTCACAATTCAAAAAATCCGTGACCTCGGGGTTGAGTTGAATGATGGCCACCAAATCTTCCAGGCGCTTTTTGGTTTCGTCGCCGACTTCCCCCTTGGTCATCTTTGCCTGGTACGCTTCGAACTGAATGGCGCGGAAATCCTCCACCATTTTTTTCTTGGACGCATCCGATTCTATTTTTTGTACGGCCTCGCGATACGCGCACACCGTCTCGTCCTGTTTCAAAACCTGGGCCAATTCATGGGCTTTGTCATAAATATTATTCATGCGTTATTCCTCCAAATCCATAGACCTTCTCCCCGCAGTGGGGCAAGCTTTTTCGTTTTTTTCGTGGAAAGAAGCCCGAAGCACTTCGGGCCTCTTTGGATCAAATCCGTGCCTCACCCTTCTTTCTAAGGCGCCCTGAAAGGGCCTTAGAAGGGCCTTAGATCTCCATGATGACCGGAAGGATCATGGGCTTGCGCTTGGTGCGCTGATAAAGGAAGTTCTTCAGTTCTTCCTTTATGTTGTTTTTCAAGAAATCCACGCTCTTGAATCGATCGCCTTCCGCTTCGATAAGCAACCGCTGCACCATCCGCCGGGCATTTTCCAAAAGGCCTTCGGCTTCTTTTAGGTACACAAACCCTCGAGAGATGATGTCCGGTCCTGCGATCAACACGCCTGATTCGGAATCGATGGTGGCCACCACCGTCAAGATCCCGTCTTCCGACAAATGCTTGCGGTCGCGCAACACCACATTGCCTACATCCCCAACACCAGAGCCATCCACGAGGACTTGGCCCGAGCGCACGCGCCCCAGGGTGCGGATGCCCTTTTCCTGAGACAAATCAATGACGTCCCCATTGGAAGGAATGATGATGTTCTCCTTCGCGATGCCCATGGTCTGAGCCAGCTCGGAATGAACCTTTTGGTGCCGGTACTCTCCGTGTACGGGAATAAAGTACTTGGGCTTCACCAGCGCATGGATGAGCTTTAATTCCTCTTGGCAGGCGTGACCGGAGACGTGAACGTCTTCGATGGCCTCATAGATAACCTCAGCGCCCAGCTTATAGAGGTAGTTGATGGTGCGCGAGACGCTTTTCTCATTTCCCGGAATGGGGTGAGAGGAAAGAATCACCGTATCGCCGGGCTGAATCTTGATGCGCCGATGCTCGCCCATGGACATCCGGGTCAAGGCACTCATCGGCTCCCCCTGGCTTCCCGTGGTCATGATGCACAGCTGATCGTCCCGGAACCGCTTGATATCATCCACCGAAATGATGTGCCGATCTTCAATGGAGAGGTACCCAAGCTCTCGGGCAACCCCCACGACGTTTTCCATGCTCCGCCCCGTAAAGCAGCACTTTCTGCCCATTTTCACGGCCGCCTGCGCAATTTGCTGCAGCCGATGTACGTTCGAGGAGAAGGTCGCCACGATGATGCGGCCCTTGGCGCCAAGGAATATTTTCTCAAAATTGCGTCCGATGGTGCGTTCCGATTGGGTGTAGCCCGGACGCTCAGCGTTGGTGGATTCCGCCAAAAGGCCCAGCACTCCTTGCGTTCCAAGTTCGGCAAACCGCGCCAAATCAATGACGTCGCCATCCACTGGCGTCAAATCAATTTTGAAGTCTCCCGTATGGATCAGCATCCCTGCCGGCGTATGAATGGCCAAGGCGCAGGCATCGGGAATTGAGTGATTGGTCTTGATGAATTCGACCTTCATGTGGGAGAGATTGATGACGTCCTTGGGCTTCACCACATGCAGCCGCACTTTATCAAAGAGGCCGTGCTCGCGCAGCTTGATTTCAATAAGTCCCAAGGTCAGCTGCGTGGCGTAGACCGGCACATTGATCTTTTTGAGGATGTAGGGCAAGGCACCGATGTGGTCTTCATGCCCGTGGGTGATGAAAAACCCCTTAATGCGCTTGAGGTTGTCCTCAAGGAAGGTCACATCTGGAATGACGATGTCAATGCCCAGCATTTCGTCCTCTGGGAACTTCAAGCCACAGTCCACGATGATCATCTCTTCGCGGTATTCAATGACGGTCATGTTCTTGCCGATCTCGTCCAATCCGCCTAAAGGAATCACGCGTACGGCGTCCTTGTCGCTGTTATTTTGAATGATCAGCTCTTCATTGTGGCCCTCTTGATTTCTCACCATGCGCACCACAGGACCGCGATGATGCACCGTGCCGTCCTGGACTGGCTTAGTGTCCTTAGGAGCGCGGCGCCGACGGGTGTCTTGAGATTTTTGAGTCGCCGCTTGCGGCGCATTGGCAGCACGCGGGGCTCGGCGCGTGGGGGAGCCGGTGCGACTCTTTTGGGGCGGTTGCAGTTCTTTGGGTTCTGCAGAGGCTGCCGCTTCAGCGGCAGGGGGATCGACCCGCTTACGCCCTCTAGGCGCTCTTGGCGCGGGCTTCTCCTGAAGTGTTTCGCTTTTTTGCACCCCCACCTCGGATGTCGTGCGCTTGGGGGCTTGACGTCTGGGTTTTGGGGCGCTGGTCTTTGCGGTGCCCGGCGCGCCTTCCGCGCCCTCTACGGCTGCAGGCTTTGCGCTGCGCCGCGATCTTTTCTTCGCCTCTGCCTGGATGGATTCTCCATACTCATTGCGCGCTCGGGCGGGATTGGTCTCCGCTTTGGGGGTCGTCTGTGACCCTTCGGGGCGTCCGTTGTTACTTCGATTTCTCATTTGTTTCCTCGCTTTCATTCTTATAGCAGTCACTGCATAATCCATAGAATTTCAGCGAATGGTCCTTGATGCGGAATCGGTAATCCTTCTCGATGATCTCCTCCACGGAGTCCAAGAGGTCGTCTCGAACTTCTTCCACCCGGCCGCAAGCCATGCAGATTAAGTGGTGATGGCCATGGGTTTCTTCCTCATGGGTGAGTTCATACCGATAGATCCCATCATTGAGGTCTAATTTTTGGACAAGGCCCAGCTCTTCAAAGAGCAGAATCGTCCGATAAACGGTGGCCACGCCCATCTCAGGCTTGACCACACGGACCTTTTCAAAAATTTCTTCAATGGTGAGATGATTGCCTTCCTCTTGCACAATAACATCCAAAATGGTGAGGCGCTGAGGCGTCAGCTTGGATCCGCCTTCGCGGAGCATTTGCTTCATGCGCTCCACGCTTTGTTGATCCATCTTGGTCATCAGGCATCATCCTCATCGAGTAGGGATAAACTGTAGGCTTCCTCCACCGCGGCGATTTCTTCATCGTCATCCACGGTGCTGAAGGCTTCCTCTCCGTTTTCATCCATCTCGACGCGCAAGGCGGTGTAGACGTCTTCTTCTTCCACCGGCCGGACAATGAAATACTCGTTATCGCCGACTTCGACTCGATCGATGACCTCTACTTCAAATTCCTCATTATCCTCCCCGGTGAGGACGATCAGATCCACGGTATGTTCCATTGTTACACCTCGCTCTTTGTGATGTGGTCCGCATCGTTGGGGGACCTTTCTTTTCGCTGTTTAAATGCTGCAGAATCAAGATAGCTTTGCAATATAAAGCAAGCAGCGATCTTGTCGACTTCTTCTTTACGTTTCTTAATTTTCGTTTTCTTTTTGGCCATGGTCTGATGGGCACTCACCGTTGTGAGCCGCTCATCCCATCGCACAATATCCAAAGGGCATTGCTTTTGCAGTTCTTGGAGAAAATCCTCCACCTTTTGCGCTTGAAAGCCCAAGGTTCCATCCATATTTTTGGGGTATCCGGCCACAATAAAGTCCGCCCCCACTTGCTTACTATACGAGAGAACTTCACCGACGGCTTCTTCCTTTTCTTGGGGTCCGCGACCTCTCGTGATCGTTCCAAGGCCTGTGGCCAAAAATCCCGTAGGATCCGACACGGCCACCCCAATGCGCCGGTCGCCTACATCCAAACATAGGACTCGCATCATGGTCCTCCTTTGCGGATCCAAAGACATCCGCTGTCTAACAATCGGGGCCCGACTCTTCGTTTGAATCAAATTTAAGGGTGCCCCAATTGTGTGGCACCCTTAAAGACTACTTGATATCCAAGTAATGTTGGAGAATGACTTCCAGGATTTCATCCCGATGCAGTTTCCGGATCTTCGTCCTCGCCCCATTATAGTTCGTAATGTAGGTCGGATCGCCGGAAATAAAATACCCGACAATTTGATTGATGGGATTGTACCCTTTCTCGCTTAAGGATTTATAAACATCATCCAGGACTTCTTTCACCTGGGTTGACTCTTCCTTTGGAATTCCAAACTCCATGGTCACTGTGGCATCCGTATGATTCTTATCAGTCAACATGATGATTCGCCCTCCTTGGATGGATCTTCCATTCTATTATACGCTCCTTAAGCGATAGTTTCAAGAGTAAGGATAAGGGGGGCAAGGCGCCCCGTTCTCTTACAACAGCGTGGGCAAAAGATCCACGGCTTCTTGCGCTTTCTCCGGGTTTTTTCCTCCGGCCTGAGCCATATCCGGCCGACCGCCCCCGCCGCCACCTGCGACCTTAGCCACTTGTCCGATGAGTTTTCCCGCATGCACCGTGCCCGCCAAATCCTTGGAAACCATGATGCAAAAGGCAACTTTATCGGGCAGACGCGATGCTAAAAGGCAGACGCCGTGGTCTAGGCGATCCAAGACCTTTTCGGTGAGGTCTCGAAGCTCCTGCGGGCTCTTACCCGCCAAAACACCGCGCACCACGGGCACGTCATGCACGGTTTCCATGCGGGCCATGAGATCGGAAACTTCATCCTGAGCGTGCGCCGATCGAAGGGCCGCCCGTTCCTTTTCTCCTTCCTTGAGATCGCTTTGCATCTGACGAATGCGCCGCGTGAGTTCCTTAGGGGCGGTCTTCAAAAGTTGTGCCGCTTCCTCGAGCCATTGTTTTTCTCTACGGCACTGGAGAAGGCTTTGCCGACCCGTCAGCGCTTCGATGCGTCGGATTCCTGCGGCAATACCGGTTTCCGATACAATGAGGAAGGACCCGATTTCCCCGGTATTCTTAACGTGGGTGCCCCCACAAAGCTCCACGGACTCTTCTCCGGCGCAAACCACCCGCACATTTTCGCCGTATTTGGCCTCAAAGAGCGCCATGGCGCCACAGGCTTTGGCCTCTTCGAGGCTCATGACTTTGGTCGTGACGGGCTGGGCGGCCAGAATCTGTCCATTGACTTCATCCTCCACGGCCTGCAGCTCTTCCACGGTGAGGGGCGAAAAATGATTGAAGTCAAAGCGCAGCTTGTCTGCCTCGACCAAGGAGCCCGCCTGCTGCACGTGGTCCCCAAGGACCTTCTTCAAGGCCCGGTGCAAAAGATGGGTGGCGGTATGGTTTCTGGCTATGGAAAGGCGCCGCTCTGCCACAAGGGAACTTTCCACCGGCCCCGGAACGGCGGTGCCTTGCACCACCTCAATGCGGTTCACCACCTCTCCCAAAGTGTTTTTCCGAGTATCCAAGACCTTTAAGCAAAAATGCGCTCCGTGGATTTCTCCCACATCCCCGACTTGGCCACCCATTTCGGCATAAAAAGGAGCCCGAGAAAGAATGGCATACCCCAAAGCGCCCTCTTCAAGCTGCTCTACCGGACCCTCTTCATTGGCTAAAAGAAGGAGCTCTCCTTGATCCTGTCCCAAATCGTACCCCGTAAATTCGTAGGGGTGACCTGTCTTCAAGGTATTGATGATGTGTGCTTCTTGTCCCAGGTAATTGGATTCGCCCCGGGCCGCACGGGCTCGCTTTTTTTGCTCGTTCATGCGTTGCGTAAATTCAGCCTCATCCAAAGAAAGTCCTTTCTCCTCGATGAGCTCCTTCGTCAATTCCAACGGAAATCCATAGGTATCGTAGAGCTTGAAGGCAAATTCCCCGGAGAAAACCGACCCCTTGGTTTCCTCGAGCATTCCCTGAAGAACGCTCATGCCGCCGTCTAAGGTCGCATTGAACTTCTCTTCCTCAAGAGCCACGATCTTCATCAGGTACTCCTGGTTTTCCAAAAGCAGCGGGTAGGCGACGCCGTACTCTTGACAGACGGTGGGCAAAATCGACGCCAAGAACGGTTCGCGCTGCCCGAGCACCCGCCCATGACGTGCCGCACGGCGCAGCAGGCGACGAAGGATGTAGCCCCGCCCCTCATTGCTGGGCAAGACGCCGTCGCTGATCAGCATGGCGGCGGATTTTACATGGTCGGTGATGATGCGTAAGGATACGTCCGCCAAAGGCTCCTTGCCGTATGTCACCCCCAAAACGTCCTCTACCTGTTGCAGGATCTTTCGAATGGTGTCAATCTCAAAGACGTTTTTTACCCCTTGGAGGATGGTCGCCAGGCGCTCAAGCCCCATGCCCGTATCAATGTTGGGGTTGGGCAAGGGATGATAGATCCCCTCTTCGTCTCGATTGAATTGGGTGAACACAAGGTTCCACACCTCCACCGTCAGGTCCTTCTCCGAGGCCTCTTCAAATTCTTCCCGCGTTGTGAGAGGCCCTGCATGGCCGTAGTCGTAGTGGATCTCCGAGCAGGGGCCGCAGGGACCGACGCCGATTTCCCAAAAGTTATCGGCTTTGCCCAAACGGAAGATGCGATCCTCCCCAATGTCCGTTTCCGTAGCCCAGATTTCAAACGCCTCATCATCGTCCTCATAAACGGTGGCGTAGAGCTGGTCCTTGGGGAGCTTCAGCACCTGGGTCATGTATTCCCAAGCCCAGGGGATGATTTCTTTTTTGAAGTAATTGCCGAAGGAGAAATTCCCCAACATCTCAAAGAAGGTCAAATGACGGCTGGTTTTCCCGACGTTTTCAATATCCACGGTGCGGATGCACTTTTGGCAGGTGGCTACCCGGGGCGAAGGCGGCGTCAGCTGCCCCGTGAAATACGGTTTCAAGGGCGCCATCCCCGCACTGACCAACAATAAGGATTTGTCGTTTTTGGGAACCAAAGGAAAGCTCTCCATTACCAAGTGATCTTTTTTCGAAAAAAAGTCCAAAAAGCTTTGTCGTAATTCGTTCATCGTCATGGGTTGATTCATCGTCCAAACCTCCACATTAAAAAAGTCCTTTTGTCCCCTGAATTAGGGACGAAAGGACAAAGTCTTGTTCCGCGGTACCACCCTAGTTACGGCCCAAGGACCGTCACTCATTGCGTGAGACTCAAAAAGCAGCTTCAATCCATGGCTTCACCAAAACCTTCCACCTGCGGTTTCTCTCTGGGGATGAGGCACCATGACCTACTTATCTTTCGTCAGCATCTCGTATTTACTTTACGATTCATTATAGAAAGGGGGATTTTTCTTGTCAATTGTTTTTCGCCAGGGCGCTATTCAATCTCCCGAATGGTGCCGCCGCCAAAGACCCGATCCCCATCGTAGAAAACGACACTTTGGCCCTTGGTCATGGCCCGCTGAGCATCCTCAAAATCCGCCCGCCAACGGCCGTCCCCTAAGGGCGATAAACGGCAAGGAGCCGGAACTGCGGCATAGCGAATTTTTGCCGTAAGGGTCCGAGGCTCGTTTAACGCCTCCTGCATGATGAGGTTGACGTCGTCGCAGATCAGCGAATGATGATAAAGGTCCGCATCGGATCCCAACACCACTTCATTGCGCGAGGCATCAATGCGCAACACGAAGACGGGATGCCCAAGGGCAATCCCCAGCCCTTTGCGCTGACCCACGGTGTAATAGGCGATGCCTTTATGCTCGCCCAATACCCGACCCTTGGTGTCGACAAAGGCCCCGGGATTCTTTTTTTGAGGCACCATGGAATACACAAAAGAGCCGTGGTCCTTGTCGGGAACAAAGCAGATGTCCTGGGAATCCTTTTTCGACGCCACCAAAAGTCCAAGTTTTTTTGCAATGGCGCGGATGTCTTCCTTGCGGTATTCACCGCAGGGCATCAGGGTGTGGGCCAGTTGCTCCTGGGTCAGATGATAGAGCGCATAGGTCTGATCCTTATGATCGTCCTTAGCCCGCTCCAAGACATAACGGCCGTCTTCTTGATAGATCCTGGCGTAATGACCCGTGGCCACATAATCCGCCCCCAAGCCCTTGGCCCGCAGAAAAAGCTCATCGAATTTCAGATAGCGGTTGCAGGCCACGCAAGGGTTGGGGGTCTCTCCCGAAAGATAGTCGTCCACAAAATAGTCGATGACCTTCTCTCGAAAGCTCTGGCGAAAATTCAGCACATAAAAGGGAATCCCCAACCGGTCGGCCACCCGCCGAGCGTCATTGACGCTGGATAAAGAGCAGCAGCCCCCTTCTCGGTCGGTGTACTCCTCATCCTCTTGCCAAATCTGCATGGTCACGCCGATGACTTCATAGCCCTGCTCTTTTAAAAGATAGGCCGCCACGGAGGAATCCACGCCGCCAGACATCCCCAAAACGACGCGGGGACGGGCTTGCTTTGGCGCAAAACCACCCTCGTTCAATAGGGCTTCAGCGACCATGGCCTTTTTCGGGGCAGACGTTGCTGCTTTCTTGTATTCTTCCATCTCCATCTCCTTTTTATTGACTTTGCAAACGGAGGGAGGGCGCGCCTTCGTCCGCCGAAGCGTTCTCTTTTGGTTGTACAAAAGTCCTAAAATACGGCAAAACCGGCTCCCCTTTTGGGGGCGCCGGACGCCGATGGGGCCATTTAAATCTCCTCGTCCTTCGCAGAATCCTCATGAGGATCGCCGTGATCGTGATCGTGATCGGACTCATGATAATCCCAAGGCTCCAGGCCATGCTCTTTGCGGTAGTTGTTGATGGCCACGTGAATGGCATCTTCAGCGAGCACCGAGCAGTGCATTTTAATGGGAGGCAACCCTTCCAGTGCCTCCGCCACGGCCTTATTGGTGAGCTCCCAGGCATCCTCCAGCGTTTTCCCTTTGATCAGTTCGGTGGCCATGGAGGACGATGCGATGGCGGAGCCACACCCGTAGGTCATAAATTTCACGTCCTCAATGACGTTGTCCTTAACCTTTAAATAAATACGCATTATATCGCCGCATTTGGCGTTGCCCACTTCCCCGATGGCATCGGGGTGTTCCATTTCTCCTACATTTCTCGGATTGCGAAAATGATCCATTACCTTTGGACTGTAAATCATGATTCTAGCCTCCTATAAAGTGTCTTCTTTGGATTGAACTTTTTTTGTCTGCTCTTCCTTCAGATGATTCAGCCAAAGCGGAGAGTAGCTGCGTAATTTTTCGATGATGCCGGGTAGGACTTCAATCACCTTCTCCACCTCCTGAGGCGTATTGAATTCACCCAAGGTCAGCCGCAGCGAGCCATGAGCCAACTCATGGGGCAGGCCGATGGCCAAGAGCACGTGGGAGGGATCCAGGGAGCCCGAGGTGCAGGCGGATCCCGAAGAGCCACAGATGCCTTCAAAATCCAAATTCAAGAGGATGCCTTCGCCTTCAATGAACTCAAAAATCACATTGACGTTGTTGGGCAACCGACGATCCCCTGCCGGTCCGTTGAGGCGACTGTAGGGAATCTGAAGAATGCCTTCAATGAGTCGATCCCGTAGCCCCCTCATACGCTGAGCGTGTTCTGCCAAGTGGGCGTCCGCCAATTCAATGGCTTTGCCCAGCGCCACAATCCCTGCGACATTTTCCGTGCCAGCACGCCGGCCCCGCTCTTGGGCTCCTCCATGAATGAGGTTGTCCAAGCGAACGCCCTTACGCACGTAAAGGGCGCCCACGCCCTTGGGCGCGTGCAACTTATGCCCCGACAGGGATAAAAGGTCCACCTTCAGGGCCTGGACGTCGATGGGAATCTGGCCCACCGCCTGAACGGCGTCGGTGTGGAAATAGACGGAGCGTTCCCGGCAGAGCGTCCCAATTTCAGCAATGGGCTCAATGGTGCCGATTTCGTTATTGGCCATCATGATGGACACCAGAATCGTCTGGTCCGTCATGGCTTCTTTCACCTGCCGAGCTGTGACAAAACCTTCTTCATCCACGGGCAGATAGGTCACTTCAAACCCTTGCTTTTCCAGCCATTGGCAGGTATGCAGCACCGCGTGATGTTCGATGGCGCTGGTGATGATGTGATTGCCCTTGGCGCGATTGCGGAACGCCACGCCCTTAATGGCATAGTTGTCGGCCTCAGAGCCACCAGCCGTAAAATAGACCTCGGAAGGATCGCAGCCAAGCGCTTTGGCCACCTGGTCCCGGGCCACATCCAAAAGAGCCTTGGTGTGCTGAGAGGGGCCGTAAATGGACGAGGGATTAAAATAGAATTCTTCAAAGCAAGGCATCATAGCCTCGAGGACTTCTTTCTTCACGCGGGTCGTAGCCGCATTGTCCATATAAATAATCCGTTGTTCATCCCTCATTGCTCGTACTCCCCTTTGCTGCTTTTTTTGATTTGAAGCTCATTGTTTCTTCGGTAGTCATCCACGATGTCCTGAAGCGTAATGGATTCCATGACTCCGTCAATGGCATCCTTGAGTTTTCGCCAGACGGTGCGGGTGGCGCAGCAGTCGATGTTGCCGCACGTCTCATGCTCGAGGCACTCTGAAATCTCAATGGGTCCTTCCAATATGTCCATGATCTCAAGAACCGTAACGGTTTTTGGATCGCGGTTTAAGATGTATCCCCCCTGTGCTCCTCGGATGCTTTTGATCATCTCAGCCCGGCGAAGGGGGGCAAAGAGCTGTTCCAGATAATACTCTGAAATGTTTTGCCGTTGGCTGATGCTTTTAATGGAGACCGGGACCTCCCCCCGGTGAATGGCCAAATCCACCATCGCCTTGACGCCATATTTGCCCTTGGTTGACAGTTTCAAGAAAAAACCCTCCTTCATCGGAATCTCAATAAGATAATTATAGGATAATCCGACTATTCCTGTCAATTTACAAGGGATTTATTTTCCTTGGTTTTTCCCCAAAACCTCAGCTTTGAGGGCCTCCCAATACGCCTTGCTCGCCTGCTCCATTTTGTTGTCTCCAAACCGGTAGAACACCTCACCTTTAAGCCCCGTGGGCATATACTCCTGAGGGATCCAATGACGGGGAAAGGCATGGGGCCAACGATATCCAAGGCCCCGCCCCAACTCCTTGGCGCCTTCGTAATGGGCATCGCGAAGATCCGCCGGGATCTCTCCCAAGGCTTTTTCCGAGAGGGCCTTTTCCACGGCCCAATAGCTCTCGGGAGCGCTGGAGGATTTGGGGGCCGTAGCCAAGAGGACCACCGCATTGACTAGGGGCAGCATCGCTTCGGGCAAGCCCAACTGGAGCGCGGAATCCACGCAGGCTTTGACGATGGGAATTGCCAAGGGGTACGCAAGACCCACATCCTCTGAGGCGATACAAAGAAGTCGCCGACAAAGGGCCAAAAGATCTCCGCCTTTTAAAAGCTGGGCCAGATACACCACGGAGGCATCGGGATCCGATCCCCGAACGGATTTATGAAAAGCGCTCAACAGATCAAAGTGCACATCCCCGTCCGAATCATAGGCTCCGATGGGGCGTCCCAGGACATCCTCCGCCTCCCGTCCCGTCAAAAGAAGGCTCGATTCGCCGCTGCGCACCCGACTAAGAAACACCGCCTCCAAAAGATTCAGCGCTCGTCGGGCGTCGCCTTGCGCTTGGTGGGCCAGGGCCGATCGCAGCCCTTCGTCCATGGAAAGTTCCTTTAGATGGTATTCGTCCTGGAGCGCCTTTAGGCCCCGATCCAAAGCGCCCTTTAGCTCTTGTGGAGAAAGCGCTCGAAATTCCACCACCACGCAGCGAGAAACCAAAGCCTTGAACACGGCAAAATGCGGATTTTCCGTGGTGGCTCCGATTAAGAGAATGCGGCCGTCCTCGATGTAGTCCAAAAGGATCTGCTGATTGCGCTTGTTGAATAGATGAATCTCATCAATGTAGAGCACCAATCCCTGAAACCCCATCATGGTTTGGGTTTCATTGAGCACCTCCCGCACGTCCTTCAAGGAATCGGTGGAGCCATTGAGCATCACAAAGCGGCGGTTGGAAACATCGGCCAAAAGCCGGGCCACAGTGGTTTTCCCAGTCCCCGGTGGCCCATAAAAAAGCAGATTCATCAGTTGATGGTTGCGGATCATGCCGGATAATACCTTGTTCGGTCCCAAAAGATGGCGCTGCCCCAAGACCTGATCCAAGGACAGCGGCCGCAGCCGTGAAGCTAAAGGTTCCATGCGAAATTCTCCTTTCCCTCGACGCCCTATGGGCGATGCGATGGGGACTCAGCGGGGTTATGCAGGTAGCGGCTGCGCAGCTGGCCGCAGGCCGCATCGATGTTCTTACCCCGTTCTTTTCGACGTACGCAGAGAATTCCCTGCTGCACCAAGGTCTCATAAAAGGCGTCTATGGCCTCTTTGTTGCTCCGCTCAAACGAGGTGCCGGCCACGGGGTTATAAGGAATCAAATTCACCGCGGCGCGCCGACCTAAGGGGCGCAGCAGGTCCGCCAGTTCTTGAGCCTGCTTCACGTCGTCGTTGATGCCGGAAATCAAAATATATCCAAAGTTCACGCGCTGCCCCGAACGATCAATGTATTCCGTCACGGCGGCCATGAGCTCTTTTAAAGGATATCGTCGATTCACCGCCATGAGGCTCGAGCGCAGCGCATCGTTGGGCGCGTGCAGCGAGATGGCGAGCTTCACCGGCAAGGCCTCTCGGGCAAAGGCGCGAATGCCCGGAACCAACCCGCTGGTGGAGACGCTGATGTGCCGGGGGCCGATGGCCAGGCCCTTTTGGTCCGTTACAATGCGCAAAAAGCGAACGACCTCTTCGTAATTGTCAAAAGGCTCGCCGATGCCCATGAGCACCATATGCGTCAAGGACTCGTCTGGCGCGTTTTCGTTGAGCCAACGGGCGGCCTCCATCCACTGAGCCACCAATTCTCCGGCCTTTAAACTGCGCTCCCGAAAAAGTTGCCCGCTGGCGCAAAATCGGCACCCCATGTTGCAGCCGATTTGACTGGTCAGACAGACCGAGCGGCCGTAGGGATGCTTCATCAGCACCGTTTCAATCAGATGACCATCGGGGAGACGAAACAAAAACTTCACCGTCGCATCATCGTCTTCCCGTACGGCTTCTCGAGTCAAGCGCCGCTCCTGAAAGGATTCGTCAAGAAGCGCTCGGGTCGCCTCCCGAAGCTCGGTCATTCGGTGGGGGTTTTGGATCCCTTCCCGATAAAGGTAGCGCCAGACCACCTCAGCGCGGCTGGCTTTATCCTCATGAGCGGCGAGCCACTCCCCAAGTTCGGCCCGCGTATAATCCAGCAGCGAGGGGCGCAGGGTTTGTTCGTTCTTCTCTTCCATGATCTATTGCTTCCTTTCGTGGGGAGTGCTTTGCACCGCTTGCGTCTTGGGGAAAAGATACTGCTTTTCCTCCTCCAGGGTGCGGGCGATTAAAAATTTCATCTGGTATAGAGGCTCCAGCACCTCCGGAGTGAGGCAGTCTTTGGGCGCTCCCTTTGCCAAAAGCGTGCCCTTGGAGAGCACGAGGACCTCATCGGCATAGTCCCTCGCCAAATTCAAATCGTGCATCACCGCCACCACGCTTTTTTCCGGAGTCGCCCGCTTCAAATCATCCAAGATGGCCACCTGATGGCGCACATCCAAATGGTTCACCGGTTCATCCAGAAAAATCCACGGCGTATCCTGAGCAAACGCCCGCGCCACAGCGCAGCGCTGCACCTCTCCGCCGGAAATTTTTGTAATGGGCTGGTCCTTTAAATGCAAGACGCCCGCTCGAGCAAGGGCGTCCTCCACCAAGTGCCAATCGCGACCACTGGGCTCTTGAAAGCCCTTTAAATAAGGGGCGCGGCCCATGGCCACCACGTCCTGGACGGTGAACTCAAAGGGCGCTAAAAACTGCTGGGGGACATAAGCCATGCGCTGCGAGCGCTCCCGAGGACTCATGCCTTGGAGATTCTCCCCCAAAAAGAGCACCTCCCCCTTTTGGGGCTGGATCAAGCCCAAAAAAAGCTTCAACAACGTGCTTTTCCCCGATCCGTTGGGACCGAGAACGGCCAGCCAGCGGCCTTGGGGAAGGTTCAGGGAAAAATCTTTGAAAAGGTCGTTCCCATGGTAGGAAAAACTCACATTTCTCATCTCCATTATGATCCCTCCCCTTTTTTGCGCCTCAAAAGCAACACCAGAAAATAGGGAGCCCCAAAGAGCGCCGTCACCGCCCCCACCGGGAGCTCTGCGCCAGATAGGGCCGAGCGCGCCAAGGTATCCGCCAGCAAAAGAAACAATGCGCCCGCCATCATGCTAAAGGGCATCAACCGCCGGTGGGAAGGCCCCACCACCATGCGCATGATGTGTGGCATCATCAACCCCACAAAGCCAATGGTTCCTGTAAATGCCACGGCCACGGCCACCACCAAAGAGGAGGTGATCATAATTTGGATTTTCACCCGGCGGGGATCCACCCCCAAGGAGCGGGCCACCTCCTCCCCACTGGAGAGAATATCCAAAGGGCGCCACTTGGTCCAAAGCAGCGCGCTGCCCAAAAGCGTCACGGGGATCAAAAGCGCCAGCTGGGGATAGCCCACGCCGGCAAAGGAACCCATGGTCCAATAGACGATGCGCGAGACGTTACGCTCATCAAACACCAAAATAAGGCTAACCAGCGCCGAGAGCAAATAACTCACGGCAATCCCCGACAAAAGAAGCGCCGTCAGTTCTTGGGAGCGCCTTCGCAGGGCCAGTGCATAGACCAAAAACGTCGCGCCCAAGGCCCCTAAAAACGCGCCCAAAGTGACGGCGCCAAACCCCCAAAGAGTCCCCGTGGCGCCCAAGCTGATGGTGAGCGCAGCCCCAAGGGTTGCGCCCGAGGAAATGCCGAGGATGTAGGGGTCGGCCATGGGGTTTCGGAATACGCCCTGATAGGCGCAACCCACCACCGAGAGACCAGCCCCCACAAAAGCGGCCCCCACGATCCGGGGGATGCGAATCTGCAGCAAAATGACGCCCTTTACGCCCCCTTCCATGGACTCCCCTAGAACCCAGGTTCGCAGGCGGCGGCCTAATAGTTCAAAGGTCTCAAAGACTCCGATGCGCGCATCGCCTAGGGTAATGGACAAAAGGGCCAGTAAAAGCAAAAGCAAAAGGAGGATCATGAAGACCCTGCGCTGCTTGGCACGTTTGGGGTTCATGGATTCCTCCTCCTTTGACGAGTGTCCTTAGGGCAATGGATGCGCATCGAGACTTAAGCGACAAGAAGTCCCGCAAAGCGACGCTCCAAAACGGCGGCTTTTTTGCCGAAAGCTTCTGGATGAAGGATTTCAGCAATCATCTCCACGGCCTTGCCCATGCGGGGGCCTTCCCGGTTGATGAGGTTGTCGTCCACTTCAAGGAACCGATTTTCCTTTACGGCGGTGAGGTTTTTATAAGGCTCGGTGACTTTGAATTCATCGGCGAGTTTTGCCATGTTGCCGATGAAAAGATACTCTGGATCCTTTTCCATGAGCTTTTCCACCGAATATTTCCATCCCTTGACGTCCTTTGCGACGTTGTCCCCGCCGGCCGCCACGATCAGATCGTTGATGAAGGTATTGGCTCCGGCGGTGTAGTCTCCGCTTTTGCCAAAGCCGGCCACATAATACACCGTCTTTTTCGGCAGATTCTTAACTTTTTCTTGCACCGCTTGGATGTCCTTTTCGATGGCTTTTCGGATCGTTTGGGCTCCTTCGTTGGCGTTGAGGATTTTGCCCAGGGTGGCCATGGTCTCATAAGATCCTTGGATCGATTGCGCCGAAGGAATCTGAATGACTTTCGCGCCGGCCTTCTCGATTTGTGCCACCACTTCCGCCTTCATAAAGCTTACCAAAATTACGTCGGGGTTCAGTTCAGCGATTTTTTCCACGGAGGGCATCATCATGGGCCCCACGCTGGGCACCTTGGAAACCTCGGCGGGGTAGTCGCAGGAATCGGTGCGTCCCACCAACCGATCGCCGCGTCCCAGGGCGTAGATGGTTTCCGTGAAGGTGGGAGACAGGGAAAGAATCCGCTGGGGCTCCTTCGCAATGGTGACGCTCTTACCATCAGATCCCTTGAATTCCATGGGGTACTGGGTAGCGGGCTGAGTGGGCAAAGGAATGACGTTATTTCCGCCGGGCGTGCTGTTTTGATTTAAGGGCGCGGTCTTTGCGGGCTTGGGATCGGATTTTGGCCCTCCTGCGGTGGTGGATTTTGCGGGGCCGCACCCGCCGATCAGCAGCACGGCCGCCATCATCAATCCGGCAAAACGTTGTGTTCGTTTCATTCTTCATTCCTCCTAAGATCAATGTACGATTCGCGAGTAAGCTGGACTTCTTCAAAAGAAGCCATGTGAGCCAAGGTAAAAAGAGCACATTCTGCAACGTTCATGGCCATGGGGCAGCCGGACCCTTCTCCAAGCCGCATGGATAACTCCAAAAATGGCGTGATGCCCAATGCCTTTTGTGCGCATCGGGCGCCCGCCTCCGCACTTTGATGCGAAGCGATGGCGTACGCCGTGACCTCCGGCGCCAGTGCCTTGGCGCAAAGGAGCGCCGCGAAGGAAATGATACCGTCTAGAACAAAGGGAATTTGGTGCAGGGCGCATTCTAGATAAACCCCGACCATGGCGCATAGATCCGCGCCCCCAAGGCAAGAAAGCACCTCTAAGGCATCCTCAAAGGGTTGGTGGCGTTGAAGGGCTTCGCGCACAACCTGCACCTTGCGACGGTACCCGCTGAGGGTCAACCCCGAGCCGTAGCCCGTCGCCTCCTCCGGCGAAGCCCCCGTCATGGCGCAGATGACGGCGGCGGAGGTGGTGGTGTTGCCCACGCCCATCTCCCCGGCGCCCAAAAAATTGTAGCCACAGGTTATTGCCTCTCGGGCCCGGGCCGCTCCCGCTAAAAGGCAACGAAACGCCTCGTTCCGACTCAGCGCTCGCTCCCTTCGGATGTTGCCGGTACCGTGACAGACTTTGTAGCGGGTGTGACCGGGCACATCGCGAAGGACGCCTACATCTTCTAAGAACACATCCACGCCGTAAAAGGCAGCCATTTGGCCCAGGCCGGAGCGCCCCTTCAAAATATTCTGGCAAACCTTCCAAGTGGTTTCTTGGGGATTTTGCGAGACGCCCTCGGCAAAAACCCCGTTGTCGGCGGCAAACACCAGCACGGCTTTTTGAAACACGGGGGTGGGACTGCCCGTAATGGCTTCCAGGCGCGCCGCCAAATCCTCCAAAACCCCTAACGAGCCCGGAGGCTTGCAAAGGCCATCGTGGCGTGCCTTGGCCCGCAGTAGGGCCGAAGGATCCGGCCCCTGGATCTTTTGTAGTCTTTGCACAAACTGCGCCTCCTGCTCTCCCCTTGGGAAAAAGACCGCATGGTTAAGCAACGGACATCCCTTCCTTTCGCGACAGGCTCTTAGGGTTCCTCTTAGGACTCTTGGCGCCGGTTGTCCGGATCAAATCCGTTGGCCAACAGGAACGAACGGATGCCCTGGGTGGCGTCCAGGAGCTTGGAGACGCTTTTTTCTTGGGCCAAGGTGTCGATGAAGAGCGCAAGGTAGGTGGATAGATCCGCCTGGGAGAACCATTCGGCTTCTTTGAGCTCCTCGGGCACGTAGTTGAGGTTGGTGGAGTACACCCGATCAATGATGCCCTCTTTGTAGTGCTCGTCAAATTTCTTGCGTCCCTCCGTGAAAAAGGCAAAGGTGGATGCGACGAAGATCTTCTTGGCGCCTCGGCGTTTGAGTTCCCGAGCCACATCAAAAACCGATCCGCCGGATGCGATCATATCATCCACAATGAGCACGTTCATGCCACAGATGTCTCTTCCAATGTACTCATGCTGTACGATGGGGTTTTTGCCGTCCACAATGCGCGAATGATCCCGGCGTTTGTAGAATAAGCCCACATCCAACCCCAAAACCCCGGCGTAGTAGATCGCCCGGTCCATGGCGCCGGTATCGGGAGAGATGACCACCAATTTTTCCGAAGAATCAAAGAGCCATTTTTCCGTGGAAAGAAAATGCTTCAAAATCTCCAAAGTGGGGTAAATATTCAAAAAGGAGACCAAGGGAATCGCGTTTTGGATGGTGGGATCGTGCGCATCGAAGGTGACAATCTCATCCACCCCAAGCCCTTCGAGATCCTGCAGGGCCATGGCGCAGTCCAAAGACTCCCGAGACTTTTTCTTATGCTGACGAGATGCGTACAAAAGCGGCATGACCACAGTGACCTTATTGGCCCGGCCGTTCATGGCTGAGAGCACGCGCTTGATGTCTTGGAGATGCTCGTCGGGGCCCATGTTGACTTCCCGTCCAAACATTTTATAGGTCATTCCATAATTGGACACATCCGCCAAGATGTAGATGTCCTTACCCCGAACGGTCTGGCTGAGCTTTACTTTGCCTTCGCCATTGGCAAAGCGGGTCTGCTCGGAGTCAATTAGGTAGGTGGTGATGGGTTCTCCGGAACGATCGTATAGTTCCCCCCGCTCCCGCCGGGCATCTAAAATTGCTTGGTTGACCTTTTGGGCAAGGTCTTTGCAGTTGTCCAAGGCGATAATCCCTAGGTCCGCATTGGTGCATCGAAATTTTTTTGACATCCTTTTACTCCTTTTTTCACCATGATTACTCATCTATTCTAAAGGCAACCTCAACAAAAAGCCAATCGTTCACGCATAGGGCGCAGCTGGTTTTTCAAAAATGCTATGGGCACAACAAAAGGCCGGCCCCCACCAGCACTTGACCCACCTGAGCCAAAAATCCCAGATGATCGCCCACAAGTCCCCCCACCCGCCGGCGACACCAGCGAACGGTGGCAAGGGTGAACAAGAGAACGGCCACAAGGCCCAAAAGCCCCCCGGGGAGCTCCCGCAAAAAATAAGCGGCAAGAACATAAAACAGCCCGTTGACGACGAGCGCCCCTCGGGGAATGTTGCCAATCCAAAGCGCCGCTGAAGAGTTGGGACGGGCCAAGGGACCAAGCGCCGCCCCGCCCAAAAGGGCCAGCTTTCCACCCAAGGCCATCAACGGGAACGCCCATAGTCGTCCCTGACGGCCCAATTCATAGAGGATCAAGCCGTGAGAGGCCAGATCAAAAAGTAGGCCAATGGCGCCGAAAGAGCCCAGGAGCGGATCTTTCATAATCGTTAGGATGCGTTCTTCGGAGCGACCGGAGAACATACCGTCGCAGGTGTCGGCAAAGCCGTCCATATGGAAGGCGCCGGTCAAGAGCACCCAAGATAGCAAGGTCCAAAGAGCCCCAAGGGTCCAAGGAAGAGGTGCGGCGAGAAACAGCGTCCCAAAAAGTGCCGAAAGCGCCGCGCATAGGGCCGCATGCAATCCCAGAAAATAGGTCGCGCGCCCGGCCGCCGCTCGGCTGTAGTCCACGGCGCGCCGCACGGGAATCCTCGTAAAAAACTGAGTCAATAAGAGCCATGAATTCATGGATGCCCCTTCACCTTCAGCGGCAGACCCGCCACCATGAAGTACACCTCATCGCATTGCTGGGCGATGTATTGATGGATGAAGCCCGAAAAATCCACAAACAGACGCCCCAGAGCATATTCTGAGACGAGGCCCATGCCCACTTCATTGCTGACCAAAATAAGGGTTTTCTGCGTCCCCTCCACGGCCGCCAAGACGTCGCGGACCTCACTTTGGATCTCTTCATAGAGGGCATTTTTTTGCTTTTCCGGGAGCGGATCGGGCCATTCTTCTTTCAGAAAAATCAAGTTTGAGACCCAATTGGTAACGCAGTCCAGCAAAATATGCGATGCAGCGCTTTCCCGAATGGTTTTGCCCAAATCCATGATGCCCTCATGGGTCCGCCATTTGGGATTGCGTCGCGCTTTATGACGGGCGATGCGCTGGACCATTTCCTCATCCACCGCCTGTCCCGTGGCCAGATATAAAACATCGACCTCGTCCGCTAACAGGGATTCGGCATAAGAGGACTTCCCCGATCGGGCTCCCCCCGTAATGAATATCCTACGTGCCATGACTTCTCCTTTTTTCAGCGCACTTGGCTGCCGTAAGCCTTTTGAAGCTCCTCGGGGTTGTAGAGGGCGTGAACGACCAGCTTTCCACCGATGGTTCGAGCCCGCAGCGTAGCGCAGTTTCCAAAATAGACGCCATAGTAGGCATCCCAGCTGCCGCCGTTGAAGTAGGTGTACGCCGAGTGCATCACACCGCCATGGGAGACCACGAGGATTTTTTTATCGCTGTCTCCTTCTTGGGCCACAAGCTCCTCAAAAAAGGACTTCACCCGGTGATAGAGCGTTTCTCGACTTTCGCCGCCTGGCGGCGCGTAGTGGTTGTAGTCGGCGTTCCATTCATCAAAGACTTTGGGGTATCGGCGGCCGATCTCTTCATAGGTCATGCACTCGAAATCCCCCATGTGCTGCTCATTGAGGCGACGATCCACTTTGGCGAATGCCGCCTCAAAGCCCATGAGGGAGAGCGTATCAACGGTGCGCTCGCGCTCCGAACAAAAAAGCAGATCCGGGGAAAACTGCAGTCGATTGATTAAAAGCCCCGCTGCTTTGGCTTGTTCCATCCCCCGCGGCGTCAGGGGAGAATCGGTGACGCCGTAGTACCAGTTTTTGGTATTGGCCAACGTCTGGCCGTGGCGTACGATCAATAAATCCATTGGATGGTTCCTCCGAAAGAAAGGTCGTTGGTAAGGGGGTGCTCTTGTCCCTAGGACAGAGGATGCCCCAAGAGAAAACCCCACGGCCTCCAACGGGCGAAGTCGTCCGTTCAAAGATCCTGGGGTTCAAAGGGCTGCATTATGGAAGGGATTCTTCCTGTTTTTTGGACAAAGCGCGCGCCTTTGGGCCGCTGGGTTCTGAAAGGTCAAAGGGTACCGAAAAAAAGTCCGAAAGCTTCACCAAAGTCCCCGCCAAAACTTGAGCTTCCTCTTCGGAGAGCTCCTCCAAGACTTCTTGAATCATTCGGTCGTGATAGGTTTCGTGGATCTCATAGGCCTTTTGGCCAAGATCCGTCAAATGAACCCGCACCTGCCGGCGATCCATTTTATCTCGCGTACGATCCACATAGCCTTTATCCACCAAGCGGTTGATGGCCGTGGTCAGGGTCCCCAAGGTGATGTGCAGCTGATCGGCGACTTCGGACATGTTGGGCGTTCCTTCCTTGCCGATGGCTTGGATGGTGTGCATTTCCGTCAC
Source organism: Clostridiaceae bacterium JG1575 (assembly GCA_002838815.1). Classification (GTDB taxonomy): domain Bacteria; phylum Bacillota; class Clostridia; order Clostridiales; family Clostridiaceae; genus JG1575. Next base: position 70,759 of record LQGW01000052.1, on the reverse strand, counting down.
CGAGAGATTCAGATGGAATTCCTCATGGATCATCCGCTCTTCGATGCGCAGGATTTTATTAAATACATGAACCAATAGGTGGTTCATCACTTGACGTTGTTCACTCATAGGTGTTCCTCCCTTTCTTCCACCACCGGACGGTGATGCTCATAATGGACCGGAAGAAGGTCCAGGGCCCGGCAAAAATCAAAGCCTTCTTGGAGCCGCTCGCCCAAGGCTTCGGGGCGGTGAGCGTCACTGCCCAAGGTTACGAGCCGCCCGCCCATGGAGCGGTAGGCGCCATAGTTTTCGGTGAACTCCTCCAGGTTGTCTTTGGTGAAGCGCCGCAAATTAAGCTCCAGCGCAATTTCATGCTCGATCAGAAACCGGTAGATCGCTGAAAGCTCCTTTTCATCCCTCGTCCAAGAAAAGCAGAGGCCTTCATAGGGCGCATAACGGGCCGGATAATCCAGGTGCCCCAAGGAATCAATAAAGGGGTGCGTTTTGAGGCAGTACAGCACATAGTCCAAATAGCGGGCCCAAAAAAGCTCGGGAGGCAATGGGGTTCGACCCGAGGGTGCTAAGGTCGGCGCCTCGCAATAGGTATGCACCGAGCCCAATATAAAATCGGGCGCCGACTGGTTCAAAAATGCCCGGTTTTCATGGGCCAGGGAAGGAACCATGCCGCACTCGGTACCTAGGAGCAGCCCGCAGGAGCGAAAAGCTGCGCCAGCCTTGGCATAATCCGTTGCCTCAAAGCGACCGTTGGGCTGATCCAGATCTAAGTGGTCGGTCAGCACCACGCCGAGGTGTTTGCCTCTGGCAAGGGCCGTAATTTGCTCTAAGGACATGGAGCCATCCGCTGAAAAGGCCGAATGGACGTGGTTGTCGTAAAGCATTTACGCCTCCCTTGGGTAACAGTCTACAATCTCTCCGTAGTAGATGGTGTGGTAGTCCCCGTCCATATAGGAGGTCTGGTCCACATCCTTCGCCAAAATGTTCGGATCGATGGCGTGGTGGTATACGATGCGACATTCATAAACGATGTCGGATTCCTTCACCGTGGACACTTGGACGGTGCGTCCGGGCACCTTCGTCAAGACGCCCTGAGCGAACTTATCCAAAAAGCGTCCCGATTTTGTGCCGGCAAAGGCCAGCTGGTCCCTAAGGGCCGCCCGGGTGGGCACCGATACGGTAAATTCTTTGGCGTTTTCGATGATTTCGTGGGTAAAGCGGGACTGGCGCACCAGCACCGTAAAAATGGGACGCCCCCATTCAAACCCGATGTTGCCCCAAGAAATGGTCATCACGTTTTCGCGTCCTTGGTCGTCCGCCACGGTGAGGAACGCTCCTTGCCGATGGAGGTATTTTAAACTTTTATCGAGGTATTTCATGAATTCAGTGGCCATATCCAGTCCTCCTTTGCTGCGGCTTGTCTGCTTGTGTTTCGAGACCATTCCGCACGTTGAATCAGACTAAATTGTACACCAAATCCCCTTTCCTTTCATCAATAAACGGTGAACAATAGCCCCCGCAATGCCTTAAAAAAGCCCGAAAAAAGCGCTCTGCCCCTAGGGGACCCCGGCGCCTGTCCCCTGACCTTGCCTTCAATCAAGCGCTCATTTTCAAAGAGGCTCCTTGGGTCTTTCTCCATTGTTCCAAAGGACTCATCTTCCCCCCCTGGGCCAAAGCGAGCGGCCCAAATCAGAGGCCCTAGGAGCCCCTTCAAATTCTTTGCAAAGGGGTCCTTAGGGCCATGGTGCCGTTTTAGGATCTAAAGGTTCTTCAAAAGGGCTTTTAGGAACGTCCAAGTGCGTTCCACCGAAGCGATGGAAAGGCGTTCCTTGGGGGTATGCACATCGGTCATGTCCGGCCCAAAGCTGATCATATCCGCTTTGGGCCGCTTCTTTTTCAATAGGCCGCACTCGAGACCGGCATGGATGCCCATGATCCGCCCCTTCTTCCCCGTGGTTTCCTCATAGGTTTGAAGGCATCGCTTCGTCAGCTCCGATTCTGGGTCATAGGCCCATTCGGGATAATCCGAAAAGGTTTTGGCCTCCCCCATAAAGTGCTGGGCGAGTATCGTCACTTTTTGGCGAAGCTCTTCCTTTCGGGAGGGAGAGGCGCTGCGAATGGCGTGTGTAGCCACAAGGGTCCCGTCCAAATGCTCCAAAACCCCCACATTTAAGGAGGACTCCACCATGTGGTCCATGCCGTTCATCATGCTCTGGACGCCGTCGGGCACAACGTAGAGATAGTCCAAAAGGGCCCTTGAGGTGGCTTCATCCATCCATTCTTGGGCGGTGACGGGACGCAAATGGCAGGCAATGGCGTCTTGGGGGTATTCCTTGGCCAGCACCGTCTCGCAAAAGGCCTTCAAGGCTTTTTCGTCCAGGCTCGGGGCCGAGAAAATGGCCCGGGCCTCCCGCGCAATGGCGTTGTGCTTTGCCCCGCCCTCGATGAGGCTCAGCCGAAGGCCAGGTACTTGATTCAGGGCGCGAGCCAAAAGTTTAATGGCGTTGCCCCGTTGCTGAATGATCTCTAAGCCCGAGTGGCCGCCCCGAAGGCCCGATAGAGTGATTTCATAACCCTTTTGTTCGAAGCGTTCATAGGTCGGTTTAAAGGTGACCTTGGTGACGTTGCCCCCGGCGCAAGAGACAAAGAAAATGCCTTCTTCTTCCGAGTCAATGTTCAAAAGGCGAGTGCCTTTCAACAGCGAGGGATCCAAGGCCTGAGCCCCCCCCATGCCCGTCTCCTCCTCCGTTGTGATCAAAAGCTCAATGGGGGGATGCGCAAGGTCCGAGGCATCCAAAAGCGCAAGACCCATGGCCACCGCGATGCCGTTGTCTCCGCCCAAGGTGGTGTCGGTGGCGCACAGATAGCCGTCCACCACGCGTAGGGCCAAAGGATCCGTCAAAAAATTATGGGGGGATTCCTTGGTCTTCTCCCCCACCATATCCATATGACCTTGGATGATGACGGGCTCTTTTTGTTCATAGCCCATTGTTCCTTCCTTCCAAATGATGACGTTGTTGGCGGCATCCTGGTGGGCTTTTAGGCCCCTTTTTTGAGCGAAGTCCATCAAGTAATCGCTGATGGCCTGCTCATGGCCCGAGGTGTGGGGAATCTTCGTCAGTTCAATAAAAAAATCAAAGACGTTTTGGGGCTGCAAGGTTACATTCATGCATCGTCCTCCTATAAGCGTGTGTTGGTGCTGGGCACCGGGTTCTACTGTCATCTTACCCATCTGGAAAGGGTTTTTCAATGGCTCTAGGGTAGGGGCGGGCCGCCTCCTTTTCCAAAATCTCGTGCAAGGCATGCCAAGCGAGAACCGCGCACTTGACGCGGGCGGGAATGTTTTGAATGTTCTTTAGAAGATACGCATCGCCGAGCTCTTCTAGCTTTTGCTCTGGAATTTCTTCCCGTCGGATCATCCCTAAAAAGCGTTCCGTAAGCGCCAAGGCCTCTTCCACGGATTTTCCTCGCAAAAGATCCGCCATCATGGAGGCGGAGGCCTGGCTGATGGCGCACCCTACGCCCTCATAAGCCAAATCTTCAATGCGACCGTCCACCACCCGCGCCGACACCGTCAGATCATCCCCACAGCTGGGATTGTGCCCGTGCTCTTGATGCGTTGCCTGCGCCAAGGGGCGCTTATTCTCTTTGTTTTGGTTGTGCTCTAAAATGACCTCTGAATATAACTCATGAAACTCCAAGTCCCATCAACCTCCTCACCCGACTCAATTCCGTCAAAAAAACATCGCAGTCCTCCTTGGTGTTGTAAAACCAAAGAGACACCCTTGTGGAGGAGGAAGCCCCACAAAACTTTGCCAAGGGCTGGGCGCAGTGGTGGCCTGAGCGCACACAGATTCCTTTCATGGACAGTATTTGAGCCACATCGTGGGCGTGCACCCCCTCCAAGGTAAAGGTAATGATGCCGGTGCGTTCCTGGGCCGTGGCCCCTCCAAGGATTGTAATCTCTGGAATGTTGGCAAGGCCCGCCAAAAGATACCCGGTCAGTTCACGATCCACCTGCTGGATGCGCTCAAAGCCCACCCGCTCCTCCAGATAGTCCAAGGCGGCTCCGAGGCTGATCACCGCCTCCGAAAGTGGCGTCCCCGCTTCAAACTTGTAGGGCACTGTATTGAAGGTGGCGGATTGCTCTTGGACATATTCAATCATATCGCCGCCCAATAGGAAGGGATCCATTTCCTCCAAAAGATCCCTTCGCCCATAAACCACCCCCGCCCCATTGAGGGCCATGATCTTATGGCCGGTAAAAACGTAGAAATCCACGCCGAGCTCCTCCACCCGAACGGGCAGATGGCCCACCGCCTGGGAGCCATCGCACACCAGCACAGCGCCCACTTCATGGGCACGACCGGGCCGCCTCCTGCACATCCGTAATGCGTCCTGTGACGTTGGAGACGTGGGTTAGGGCGACAAGTTTGGTCTTTTCGTTGATTTTTTCCCATTCACTCTTTGAAATGGCGCCCGTTTCATCCAGGTACAAATAGATCAAGCGCGCGCCGGTTTTTTGCGCCACTCGTTGCCAGGGCAAAAGATTGGCGTGGTGCTCTGCGATGCTCAAGACGATCTCATCGCCAGAGCCCACCGCCTTCATGGCATAACTTTGAGCGATCAGGTTTAAGCCCTCGGTGGCGTTCTTCACAAAGATGATGTTGCGCTCGCTCGGCGCTCCTAAAAAACGAGCCACGCGGGCGCGTACCGCTTCGTACTGGCTCGTAGCCTGTGCCGCAAGGCGGCAAGAGCCTCGATGCGGGTTGGCGTAGGAGCTCGTCAGATACTCCGTCACCGCATCCAAGACCGCTTGGGGCTTTTGCGCGGTGGCTGCAGAATCCAAATAAATCAACGGCTGGCCCAGGGCCCGCCTTTTTCGAAAAATAGGAAACTCCTCTTGAAATGGCATGGCTTCTCCTTTATGGGGCTTCTGAGCCCAATAATTCCCCCAGACGCTCCAGCACTTCCTCACGCAACGTTTCGGTGGGCAGGCGATCCACCAGCGGACGCAGGCTGGATTCCACGATCATGCGGCGGCTCTTCGCTTGAGAGAACCCCCGACTCATGAGGTAAAAGAGCTTGTCTTCATCAATCTGCCCGGCGCTAGCGGCGTGGTTGCCCACCACATCATGCTCTGCGCATAGCAGTAAGGGGATGGCGAAAGACTTCACCTGAGGATGGAGCAATAGGACCGACTCCACCTCCCCGCCCTCGGATTGAGCCGCGCCCTTTTTAAAATCCAAGGTCCCGCGAAAGGTTTTTTTTGCGCGGTCGCTCAAAACGCCACGCAAATCCATATCCGAAAAGCTGCATTCGCCATAGTGGTTCATTTGGTGCGATAAATCGAGAATGCGCCCTTGATGGCCGCCGTAGATGCAGGCTAGGTCGCCCTTGGCTTCGCGCCCTAAAAGATCCGTCTCATAATGGATGATGGTTTCCTCGCCTCCCAATTCCACGCTTTGGTAGTGGACGGCGCCTCCCTCGAACACCCTGGCGTAGCGCTGCTCGATGTGACGAAGTTCATAAGGCAGGTGGTTGATCTTCGTGAGGTGCAGCGCTCCCCCAGAAGCAACGGAGATTAACGTTAAGGTGGAGGCGTAGAGCGCCTCGCAAGATCCCCGGTATTCCTGGATCACGTGCAGGGTTTCCCCCTCGCGCACTTCAATGAGGTTCAGCTCCAAAAGGCTCGGATTGTCCGAATCCAAGTCGTAGCGCAGGTGAACCCTTGCGTCCTCGCCCCCGCTGACGATGTGGTGGGATACCGGATTTCCCGCCAAAATCTTTTGCATTTCGGTGGCATTGGTGCCTTGATACGTTCCTAAGAATTCCTCCAGCCGGTGGCTTGGAACCCCCTGGATGGAGCTTTGCCCTTGGACGATGGGGTCTTTTTGATAAGGGCTCACTGGCCCCTTTTTCGCATCAAGCTTTAGGTCGTTGGCCCGCACCCAACGAAAGGTGATGCGGGGCAGCTCATTAAACACTTCTTTTGGTTTGACTTGCATGGTTTCTCCTTCCTACCCGATGGTGCCTTCGAGCTCCAGGGTGATGAGATTGTTCATCTCCACGGCATACTCCAAGGGCAGTTCCTTCGAGATGGGCTCCACAAATCCTCGGACAATCATGGCCTTGGCCTCCTCCTCGGAAATGCCTCGGGTCATGAGGTAGTAGATCGCCTCCTCGGAGATGCGCCCAATGCGGGCTTCATGCCCCAGATCCACATCGTCGTTTTGAACGTCAATCACTGGAATGGTGTCGGATCGCGATTCATTGTCCAGCATTAAGGATTCGCACGTCACGGTGGATTTGCAGCCGTAGGCATTGGGATTGATTTTCAAGATCCCTCGATACAAAGCCTGTCCACCGGATTTCGAGATGGATTTACTCATAACGTTGGAGGTGGTGTGGGGCGCCGCGTGCACAACCTTGGATCCTGTATCCAGGATTTGTCCTTTGCTGGCAAAGGTGATGCCCGTAAATTCACAGTGCGCGCCTTCTCCCTTCAAAATGGACATGGGGTAGAGCATGGAAATTTTGGAACCAAAGGACCCCGAAACCCATTCGATGGTGCCGCCTTTTTCCACCTGGGAGCGCTTGGTGTTGAGATTGAACATGTTTTTGCTCCAGTTTTCAATGGTGGAGTAGCGAAGGTGGGCGTTTTCCTTGACAAAGAGCTCCACGCACCCGGCGTGCAGGTTGTTGACGTTGTATTTGGGGGCTGAGCACCCTTCGATAAAGTGCAGCGATGCGCCCTTCTCCACAATGATCAGCGTATGTTCAAACTGCCCGGCCCCCGGAGCGTTTAGACGAAAATAGGATTGCAACGGAAAATCCACTTTGACCCCTTCGGGCACGTAGACAAAGCTTCCGCCGGACCATACCGCCCCGTGCAGGGCCGCGAACTTATGGTCGTTGGGAGGCACAAGGGTCATAAAGTACTGACGGACCACGTCTTCATGCTCCTTCAGCGCGGTCTCGATGTCGGTGTAGATGACGCCTTGGCGCACGAGCTCCTCACGCATGGAGTGATAAACGACCTCGAAATCGTATTGGGCGCCAACACCGGCTAAGGATTTTCGCTCAGCTTCGGGAATGCCCAGGCGCTCAAACGTTTCTTTAATGTCTGAAGGGACATCCTCCCAGCGGTGTTTTTGTCCAATCTCCGGCTTGACGTAGTGGATGATTTCATCCACCAGCAACTCTGAAAGATCCGGCCCCCAAGTGGGCACCTCGATGCGGTGGAAATGCTCCAAGGACTTCAATCGAAACTCCAACATCCAAGAAGGCTCGTTCTTTTCATTGGAAATATCCCGGATGATCTGCTCGGTCAACCCTTCCTGAGCCTTCCAGGTGTATTTGAACTCGTTCTTGACGTCGTAAATGCCCCGATCCAGGTCCTCTACATAAGTTTTATTTCTTGTTTCCACGCGGTCTCCTCCTTCTTTGCTTTAAACTGAGCAAAGCCGTGCTCTTCAATTTGCGCCACCAGTTCTGGGCCGCCGCTCGCCACGATGCGCCCATCCACGAGGACGTGTACAAAGTCCGGCTGTAGATTGGCTAGAATTTTATTGTGGTGGGTGATGACCAAAATTGCGTTTTGGTCGTTGTAGAAGCGAGAAACTCCCTCTGAGACAATCTTGACGGCATCCACATCCAGCCCGGAATCCGTCTCATCCAAGATGGCGAGCTTGGGGTTTAAGATGGCCATTTGTAAAATCTCGTTCTTCTTCTTCTCGCCACCAGAGAAGCCATCGTTTAAGTACCGAGTGGCATAGGAGGCGGTCATGCCCAGCTCATCCATTTTGCGTTTCAAAAGCTTCCGGAAGGGCAACGCTTTTTGCGTTTCTCCAGAAACCGCGCTCTTGGCTGCGCGCAAGAAGTGTTCCACCGTAATCCCCTGGATTTCATAGGGCGATTGAAAACTCATGAAGATCCCTCGCCGGGCCCGCTCATCGGCCGCCTCGGCTGTGATGTCCTCGCCCATAAACCTTAGGCAACCCTTGGTGACTTCATAAATGGGGTTGCCCATGATGACGTTGGCCAGGGTGGATTTTCCGGCGCCGTTGGGCCCCATAATGACATGAATTTCTCCTTCCCGGATGGTGAGGTTCAATCCTTTTAAAATTTCTTGTTGCTTCACCTTGGTGAAGAGCTCCTCTATTTTCAACAATTCAGACATAGTGACTCCTTTGATACGAATTATCAATTACTAATTTTAGACCTCTTTCCTTCTATAGTCAACCAAAGTAGTCGGGTATAAAGGGGGCTCTGCCCAATCTTTGAAACAATTACAAGAGCCAGCCCCTGCATGGATCAAAAGCGCAAAAAAAGACCAAAACAAAGAGAAACTTCCAGCAAAAAAGCGCTTGCGCGCTTCGCCTCCCTCCTTTGTTCCCGATGCCTCGATGGGGTACTCTATGGCGCCAAGCTTTTAAGAGTTCGTGATACAATAGGGGCAATGCCCAAGAGATCCCTATGATCCCTTGGAACGCCCCAAGGGAGGTCTTGTCCGTTGCCAAATAGAAGAACCCCCATGACTCTCACGCCTCCAAAGAAGGATCAACGCTTCAGCGCCTCGGCCTTGAAGCTTATAGCTGTCGTTTCCATGACATTGGATCATTTGGCGTGGGCCTTTGTCCCCTTAGATAGCTTCTCCGGTCAGATCCTGCACGCCCTGGGCCGCTTCGCTTTTCCTTTGTTTGCTTTTTTAATGGCTGAAGGCTTCTGGCACACTCGAAACCTGAAACGCTATGTGATGCGGGTGGGGGTTTTTGCCTTCTTGGCCCACCTACCCTTCCAATACTTTGCTTTGGGTCGTTTGCCCCTTTGGCAACAAAGCCCCTTGGATGGCATTTTCACGCCGTTTTATACCTCCATCCTCTTTCCCTTTTTCCTAGGTCTTCTTTGCCTGACCCTGTATTACAAAACGTCCCTAAAGCCCGCCGTAAAATACGCCGGCGTCTTTTTATTGTCGGTTCTCGCCATGCTGGGCGATTATGGCTACTTTGCCACGCTCGGTGTGTTCTTTTTCGGTCGGGCAAAGGGCAATAGAACCCAGACCCTTCAAAGCGGCGCGCTGGTTCTCGGTTTTCTGGTGGTGCTGGTCTTGATGCCCGCCCCTCGGGATAACCTTTTTATGCTGGCCACCTTTTTCCCGCTCGGACTCATTGCCGCCTACAACGGAACCCTGGGCTTCGCCCAATCCCAAAAAGCAAAAATGGGCTTTTACCTTTTCTACCCGCTGCATTTTTTGCTCTTGGGCCTTTTAAAATACACCGTGCTTCATCAAGGCCCCATCTTCCCCACCCTGGGCTTTTAAGCGCGGTTCATCCAAGAACTCCCCAAAGAAGGCCGGCCTCCCCCGCTGAGGTTGCCCCCGATCGAATCAACGTATTGAACGTATTGTCGGTTGAGATTTCGAGGGGATCCCAGCTGATATTTTTCACCAGCCCTAGGTTAAGGTTTCTACCAGCCAAAGTGCGGGGTTGCGCAACGGTTTGAGCTTGCCTTAACTGGATCCCCCTTAGCCTTTTGCCCCCACCCTTTTTCCAGCTTGATCAGAGGAGCTTTTTTCTTCTGATGCCAAGATCGCTCAGATCCAGATCTGGTGGTACCGCTTTTCGGGGAAGCTCTTGGGCTGCCGCACTCCGGAAGATCTGTTTGAGGAGGAGCTGGATCGGATCTATTCCTTTGTCGCCGGATGGACGATTCAAGGGGCCGTGTTCCCCTTGTTCTTGCCATTTCCAAAAAACAAAAAAAGCGAACGCCTGAACCGTCACCGATTCAGGCGTTCGCTTTTTAGGATGGGCAACGTCCCTTGGGACCCCTTGCCCTCAGATTATTTATAAAGGGGATGCGCATCGCAAAGCTCGACCACTTGGCGGCGAACCTCGGAGAGATCCTCTTGGTCCATGTGGGTAAGCACATAGTCAATGAGCTCTGCAGTCTTAACCATGTCCGCTTCTTTGAACCCGCGGGTGGTCATGGCGGCAGATCCCATACGCACTCCAGAGGTTACAAAGGGGGATTGGGTTTCCTTGGGCACGGTGTTCTTGTTCACGGTGATGCCCACGGCGTCCAATTTGTGCTCTGCATCTTTTCCGGTGATGCCCTTATTCGTGAGATCCAATAAAATCAGGTGATTGTCCGTTCCATCGGAAACGAGCTTGTAGCCGCGACGAATCAGTTCATCGCCCAAGGCTTTGGTGTTCTTCACCACTTGGCTCATATAGTCTTTAAAGCTGGGTTCCATGGCTTCTTTGAAGCAGACGGCCTTGCCAGCAATCACGTGCTCCAAGGGACCGCCTTGCATGCCTGGGAAGACGGATTTATCCAGCGCCTTGGCGTACTTTTCTTTGCAAAGAACGGCTCCGCCGCGGGGCCCTCTGAGGGTTTTGTGCGTAGTGGTCGTCACAAAATCAGCATAAGGCACGGGGCTCTCGTGGAGTCCGGCTGCCACTAGACCTGCGATGTGGGCCATGTCCACCATGAGGATGGCGCCGACTTCATCGGCGATTTCCCGGAATTTCTTGAAATCAATCTTACGGGGATAGGCAGAGGCTCCGGCGACGATCATCTTGGGCTTTTCCCGAAGGGCGATCTTCCGCACTTCTTCATAGTCAATTTGCTCATCTTTTTCGGAGACACCGTAACTGATGAACTGATAAAGCTTTCCCGAGAAGTTCACCGGCGATCCATGGGTTAAGTGCCCGCCATGGGATAAATTCATGCCAAGCACCTTGTCTCCGGGTTCCAAAACAGCCATGTAAGCCGCCATATTGGCTTGGGAGCCCGAATGAGGTTGGACGTTGGCGTGCTCTGCTCCAAAAAGCTTGCACATGCGGTCTCTGGCGAGATCCTCAACTTTATCCACCACTTCGCAGCCACCATAGTAGCGCTTGTTGGGGTATCCTTCTGCATATTTATTGGTGAGCGCCGATCCCACTGCTTCCATCACGGCTCGGGACGTAAAGTTCTCCGAGGCAATGAGTTCGATGTTGTGCTCTTGCCGCTTCTCTTCTTCTTCAATAAGATGAAAGATGTCAGCATCCACGTTCTTCAGATAGTTGCTATACATAGGTATCAAGTTCCTCCTGTGTGGCATGATAATGATTAACAGACAGGTTCATTATACCCTACTTTGAGAATCTTTTGGCGAAAAAAGGGGCGTGCCGCCATAGTATACATTTTGTTCAAATCTTGAAGGGGCTTCCCTTGATAACGTTACGCCATGCTATAATTTTTTGTGAAATTAAAAAGGAAACGTGTCTGCCCATGAACAACGAAAAAACAGTCCAGACCGCAATGCGTGCGGGACGCATTATTTTAGAAGCCGGGGGCGAAACCTATCGTGTGGAGGATACCATGACCCGCATCCTCACCGCCTATGGGATGAACGATGCCCAAAGCTTCGTCACCCCGACGGGCATCTTCTTATCTTGCGCCAACAGCGACGGCACGCAGCTCAACCGCCTGCATCGCATCCGCGCCATCAGCGTCGATCTTGAAAAAATAGCGATGGTCAATGCGCTCTCCCGTCGCATCGATGAGGAACAGCTGAGCGTTGACCAGGTGGATGAGGCGCTGGCCGCCATCATCGCGCGGCCCATGTACCCCTTGTGGCTGAATCTTTTGGCCTCTTCTTTGGCTGCCCTTTCTTTTACCCTGATCTTTCGGGGCATCCCTCCAGAGATCCTAGGCTCCGCCCTGGCCGGTCCCTTGGTGGTTTTGACCCGCCGCACCGCCCGCGGCTTAAACTTCAACCCCTTTTTGCAAAATGCCTTCGGTGGCCTAGTGGCGGTCTTGGTAGGCGCGGCCCTTCGGGCCCTGGGCTGGACCCCCACCTTCTCCACCATGGTCATCGGCACCATCATGCTCTTGGTGCCCGGAATCACTATTACCAACGCCATTCGTGATACCTTTCAAGGCGATTATCTCTCCGGAGTAACCCGAGCCATGGAGGCTTTGGTCACCGCTTCGGGCATCGCTTTTGGAACGGCCATGGGCTTTTTGCTCGCGGGGGTGATTTAAATGCCGAAAACCATCTTCCTGAGCGTGCTTTTCGCCTTTTTGGGAACCCTCTCCTTCGCCATCCTCCTCAACATCGAGCGGCGCAAGGCCCTGTTTGCTTCCTTAGGCGGAGGCATTTCTTGGTTGATTTACGAGTGCGTGCTTTTGGCGCTGCACAGCCCCGCCGTAGCCATCTTCCTCGCTTCCTTGGGGGCTGGCCTTTATTCTGAGATTATGGCGCGGCGAATGAAAACCGCCGCTACCATCTTCTACATCCCCGGCTTTATCCCTTTAGTCCCCGGCTCGAACATTTATTACTCGGTTCTGGCTGCGGTGCGCGGGGAACAAAGCGAAGCCATCACCCAATTTTTAAATACCATCATTTTTTCCGCGGCCATTACCCTTGGCCTCATCATTGCCTCGGCCCTCATGTCCATTTATTGGAACGTGCGCCGCATATCCATCAAAAAATTAATCCAGGAGATCCGCAAGCGATGAAGCGAACCAAACTCGTCTCCGTATCCCGGGGACAAAAAAGCATTGAAGAGCGTGTACAAGAAGCCCTCGCGCAATACCACATCACCCAAGAGAGTCTTTTGGAGGTGCGCATTGGAGCAGAAGAGGAAGGACGAACGACGGCACTCATCATCTACGATCCTGACCGTCGTGGCGGGGGTTAACCCTTTCAACAAACGGCGTAAAAAAGGGGGTTATTCATCGTCGATCCCCTGAACTTATCTTGCAAAAGAATGCCCGGGTGATAGAATCAAAAAGGAGCCGAAAGCCAAGACTTACGGCATAAACCATACTAAGTGAAAGGAGTGCGCGTCCGTTGAACTCAACAACTCCAACAAAGAGCAGCCCGGTTCCGTTAACCGAGCCCGACCCTGACCCGCTCCCCCTTAGGTGGAACGAGAAAGGCCCCATTGAAGGGAACGACCCCCACTCAATGGGCAGGGCTGCTTCAAAAGGATGCCAAGTCGAAGAACCATGGAAGAAAAAAATCTTTTGGAACAGCTGGAGGACCTCCTCCAACGAAGGGACAGCCAGCATCTAAAGCTCTGGCTGGAAGACATCCACGCCAATGATGTGGCGGAACTCATCGACGAACTCGATCAAAGCAAAGGCGCCGTATTGTTTCGGGCGTTGCCCAAAGAGAAAGCCGTGGATGTTTTTGCAGACCTCTCCCCCGAAGCTCAGGCTCACCTCATCAATGGCTTCAGCGATGCGGAAGTCAGCCATATGGTGGAAGAGCTCTTCACCGACGATGCGGTGGATATGGTGGAGGAACTCCCTGCCAACGTCGTCACCCGGGTGCTGCAACTTGCGACCCCCGAGACCCGCAACACTATCAATCACTACCTGCAATACCCCGAGGATTCGGCCGGGTCCATCATGACCTCCGAATTCATTCGATTGAGAAAAGACATGAACGTCGGGGAAGCTTTGGAGTTCATCCGAGAAAACGGCGAAGACAAGGTCACCCTCTACACGCTCTACATCACCACCCCGGATTTTCGCCTAGAGGGTGTGCTCTCCATGCGAACCCTTTTGCTGGCCCCGGATGAAACGCCCATTGCAGATCTGATGCAGGATGTGGTCATCAGCGCCTACACCACGGCGGACCAAGAGCAGATCGTCCATCTATTTTCGGACTATGATCTGTTGACCCTGCCCGTTGTGGATCTTGAAATGCGATTGGTCGGCATCATCACCATCGACGACGTCCTCGATGTCTCTCAGGAAGAGGCTACGGAAGACTTTGAGCGTATGGCCGCCATGGCCCCTTCGGAGAAGCCCTACTTAAAGACCCCGGTTTTTGAGCAGGCTCGAAACCGCTTCACGTGGCTATTGATCCTCATGATCTCTGGGATGATCAACGGCAGCATCTTGGAACGCTATGAACATGCCTTCCTTGCCATTCCGGTCTTGGTCTCCTTCATTCCCATGCTGACGGATACCGGTGGAAACGCCGGATCGCAAAGCTCCACCATGATCATTCGCGGGCTGGCCCTCGATGAGATCCGATTCAAGGATTGGTTTGCCGTGCTTTGGAAGGAACTGCGCATTTCCCTTGTAGTGGGCATCATCCTCGCTGCGGTGAATTTCGGGCGCATCTATGTGATGTACGACCACAACGTGGCCATCGCCAGCGTCGTTTCTTTGACCTTAGTGGCCGTCGTGATGATGGCCAAGGTCTTGGGCTCAATGCTCCCCCTCATCGCACAAAAATTCAAACTGGACCCCGCCATCATGGCCGCCCCCCTCATCACCACCATCGTGGATGCCAGCGCCTTAATCATCTTCTTTCAGATCGCCGGGCTCATCTTGAACCTCTCAGGCAAATAGCAGCGACAAAGGCCGCTTGAAGCGGCCCCCTTACACCCTTCATCGAGCACAACGCAAAGGATCCGCCCCCTCATCTTTAGGGAGCGGATCCTTTCTCGCTGCTAAGTTATGATTTCAAAGACTCCTTGGCCCCGCAATTAGGGATTCTTTTGCATCAAGAGGGATTTTAGATGCGCCTGCAGGGCCTCCGAGAGGCTTTTCGGCCCCCCCAAAAGCGTCAACTCTTGCAACGCAGAGGTGCGGATGTATTCCTTGATCCAAGGATCCACCACCTCTTTGCCCAAAAACAGCAACCCGCTTCCCTCTTTAGAGCAACGTAAGGATCCGGTCAGCGCATCGATGGGCCGCTGAGCGTTGGCGGCATAGGCCTTATGGGCGTTGGGGAAATAGAGGCGCTGAATGAGGGCATTGGTTTCGTAACGGGTCGCGCCGCCGATACGGACCACCTCCATGCCCTTTTTCTTGAGCTCTTGGCTCAAGGTGGGAGAAATGGCGTCTTCACCGCCTAAAAGGACCACGCGCCGGGTTCCCCAAACCTGCAGTGCTTCTTGCGTCGCTGCCGGCAGTCGATCGTTATGCACGTAGAGCACCGGGATGCCTTTCATAGCAGAAATCGATCCGATGGAGAGGGCATCGCTGGGCAATGCGCCATGGGCTAAAAACACCGTGTCCTTTTTGCCTTGCAGCTCGGCTCCGATATGAACCGCCGTGTCGTAGCGATCCTTGCCTTCCAAGCGCCGCACGCTGATGTTTTGTAGCTTCAACGCCTCTAGAACCTTGGGCCCCAAGCTTCTTTCTCCGCCCAAAAGGAGCACTTGTTTTGCCCCCAGGCGCAAAAGCTCGTTCTCCGTCGAGGACGGCAGGCTGTCCTTGGTTGCTAGAAGCATCGGCGCGCCCAACTGATGCGCCAGAGCAAGGCCCGTCAGCGCATCGGCGAAATTTTCTCCGCTGGCCAAGACGACGCGTTCTGAGGAGGACCACCCATCGTGGCTGATCTTCGCGGCCGTTTCGTAGCGGTCGGCACCGTGGATTCGATCCACCTTGGGCTGTACGCCTTGGCGTTCCTCAACGACGGTGAAGGAAGCCTTAAATCCCTTTGGATTGGTGACGTTCGGGACGTCCTTCAAGAGCAAGTCTCCAGCATAAAGAACGATGCGCTGAGTCTTCCCGACGCTTTCATAGACTTTTTTCCACTGAACCCCTACTCGCGCAACGCTTGCATCGCTTAACAGCGCTTGAGCAACTGTCGGCAACACCGCATCTTCTGCCCGGGCCGGCGGCGTCAAATGGGTCCACGGGAAACTCACCACGCCTTCAACGGTCCGCTCCGGAGCTGGCAAAACCATGAGGCGGATCTTGGCTTTAAGGTTCTGATCGTTTTGAAGGTTCAACTCGTCCAGATTCAGGAGCTCTCCTTCCAGGACCTTGGGGCCGCTCACTTCCCCTTGGTACGCGCTGAGGTCCCACCGCACTTCAAGGGAGGCAAAGGTTCCATCGGAGAGCGTTGCCCGAATCACTTGCGGCAGCGGCAGATCTTGCGCTTTGGTGCCGTAAGCCACGCTCAGATTCTGCAGTTGCTCCAAAGAGACAATGCGGCGCACTAAGGGTTCCTGGGGCTTAACCGTAACTAAAAGCTTGGCGTTAAGATTCTTTGGATTCGTGAGATCCGTTGGGAGCGTCAGGTCCCCAGTCAGTTCATAGGTCCCTGGGGTGGACGGATCATACGCTCCTTGGGCAAAGCGTACGGGAATGGCTCGTCCCGCCTCAAGGGTGGTCTTCCCCTGCACCGTTTCCGGTAAGGGAAGCTTTGCAAAGGGGGTTCCGTAGGTCACCGCCAAGGGCGCAGGGTCTTGAACACTCAAGAGTTCATTTACTGGGGCATCTTTTTGAAACAGTACCGTCTTAAGAATATCGCGATGGGCTTCGTCCAAAGTAACGTCAATCCAAGGCTTCTCCGGCCGATACCCCTCGGGGGATTTTTTCACATAAACTCTATAGGTGCCAAAAGGCATCCCCTGTAGGACATTCACCGGCGCCCCTTCCTTGGTGCGCACTTGGAAAACCGCTCCATCCAAGGACTCCCCTTGAGCGTTTTTTGCCTGCAAGGTCAGTGAGCCAAAAGAGGGGGCCGCAGGCGTGCCTTTGCGCACGGTATAATCCAAGGTGACAAAGGAATGATTCACTCGCACCCCAGTGCTTCCCTCCTCCAGATAAAATCCTTCGGGAACCGCCCCTGGAGTCACGGTGTAATAGTCCATGGGTAAAGAAATCTTCGTCTGATAGTTCATGGAATCATAAACTAGGGTGTGAAGGGATCCATCCGAGCCCGTTAAAGTGAAGGGAATCTTTCCTCGAAAATCCCAAGGTTTTTGGACGAAGAGCGTCAAGCGACCCATCTCGTTTCGATCCAAAAGCTTGGAGAAGGTAAACGGAACCTCCAAAGTTTCTTGATCCTTCGTCAGGTGCACCGTTTGTTCTTCGGGGGTCATTTCGTACTCTCTGGGATAGCTTAAAGCTGAGACCAGATAGGTGCCCAAAGGAAGCTGATCCATGGAGGGATACCATTTGCCGTAGGGATCCTTCACGCAGAAGGTGACGGGGGCCTCCCCGATCTGTGGCCCAAACCCCAAGGCCTTGGGCAAAAGACTTGCTTTTTGTCCCGCAAGGGGCCGGAAGGTAAAGACGGGCGTCCCCTGAGGCGCTTGCTTATTGAGGATCACCTGGGCATAGCCCGGCAGCACATAGAGGCCTTCTGGCACTTGTGCCGGAGCCACTTCGTAGGTTCCAAAGGGCAGTGGTTCATCGATGGAAACGCTCTGACCCAATTCGTTTTTGGCCTGATAGCGGATGGGTTGCTCTTTGGCGCCCCCTTCAAATCGTGCGGTGGGCGTAATGGACCCTGCCTCTCCTTCCACAAGGATCATGGGGTACAAGGTCTGACCGGTCGGAAGAACCTCAATGGAAAGGGTCTTGGGGTTGAGCATCCACCCTTTAGCAACTTCCTTGGCGGTTATCACATAGCGACCCTGGGGAAGTAGGCAATCGTAGAAGGTGGACACCAAAGAATCCTTTTGGAAGGGATGAATGGTTCCGTCCTCCCCAGTTGCGATCAGGGGCACGGACTCCATGGGATACGTGCCGCCTTGCACGCGCAAAGAAACGGTGATTTTTTGGGCGGCCGCGGGCGCTTTGCTGAGTTTGAAGAGGACCTTTTGGACTTCTCCTGCCCTCTTGAGTTCTGCCTCGGCCTTTTTCGGCTCCGTGACGATTCCCTCGGGCACTCCCTTCAATTCGACGCTGTAGCGTCCTAAGGGCAACTCCTCTGAAAGAGAGACTATTTGTCCCTTGGCGTTGCGCGCCTCCACCTGATAGGCCGGTGCAGGTCCCTCGCCCGTCCAAAGAACCTCCACAGCGATGCGTCCTTTGTCCGCTGGGGAGAGCAGTTGGCCCAAGGAGGTTTTTAAAGTATTGCCCACATAATCTTGGGCAACTACCTCGAAGGTTGCCGGATCCGCTTGGGGGCCCAGTTCAAAGAAGCCTTCCTGCGTGGGGCTTATTTCTTCGCCCTTGGCATTTTTCAAGCTGAAGCGTCGCACGCCGACCCCTTGCCCATCATCAAAAGACAAGGCCAGCCGCCCGGTCGTTGCCTGAAATTCCAGGTGCTTTGGACCAGGGGCCTGGGTATCGACCTTCACCGCATGCCGTTCTTGATACACGGGGAAGTCCGCACCGTACACCGATCCAAAAACTTCCACGCTGTAGGTTCCGTCCGCCACCGGCACGCCGCCTTTTTTTCCATCCCAACTCCAGCCAAACGCCGTGCTGGTTTTGGGCCAGCGCGGATCGCTGCTGTAGTGGTTTTTCTTGCCCGTTTGGTTTTGCGATGCATAGGTGGAATGCACGAGGGTCTTACCGTCCGGAGCGTAGATTTTTAATCCCACGGCTTTGTAGTTTCGTAAGAAGGTGGCTACAAACTTCAGTTCGTCAAAGGATCGATCCTGGTTGGGCGAAATGCCCACTGCGCTGCTTTGAAAGCGCCGTGGGGATTGGCCTGCCGCCGTCACTTCACCTAAGACCACACTCTTTCCTTGATCCTGACTTTGAAAATGAGTAAAGTCGTTGGTCTTTTCCTCATAATAGAACGGGTGGTCTTTGGCAAGATCTTGATAGGTGTGAACGAAGGGATCAAAGAGCGGTAAGGACGCAAAGCTTCCCCGAAACCCTACAAAGGGGATGGAAAGGTCGGGAACGCCTTGGCCCTCCAGATGAAGAAACCCTTCTAAAAAGTACCCGTTGGGCATTTTTTCGGATAAGTCCTTGGCAAAGGAGGCGGCATCCACCGTGACCGCTACCGTTGTCTGCGATTGGGGCTGGACGGTGATGGATCCTCCATCGATGGTTTTGAGGGCCTCCGGCCGAAGGGTCATTTTTTTACCCGCCACGCCATCGGTGGTCAAGGATACCGATACTTTGTATTGCTCCGTCTTTGAACCGTAATTTTTCAAAACCGCCGACAGGGTGAAGACATCCCCCACGTCATGGAGCACCAGCTTGGATTCTTCAGTCTTCGCATCATAAACCACGGAGTGGCTCGTCAAAGCTCCCTGAAGGTTTAGCACGCCAGCGCCTTGTTTTCTCGGCGAGGTTTTCGCGTGGGTTACGGGGTCTTCATGGGGCCGGGCCGTGCTCATGAGGAGGTTTTTGATCAATTGGTGCTTTTGGACGCCCTGTACCTTCGCAAACTCCGTTTTCATGCGCTGGGCCAAAAGAGCGCAAGCGCCGGCCACATGAGGCGTGGCCATGGAGGTGCCGCTCATGCTTTCATAGTCGTTGTCGTTGACGGTAGACCAAATGGATCCGCCTGGGGCACTGATTTCAGGTTTGATGTCCCCATCAGGCGTCGTGCCCCAGTTGGAAAAATCACTCATTTCTCCTGCTTTGGGCGAGGGCGCCGGGACGTGGGCGGACTTTAGCGTAAGGGTCGCGGGGTGAGCGAGCAGCTCCAACGCAAATGAGCGGGGCACCGACAACGCGGGCTTTTTATTGCCTTGGACGGACATGGCGATGACGTCTTCGCCACCTGCTTCATGGTTGTAGATCACGGTTGCCGCCGCGCCATTTTTCTCCGCTTCCAGCACCTTCTCTTTAAAAGTCGTTTCGCCGCGTTGGATGAGGGCCGCTTTGCCGTCCAGCTCTTTGCCCTCAAAATCCTTGGCCGTCCCCAAGCCACAGTTTACGATCTCCAGCGTGAGGTCCGAGGTGACGGCCACGTCGCCGGATTCCCGATAAAAGGCTTTTGGTCCGTCGGAGCGGATCGCCTCTTTGGCCATGCGGTGGGTATTTTCCAAGGAAGCGACGGCCAGGGAGTCCGGGGTCAGGGCCGGGGTGCCCACGATGCCGTAATCCGGGCTCTTGGCGTCGGGCAATGCTGCCCCTTCTCCAAATTGTCCCTCATTGCCTGCAGCGATGTTGACGAGGATGCCCAAATCCCGAGCCGCAGCAATGGCTTCCTTGGTGGCGCGATCCACGTGGCCGATGCTGCCGGCGGGAGATCCTAGGCTCATATTGATGGCATCGGCCCCCAAGTAAGCGGCATCGTTGATGGCCGCAACATAATATAAGGAGCTGGTTCCGCCTCCGGCCTCCCCAAAAACTCGAAGGATCAAAAGCTGTGCCTCGGGAGCAATGCCCCGGATGCCCCCCTGGTCCGGGGTTCCATTGGCGGCTACGGTGCCCGCCACATGCATGCCGTGCATCCCTGAAGCCTTGGCGACCTCTTTGATGGCCTGGTTGCCGTCTTTATAGTTGTAGCCGTAAGGAACCTTTTCGTTGAACCATTTTCCTTTGAGCCCTTTGGCCTCCAAGAGGGGCAAAATACTGGCTTCTCCAGGATATTTAGCCGAAGCGGCATCGCTGAGTCGAAAGTCCCGATGGGAAGGGTCCGCGCCAGAATCAATGACGGCCACGAGCTGCCCTTGCCCCTTAAAATTCAGATCCCAAGCCGAAGGCGCTCCAACCAGGGGCCCACTTTGGTTCATTTTGATCTCCACTGGAGCGGGGTTGTCATAGGGAACCACAAACGATACGTCATCAACTTGGGGCCAACCGGCTAGGTCCAGCGCCGCTTCATAAGTGGTGCGCAGCGCGACGCCAGGGAAAAGATAATCAAAGGTCCAAAGGATTTTTGCCTCGGACTCTCTCGCCTCCACCCGTTGGGTAAAACGCTCTACTTTTTGGCGCTCTTGCTGAACAAATGTGCCCCGTTCCTGGGCGCTTTTTAAGAGGCTGGGCGTCGGTTGGTCTTTTTTCAAGCGAACGATCACGTCCACCAAATCCGTCTTTTGGTAAACGCCGCTGTTTTGTTCCACCAATTGCCGCTGCGCCTTCGTCCACTCCCGGACGGGGGATGCGAGGCTCGCCCTCGGCAGGCCCATCAGGCAGAACAGTACCGCCAAGATCCCACATAAACTCCTTTTCCAACGCTCCATAAAATCATCCTCCTTTTTTCGCTTCCCCCAATCGTTTTCTTCAAAGGGGACGAATTATCCTCATGATAACGGATTCGTTCTTAAATAGAAATAGAATTTCTAAACTTTATTCAATGCTCATTTATCACGGTAGATAATCATTGAATCGTTATCTGTTTTTCTTGGTGGGGTGTGGTACAATTTTGTCAAAAGAGTCTCCCCCATGGATTGCCCAAAGGAGTTTTGTCATGTCCTACCAGCTCATGCCGTTAAATCCCGTCCTGGATTTCATTCATTTCCCGATGCTACTCTTAGATACTGTAGAAGATCCCAATGAGGAAGAAGGACCCCTGGACCCTGAATTTTTGGATCTGGTTGGGCAGCTCTCCCCCAAAGCGGTCCCCTACCTAGAGCGTGTAGCGCAATATCAAATCAACGACCATCATCTGCCCCTGCGGATGATCCAGTTTGTCCCCTTGGCGCACCTGAACACCCCGGAAGAGTACATCGATGCGGTGCGGCGAATCTGTGAATCGGATCGACGCCACCTAGTGATTCGGACCCTCGAACAGTACCTAGATCTCCCCAAAGGCGCTTTGGAGATGTCCTCCTCGGTGCTTGAGACGCTGGAAACGCTTCCTTTAAGCAACGATGATAAATGGAAGGTTTTGGCTCTTTTGTCTCACCCTCATGAGCAACTGGAGCGCTATGCGGATCTTTTGGAAGAGCTTTTGCCTCTTTTTCACGCGTTTTATCAAGAAGTGGAGCCGCCCCTGCGGCGCTATCGGCAATCCCTGATTCGAAGACTTCGGGAAAACCCTTCTCTTTTGAAAAATCTCGTCGGTCAGTTCCTTGCGTCTCCCATACAGGACGAAGAACCCACCAAAGTCTATCTTTTAGGACTTTCTGCGTATTACTTCGGCATTCATCACAGCGAGAAGAAAAAATTCATCACCATGGGGTACCTTTTGGAATCGTATTACGAAGCGAAGCGCAACAGCGATGCGATGAAGGTTCAGCGTCGCGTGCAAGCGTTTAAAAATCTCGGCGACCGGACCCGTTACGACGTGCTACGCCTCATCGCCAAGGGCATCTCCAGCAATAAGCAACTGGCCGAAGAGCTTCACGTCACCGCCCCGAATATTTCCTATCACATTAAAACCCTGCAAAATGAGAACCTCATCGTTTTGGATCTCTCCGATCAAAAAAACATCCACCGCATCCATGAAGAGGTTTTTTTAACCCACCTAAAGGATCTGTTGGAGGATTTGGCGATTGATGCCACCATTACCCTTCGCCCCAAAAAAGACATCGTCCCATGAAGGCTCAAGCGCTCTCAAAGACCCAGGCATTGAGCTAAAAGGAGGCCTTCAATAAAAGGACAACCCAGTGGCCGTGAATTTCAAGGCAGATTCACGGCCACTGGGTTGTCTTTTTCAATAGCACCCATAAACCACAGACCATAAAGAAAGTAAACCGTATCGGGCATCGCCTCAAGACTTGTAGGCCAAAGAAAGAACCGCATCAAGGAACCCTTTGGGGGCGCATTCAAGGCATCCTCTTTGGCCTCATAAAAGACCTTTCCCAGGGGATGAACCAAAAAACATTACGAAGCGCTCCCTCATTTTTGCTTTTTTGACCTCTCTTTAAACCATTCGTGAATTGTTTGAGCTCTTTTCCTCGATCCAAAGTGCGCTCATTTCATTCGTGCTATAGTACTCTTTAACCATAGGATAAAACGCCAGGGGCGAAAGGGAGGCCTTGCAATTGATCAATTGGATTATCTGGAGTGCCTTTGGGGCTCTTGTGGGATGGATCAGTGGAAAAGTCAGCGGCACAGGTCGACGAATGAATCTTATAGAAACTATGATCCTAGGGATTGTCGGCGCCATGCTGGGCGGGCTTTTGGGAAACTTTATTGGCTGGGGGCCCGGGAAATCCTTGCGTTTTCACAGCATCGTTTTATCCGTTCTCGGAGCCTTATTGGTGCTTTGGGTGGGCAGAAAAACCAGCGGCTAATGATTCATCATGACCCGCTAGGATAGCTGCGATGAAGCGGGCGAATTGTTTAAAGCCCTCCAGCCCGAGCGAGCTTTACCCCGACGCAAAGATCCTCTGAGGGCCTCAAGCGCCAAGGTCAAAGCTCTTGACTTTCGGCCCCTGCGTTGCGGCCCCTCTTGGAGTGAGAAACGGATTTTTTGTAGGTTTGTTCCGTCTTGAAACACCATAAGCTTTAGATCTCTCAGGATGGATAAGCACTGTTTTTTCTACTTCAAAATGGAAAACGCCAACTGCTGGATTGACCCAGCGGGAAGGATCATCCCCACAACCAATCGAAAGCCAATTCTGTTCGCTTGAAATCGTTGAAAAGAGCTGCTCATAGCCCCTACTAGTCCCAATCAATCAAAAGTTCAAAAAAGCATTCGGCAAGGCCGACGTCTGGGTGGCTTCCCAAGGATCTTACGGGCGTTGGGAAGCCTCGACAGCCTCTTCACCAATAGAAAAAGCGGAACCCTACGATGAGTTCCGCTTCCAGTATCCCTTGGATCGGAGCCCCCCCTGCGTGGCATTTTGCCTGGGGGGCTTTTGGGGTTCGGTCCACTTCCTTAAAGAAAGCGCCCGGGACGGGTGACTTTTACTCGAGTGCTACTTCTTGGGATCAATGGCCGACCAGCCTTTGGTGAAATAATCCACCCCCGAGTACAGCGTCATGAAGGCGGCCGCATACATGACGACGTCTGGGATCCATAGGAGCAGCGACTTTGGAGAAATCCAGTTGGCAAACCAAGGGTCATTCGTCAGCAACAGCTTGATCAACATCAATACAATGGCCAGCATTTGTAAGGTGGTTTTGATTTTTCCCAAAGAAGAGGCTGCAATGACCGTACCTTCTTTAGCGGAAAGGGTGCGAAGACCTGAAACGGCAAATTCGCGGGCAATGATGATGATGGCGACAAATGCCGGAATCATGGATAAGGACACCAGCATAATGATGGCAGAAGTCACCAAGAGTTTATCCGCAAAAGGATCCATGAAAATTCCGAAATTGGTGATGAGGTTTCGCTCTCTAGCGATTTTTCCATCCAGATGATCCGTATACGAGGCGATCACAAAGAGAATCAACGCCCAAAGGGGCCCGTGAGGAATTTGTGGCACGGACAAAAATAGGATAAAAAAAGGAATGAGCGCAATTCGGAACAAGGTCAGCTGATTGGCCAAATTCATTTAAATCAATTCTCCCAACAGATCGTATTCCAGGGCATCGGTGATCCGCACCTGGTGGTAGGTTCCTGCAATGAGCTCCCGATCCGAGGCAATAAAGATTTCTCCATCAATGTCCGGAGCCATTTCCTTGGAGCGGCCCGTAAAGTATTGATCGTTTCGACCTTCGATCAACACCGTTTCGATCCGTCCAATTTTTTCTTGATTGAGGGACCAGGAAACCCCCTGCTGCGCCCTCATCCAAGCATCCCGTCTTTTTTGTTTGACCGCTTCCGGGATTTGACCTTTCATATGATACGCGGGCGTACCCTCTTCTCTAGAATAGGTAAAAACCCCCACTTTATCAAGCTTTGTTTTCAAAAGCCACTGACGCATTTCCTCAGAATCCGCCTCGCTCTCTCCGGGAAATCCTGTAATGAGGGTGGTCCGAAGGGTGGGATTGGGGAAGCGCGCTCGAATCTCCCTAAGAACGGCATCGATGGCCTTCCTGGACGTTTTTCGCCCCATGCGCTGTAACACGCCATCGGCGATGTGCTGGATGGGCATGTCAAAATAAGGCAGGACACGCTCGGCCTGGGCCATGACCTGCAAAAGCTCGGGATAAATTCCTTCGGGATAAAGGTATAAAAGGCGAATCCAGCGAAGCCCTTGGATTTGGTCGAGCTCCTGTAAGAGTTCATGCAGACGAGGCTCGCCAAAGAGATCGGCCCCCCACCGCGTGGTGTCCTGGGCCACCAAAATCAGTTCGCTGACGCCCGAGGCTGCAAAACGCTGGGCTTCAGCCAAAATCGCTTCTTTGGACCGAGAACGATACGCCCCGCGGATTTTAGGAATGATGCAATAAGTGCAGTGCATATCGCACCCTTCGCCAATGCGCAAAAATGCCGTCGTGCCAAAGCCTGTGGTCAACAGGCGCTGCCCTTCGTTGACGGTTTCATCGTCCAAAGCCGTATCGATGATTCGCTTTCGCTCTTTGATGAAGCGCTCCACGTACTCATCCAGGCGGCCATAGCTGTTGACCCCTAAAATGACATCCAATTCGGGCATTTCTTGCAAAAGCTCCTGCCCATAGCGCTGAGTTAAGCAGCCGGTGGCCATCAACAGCTCGCAGCGCCCCTGTTTTTTATACACCGCCATCTCCAAAATCGTTTGGATCGATTCTTCCTTGGCGGCATCGATAAAGCCGCAGGTATTGACGATGATGATCTGGGCGTCCATGGGGTCGTTGGTGATCGTGTAGGCTTTTCCAAGAGTTCCCAGCATAATCTCTGAGTCCACCCGATTTTTGTCGCAGCCAAGACTCACCAGAGCCACTCGGTAGGTGACTCCTTCCTTTTCCAAGGGGACGTCCCGTTTGATTATAAAATCATGTTCCATATTGTTTCCTTTTCATTGAGTCTAGCCCCCTGGGAGGCTCCCCTTTTATTCTTCAGTCTCCGCGGCACTCCATAGAACCTTTCGGGGCCGCGATCCGTCGGGGCCGGAAATCACGCCACGCTGTTCGAGTTCCTCCATAATCCGGGACGCTCGATTGTAGCCCACCCGCATTCTGCGCTGCAAAAAGGAGGTGGATGCTTGATTGTATTCCAGGACGATGCGCACGGCTTCCTCAAAGAGCTCATCGGATTCTTCCGTGGTTGCACCGGGGGCCCCGCCCTTTTCAATATGCTCTAAAATGGATTCATCGTACTGCACGTTTTCCTGGTCTCCTTTGATGGACGCCACGATGGATTCCACCTCTTCTTCGGAGATGAAGGCGCCCTGCACCCGCCGGGGCTTGTGCGCACCCATGGGGGAATAGAGCATGTCTCCTTTTCCCAAGAGCTTTTCTGCACCGCCTTGGTCCAAAATCGTTTTGGAATCCACATAAGAAGATACTGCAAAGGAGATTCGAGAAGGAATATTGGCTTTGATGACGCCGGTGATGACATCCACGGAGGGACGTTGGGTGGCGATGACCAGATGCATCCCCGCCGCCCGAGCCATTTGAGCCAGCCGGGCGATGTAGCTTTCCACTTCCCCCGCCGCCACCATCATGAGGTCGGCCAATTCATCCACAATCACGACGATGTAAGGCAGTTTTTCCTCGATACGTCCTTTAGCCTTCAAATCGTTATATCCTTCAATGTTGCGTACGGAATTTTGGTTGAACAAATCATAGCGCCGAATCATCTCATTGACGGCCCAGTTGAGGGCCCCCGCCGCCTTTTTAGGATCCGTGACCACCGGGATCAAGAGATGTGGAATGCCATTGTAGACGGACAGCTCCACCATCTTCGGGTCCACCATGATGAGGCGAACTTCTTTAGGGGAATACTTATACAGCAAGCTGACGATGAGGGAATTGATGCACACCGACTTGCCCGAGCCCGTAGCGCCGGCAATAAGCACATGGGGAAAGCGAGCAATATCCCCGATGATGATGTCCCCGGAGATGTCTTTGCCCAGGGCCATGGCCAAGGTTTGGTTGCTTTTGGCAAATTTTTCCGAATCAATCACTTCCCGCAAAAAGACGGGAACGGTCTCCTTGTTGGGGATCTCGATGCCCACCGCAGCTTTTCCCGGGATGGGCGCTTCAATACGCACTCCTGAAGCCGCTAAGGAAAGAGCGATGTCATCGGAAAGATTCGTGACCTTACTGACCTTGGTTCCCGCTTTCAGCTGCAGCTCATAACGCGTAACAGAAGGTCCCTTGGACACATCCACGACTCGTGCCTCCACTCCGAAGGTCCCTAAGGTCTCCTGGAGCTTTTGGGCGTTTTGGTAGATTTCATGCTGATCATCGTCATTCATCATCCCACGCATGTTTTCCCGCAATAAAGAAACTCCGGGATAGCGGTAAATCGCCTCTGGGGCCTCTGAACCGGTCATGCTTAGCTGCTTGCCATGGGTAGGCTTGGGCAGATCGGTTTGGGCCAAGTGGGTTTTTCGAAATTCCGTAAGCGGCGTGGCCGCTTTGGGAGCCGGCGCCTCAGGTTCTGGGGCTTGTGCGGGGTCCTCCAAGGATTCTTCCTCTTCGGGATAAACCACCGGCGCATCGAAATCCTCATCCACAAAAAGATCTTCGGTACGAGACGGAGCCTCTGCGGAGTCCGCTGCGGGCTGCATTGATCTGGGAAACAAGGAAATGTCGTCCACATGAGGATTTTTCACGTCCCGAACCGCATTGAGCCCCTCAAGGTAGGGCACCGTTACCGGATTTTCCGCAACGGGCCGATCGGAGGGCGCCTTCAAGCGGGAAGGTTCCTTTCCCAGACGGATGTTGAAGCGTTCGAAGTGCCCATGGGGCGTTGCCCGCCGCGCACCCTTACCCGCCCCTGACGTCGCAGGCTTTAGAAACGAAGGAAGCTCGAGGCCCTCATCGCTCGCCGGGCCTCCCTTGGGATGGGACGACGATTCCCGTTTGAACAGCGGTCGACTAAAAAAGCCTCGTTTTTCTTTGGGCGGGCTTGTCGTGGCATCAATGAGGGCTTCCGGCTTTTGAGCGGACAGCAAAGGACGCGCACCAGCAGCTTTTGGGGCGGTCATTTCTTGCTGCGCGGGGGCTGTGGCTTTTTCTTTTTTATCCCGCCACTTCTCGTTGACCGCGCCCGTAAGGTCTTTGCCTTTTTTCAGCGAGTCATACACTGTAGTGTTGAGCATGAGGACGCCGGCGAAAAACAAACAAAGAATAGCAAAAATATAAGCACCCACATCCCCGACCAAACGGACCAGGGGAATCGTCAATAAGAAGCCAAAGCTGCCGCCATGGGTTTCTCTAAGACCGCTCACGATCTTCAAGGCGACGCCCATGGAATGCTCCGTTAAAAGGTGGGTGTGGCGCACCGACAAAAGAACCTCCAGGGCTAAAAAAAGCAAAAGAGCGCCCGCGCCGCGCTTATTCCACAAAAATCCTCGTTTTCTTAAAATAAATGCCAGCCCTAACGCGGCCAGTCCCAGAGGAAGAGCGTAGCCCAAGGTGCCGAAAATGGACAAAGCCGCAGCCTTTAAGATGCGTCCCAATCCCCCCACTCGCTGGGTAAATACCGACGCGCCCAATAGTAAGCCAACGCCGATGAAGAGAATGCCGGTGACTTCATTGCCATACCCCTCCCAAAACGGTGAAGAGGATCTGTTCACTCCTGCACAAGAGGACCGTCTCGAGGTCCTTTGGGATGTGCTGGAACGTCTTGCAGACGTGCTGCGACTTCGTTTGGGTTCTGCCATACGCTATAATCCTCCTTTGCTTGGTCGTAGGTCTTGAAAATCCCCTAAAAGCCTTGGGAATCCGTCTATTATTTTAACATAATTTACCGCTTTTCGGGGAAGGTCTTTGCAAAGTGAAAGCCTTCCTCCCGACAAAGGAGGAAGGCTCTAAAAGGCAAGGACGCTGTCGTTTAGCGCAGAATGTCGATGAGGTCTTTTCGTGCGGCGGCATTGGCGGGCATGACGGAGAAGACCAGTCCGATGGTCACGGAAACCACCACCGTCAATACGATGCTGAAAAGATCCACGGAAGCGGAAAACGGCAAAAAGCGCGAAGCGACGGACGCCACCAAGACTCCGAACAAGAAGCCTAAGAATCCGCCCAGGAGGGTAATGGCCAGCCCTTCCGCTAAAAATTGATTGCGGATGGAACTTTGGGTCGCTCCCATGGCTCGGCGAATGCCGATCTCCTTGGTGCGCTCGGAAACGGAGATGTACATCATATTCATGACGCCGACCCCGGCGATGAATAGGGAAATACCGGCAATGGCGGAGATGAAATAGGTGATCATGGACAAGATGTTGCCGATTCCCTCCATCATCAGCGCCAGATCAAAAACCTGATAGATCCCTTGGTCCTTCATGGATCCGTGCAGTTCCAACTGCTTGATGGCCTCGTTGGCCACCTCGCTTGGATTGGCTCCGCGGCCCAGCGTAAGCATCAGATTGTTTCCCGTATCTTGTTGCGCAATGTACGTATTGTAGGTAGCCTTGGGCATGTAAAGATCAAAGCGTTCCAAATTCATGGAGACCATTTCCCGAGGATACCCCTCGTAGAGGCCCACCACCAAAAACAACTGATCCTTTATAAGCACGCTGCGGCCTACCGCGTTCTCATTGGACCCATAGAGGTCCTGGGCGGCGGCTTTGGAAATCATCACGACTCGGGCGGCGCTGGCTTCGTCCGAGGCATCCAAGAGCCGACCGGCGATCAAGGATTCCTTGTGCCCAGCTAGGTTCAGCATGAGGTTTTGTGGTTTGCGGTCCTCAGTATCGCCGGGGCGCACACTGATAGAGGTAAAACCCCGATCCAACTCGCCCACCTTTGCGCTGCGAACCCCGGGAATGGCTAAGACCAATTCGACATCCGAAGCTCCATAAAAGTTCATGGACGAAAAGGAAAGGTTGCGATCCTTGGGCTGAAAGAGGATGTTGACCACCACTTCATTGCCTTGGGACTGAGTGAGGTTTTGCACCACGGCTTTTTGGAAGCCCTTGCCCAGCGCCATAATGGTGATGACGGAAGCAATGCCGATGATGATGCCCAGCATGGTCAAAATCGTCCGTCGCTTGTTTTTGATCAGCGCTTTGAGTGCTGAGCGTATAATTTCTGACAATCTCATGTCCTAAGCCTCCTCTGGGACGATGCGTCCATCAAAGATGCGCAGGGTCCGGTTGGCGTAGTTGGCCATGTTTTGATCGTGGGTTACGAGGATCACCGTGACCCCCTCTTTTTCATTGACTTCTTGGAACAGATTCATGATTTCCTTTGAGGTGTGGTAATCCAAGGCCCCCGAGGGCTCATCGGCAATGATAAAACGAGGCTGATTGACCAAGGCCCGAGCGATGGCTACCCGCTGCTGCTGCCCTCCCGAGAGCTGGCGCGGCAACTTGTCCCACTTTTCTTCAATACCCACTTTTTTAAGATACTCCATGACGATGGGACGAGCTTTGGCTTGAGACATCCCCCGGTAAAGTAGGGGCATCTCCACATTCTCCAGCACCGTATCGGTCTCCACTAGGGAAAAGTTTTGAAAGACAAAGCCCACCATTTCATTGCGCACCCGGGACAACGCCCGATCGTTGTTGATCTGTGGCGCTTTCCCTTCGTAGAGGTATTGACCTTCATAAGAAGAATCTAAAAACCCTAAAAGGTTGATGAGGGTGGATTTACCCGAGCCGGAGGGCCCCATGATGGCCACAAACTCACCCGAGGCAATTTCCAAAGAGAGGTCTTTAAGCACATGAAGGGTTTCCTCGCCCGACTGATAATACTTGTCAATATGGGCTAGGGAAATCATGGTTTCTCCACCTCAATGATGGCGTCTTCAGTGAGGTTGCCATCGGGATTGGCGATGATTACATCACCCACCTTCACGCCGGCCTTCACAGTGAGCGCCAGGCCATCCTTGACAATGTCCACCGCTGTTTTTTTGACTTTCCCGTCCGCCACGCGCCAGACAAAGTGCTGGCCGTCTTCTTTCACCACCGCCTGAGGAGGCAGCAAAAGCGCCGGCAGTGCCACTCGGATTTCCACGGAGTATCCCGGATGAACGAATTTTTCCGCAGCGACGATAAAGCCGTAGCTGACGCCGCCCGCAGCGCCTGCGTTGAGCGCTCCCGCACTGATGGTTTCACTTTTGGGGGTTTGATCGATTTGAATCACTTTGCCTTTCACGGGTTCCCGAGTGGGCACAATCAAAAGATCCACCTCCTGTTGAAGGCTTAGGCGGCGGTAATCAAATTCCGTCACCGTTCCAACGACCTGAACTTCAGGCGTCATGACCTCCACCACGGGTTTTCCCGGGGTGGACTGGTTGGACTCATGGACCAGAGCAACGCCGTCAAAGGGAGCAACCTCCGCCGATCCGTCATTGCGCTGCGCTCGGCTCACCAGAACATCCGCATCGGATTTGGCGCTCTCTGCTTGAGTGACGGCGCGCTCCATGCCGCTCATCTGCGCCTCCAAACCTTCGGTTTTGCCCGAAAGCTTTGCCACCTCGGCGCCCGCCTCAGAATACGCCTGGGCTTTTTCCGAAACCGCCTGGTTCAAGGCGGCTAGGGCTTGAAGCTTCGCGGGATCCCCGCTCTCTTGGGCCTCCCGGACTTCTTCTTTCGCTGCATCCAATTCCTTTTGCCGACGGATCTGCGTCGCCTCTGCTTCTTTCAAGTCTTTTTGCAAGCTCTGCAAATCGCTTTTGGCCTTTTCCAAATCTTTTTTAGCGGAAGCAACCGCTTCCTGAGCTCTTTTTTGCTGGCGCTTGGCGTCATCCAAGGCATCGCTGGCCATCCGGCTGCGGTAGGTAAAAAGCAAATCGCCCTTTTTCACCGTCTCCCGATCCTTAATTTTGATTTCCGCCAACTCCCCCTTGGTCCGATCCACCATAAAGGAGACCATTTCCTTGGGAGTGGCACTGCCCCGAAGGACCAAGGGATCTTGAACCCGAAGCGTGGCGGTTTGATATTTGTGGACCGGACGAGCCGACAGCCAAGCATTGCGGATTAAAAATCCCAACAACGCGACGCCTACGATCCCGATCAAAAGCCAGAGCCATCCCTTTTTTCGGGCGCTCTTTTTCTGCCCCGTGACGGGTTGTTCCTTCTCTTCCATGACCTTATTCCTCCATCTGTATCACTAGTTGCGTATCTGGTTTAGGAACCGGATGTATCACCGAATCTTTTTTCATTGTACCCCTATCGCTGTTTCCATTGCATTGAAAAAGGATTAAAAGCCTGCCTCTGGTGCAGGGATTGGGGAAAAAACGCCCAAGAAAAGACCAGAGCCTTTTCTTGGGCGTTGGGTCTTGCGACGCAAACGCGAGGGCTTATTCCTGAGGCGTTTCGGGGGCTTCTTGAGACTCCCGATCTCTTCTGGGGCCGCCTTCCTTTGGTCCAAAATCTCTTCTGGGACGGTCTGCGCGGTCCGGACGAGGTCTGCGGTCAACGTTTGGTTGTGCCGGCTCGCCTTCTTCGCCGCGTTCCTTACGGTCCGCATCCAAGATGGCGTCTTTGCGGGAGAGGTTCAACCGGCCTTGGGAGTCAATCTCAAGGACCTTGACCAGAATTTCATCCCCGACGCTGACGATGTCCTCCACCTTTTCCACTCGCTTTTTATCAAGCTTCGAAATGTGGACCAAGCCTTCCTTGTTGGGCAAAATTTCAACAAAGGCGCCAAAGTTCATGAGTCGGGTCACCTTGCCCAAATAGACTTCACCGGGTTCCACCTCCCGGGTAATGGCGTCGATGATCTTATACGCTTCCTTCGCCATGGCGAGATCCGTACCGGCGATGAAGACGGAGCCGTCGTCGTCAATGTCGATCTTCACACCCGTATCGGCGATGATCTTATTGATGGTTTTACCGCCGGATCCGATGACGTCGCGGATCTTGTCGGGATCAATCTTCATAGTGATGATCTTGGGCGCGTATTCAGAGACATCCTCACGGGGCGATGCGATCGCTCCTTGCATCACGCTGAGAATCTTCATGCGGGCTGCCTTAGCGTCGGTGATGGCCGTGCGAATGACGTGCTCGGAGAGGCCGCTGATCTTGGTGTCCACCTGAATGGAGGTGATGCCTTGCGACGTTCCGGCCACCTTAAAGTCCATATCTCCGAAGAAATCTTCCACGCCTTGAATGTCCGTCACGACTTCTTCGCGGGACAAATCATCCGTTGTGAAAAGACCCATGGCAATGCCTGCGCAGGGACGCTTGATGGGCACACCAGCATCCATCAGCGCCAAAGTCGAAGCACAAACCGACGCTTGGGACGTGGAGCCGTTGCTCGAGAGCACCTCAGAGACGAGGCGAATGGTATAAGGGAACTCGGTTTCCGCAGGAATTAAGGGCTCTAAAGCGCGCTCCGCGAGGGCACCATGGCCGATTTCCCGGCGCCCGGGTCCGCGCATGGGACGAACTTCCCCCACCGAGTAGCTGGGAAAATTGTAATGATGGATGTAGCGCTTGGAAATTTCTTCGGAAATTCCATCCAGCTTTTGAATTTCTCCAATGGAGCCCAGGGTCGCTACGGTCATGACCTGCGTTTGGCCCCGAGAGAACAGTCCGGACCCATGGGTCCGGGGAAGAATCGTTACATCCGCTTTCAGTTCGCGGATTTCATCGAACGCCCGCCCGTCCACTCGCTTATGCTCGTTGATGGCCAGATCCCGAACCAATTCCTTTTGCATCTGATAGATGACTTCGGCGATATCGGATTTTTTGGAAGCGAACTCGTCGCCGTAGACTTGCTTGAAATGCTCGGCAATGGTTTCCTTGGCTTCTTCCATTTCTTGGTTGCGCTCGGTCTTAATGGTTTTTCCATAGACTCCACGGATCAAATCACCGGCAAATTCACGAACCTTCGCTTCAAGCTCTGCGTCGATTTTGTGGATCTCCACCTGCTTTTTCTCTTTGCCAAACTTCTGCCGCGCTTCCTCTTGCAGATCCAAGATGGGCTGGCACTGTTCAAAGCCATAGGCGATGGCTTGGATCATCGTTTCCTCGTCGACTTCCTTGGCGCCGGCTTCAATCATCATGACGCGCTCTCTCGTAGCGCAGACGGTGAGATCCAATAAGGATTCCTCGCGCTCTTTCGAGGTAGGGTTGCAGATGAAGTTTCCATCAATGAGCCCCACGGAAACCGCAGCTACGGGATTGGTGAAGGGAATGGAGGAGATGTAGAGGGCGGTGGATGCGGAGTTGATGGCCAAGATTTCCGGCAGGTTGTCCGCTTCCACGGACACCACCGTATTCACCACTTGAACGTCATTTCTCAGACCTTTGGGGAACAAAGGGCGTAGTGGGCGGTCCGTAGCCCGCGCAGCCAAAATCGCATTTTCCGTCGGACGTCCTTCCCGCTTAATGAAGCCACCAGGGATCTTCCCCACGGCGTAGAGGCGTTCTTCATAATCCACCATCAAGGGGAAAAAGTCGATGCCGTCCCGAGGTTCCTCGCTCATGTTGACATTGGTTAAGACAATGGTGTCGCCATAGTTCATGAAAAGAGCGCAGTCGGATAAATATCCGATGCTGCCCAGTTCAATGCCCATGGAACGCCCCGCAACTTCCGTTTTTAAAATAGGTTTCATAGATTCTCCTTTGCTGGGTCCCTCGTCGATCCTCGTATATTTAATTATAGTCAACAAAACATCAGGGCTTCGATCTTCCGTTAATGTTCTCTGGATTATAATTAGATACACAATGATGGCTCAGAACGCAATTTCATTTTCTCATTATACCAAAAAACCGGCATAAAATCTGCCTTCGCCTAAATTCCTCCCGTGAGAAACGAAGCGTTCTCGATCGCCTGTCTGGGCGAAATGCCCCCCATAAGTCAAAGAATGCGCCCCTTACAACCGCTTTCCCCTAAGGTTTGCTTCTCCATTAGCGCTGCGAAAGCTGCCGTTCTGGATTGAAGTGCCCGCCCTAATCCTTCGGCTGCAGCCCTCGAATCTTTCATTGACCACAAGGTTTACCCCACCGACCAGTGAAAAAAGAATCCTCCGGACACACCCTTGGGGGGCGGTCTGGAGGATTCTTTTTTCAAAGGGGCTGATGTTGGAAAAAGAGAACTCTCTTTTTTGTGCCCAACCGCTCCCTCTTGAGGCGTAAATTACTTACGAATGCCGAGCTTTCCAATGATTTCACGGTAGCGGCCAATGTCTTCTTTCATGAGGTAGTTGAGCAGGCCTCTTCTTTGACCGATCATCATGAACAGTCCCTTGCGGGAGTGATGGTCCTTCTTGTGTTCTTTCAGGTGTTCCGTAAGATCATTGATGCGCTTGGTAAGAATTGCAATCTGCACTTCTGGAGATCCGGTATCTCCCTCGTGGCGCGCGTGAGTCTCAATGATTTCTTGTTTCGTTGCCTTGTCTAACATGGATGGTTTCCTCCTAGTTGATTAAAATCGCCCAAATCCGTGAATGGGGACGGCTTCCCCCAAGTCTCAGAGACGGGTTCCTCAAAGCATAGTATCAGATCGAGAAAGAAAAAGCAACTGCCGATCCGCCCCCCAACCATGGAACGCCCTGCCGCTGGTTTTAAGGAAAATCCAGCCTCTCTCCCAGAGAGGTTGCTGTGGGTGGACCCCCTTGACGTTGCGCCAAAACTCTTGCGTCCAAGGCGTTGACAAGGCCGCTTTCTTCCTCTAGGATACAAATGAATGAGAATTGGACTAGGGAGCTTTCATCCGAAGCTGAGAGGAAATCGATGGAGATTTCGACCTATTGACCTGATTTGGATTATGCCAACGGAGGGAGTCTTTCAAAAAAGATGCACGATTCGTCGGGGCATCTTTTTTGTCGATGTGGAAGGAGTAGTTATGCAAAATCATTCAAACCGACCCATGTCTTTACGCCAAATGGTGGCCTTGGCGCTCTTTGTGGCCATCGGTGTCGTTCTTTCTCCCCTCTTGCGGGTGGAGGGTTATGCGCCCATGCAGCATTTTATCAATGTGGTGGTCAGCGTCTTTATGGGCCCTTGGTACAGCCTTCTTTGCGCTGTGCTCATCGGA
Organism: Clostridiaceae bacterium JG1575; assembly: GCA_002838815.1. Classification (GTDB taxonomy): domain Bacteria; phylum Bacillota; class Clostridia; order Clostridiales; family Clostridiaceae; genus JG1575. The sequence continues at coordinate 35,239 of LQGW01000052.1, read as the reverse complement.
CTGATTCGAATGATGACCATGTCCATCCCTCCCTTGGCGTTGACGGGAGCCATCTTCGGGGCCTTTTTATCGGGCTTTTTATACGAAAGGGTTCACCATAAATTCTGGGCCGCCTGGTTGGGCGAAGTCCTTGGCACCGGGCTCATCGGCAGCATCGCCTCCTATCCCGTGATGAAATTTCTTTTGGGCCGAGGAGAAATCACGTTCTTTTTCTATACTCCGTCCTTCACCGTGGCCTCGATGATGGGCGCAGGCATTGCGGTGTTTTTCCTCATCGCCCTGCAGCGCAATCATCTTTTGGATCGTATGCGCTTTGAACTTAACGCCAGGAGGTAGCCATGGATTCTTCCCTTAAAGCCCCCCCGCTGATCCACTGTATCACAAACCCCATCTCCATCAACGACGTGGCCAACGTCATTCTTATTTTGGGCATGAGCCCCATGATGGCGGAACACCCAAAGGAGGTAGCCCAGATCACCAAAGGGGCCAGCGCCTTGCTGTTGAATCTTGGAAACATCACCGATGTGCGCATGGAGGCCATGCGCCTAGCTGCCGCCTCCGCCAAAACTCATGAAGTGCCACTTTTCATCGACGCGGTGGGTATTTCTGCCAGCACTTTGCGCCTGTCGTTTCTTCGCGATCTTTTGGCGGACCATGCCCCGGTTTTGATCAAGGGAAATTATTCCGAGATGATGTCCCTCCAAAGTGGCGCCCTCACCACCAAGGGCGTCGATTCCGCTCCGGTGGATCCCCAAGCCGTGGCCCAAGCCCTGAAAGAGCTTGGCGCCACGCATTCGGGCTTTCTACTCGCCACGGGGCCGTTAGATTTGCTTTGGACGGGGCAAAAAGTGCTGGCGTTGCAAGGCGGTCATCCTCGCATGGCCCGACTGACGGGCACGGGCTGCATGCTGGGCGCTTGTCTTGCCTGCCATTACATCAAAGAAGGGACGCAAGATTCGCTGATTGAGGGGCTCTCCCTCTTTGCTCAGGCGGGAAGCCTTGCGGCCCAAAACAGTCCCGGCCAAGGCCATTTTCACCTCGCCTTTTTGGATGCCATCGATCACTTATCCCACCACCCTCTGGAGGTGCCCCGCCATGTCCACCCATTTTGACTTAACCCTCTACCTGGTTACTGAAGGAACCCACCGTAGCGAAGAGGCCTTTTTAACCACCATTGAACAAGCTCTGCAAGGAGGCGTCACGCTGTTGCAACTTCGGGAAAAAACAGGGACCACCGCCCAGATTCTAGAGCGGGCGCAAAAAATCAAAGCCCTCGCCGACCGCTATGGCGTGCCCCTAGTGATCGACGACCGCGTCGATATTGCGCTGGCTGTAGACTGCGCTGGCGTTCATTTGGGGCAAGAAGACCTCTCTGTGTCGGTGGCCCGAAAAATCCTCGGCCCCGACAAAATCATTGGAGCCACCGCAAAGACGGTGCCCGACGCGCTACGGGTTCAAAAGGAGGGCGCCGATTATTTAGGCGTTGGCGCCATCTACCCCACAAAAACCAAAGTGAAGACAAAAATTACTGCTGTATCCACCCTAAACGACATCGCAGCAGCTACTCGCCTGCCCATCGTCGCCATTGGCGGCTTGGACGAGAACAATCTCGAATGCTTGAAGCACAGCCAGGCTTCCGGAATTGCCGTGGTTCGAGCCCTGATGGACTACCCAGACCCCAAACGCGCCGCCCAACGTCTTCGCGCCGCCATTGATGCCCTAGCACTAAAAGGAGCTCGGCACGAAGTGCTGCGCCCTATGGATCTTGATCGATGATTGCCTCAGCGACGCAGCATCCCCCCTTCATAAAAAACAGCGAACACCCAGGGGCGTCCGCTGTTTTTTAGTTTCTGATCTTGTAGGCTCTGATGCTGCACGGAACGGATCTTTTTCGGGATCTTCCCATGGCGCAGGAAGCCTTTATTTTTCCTGACGAAGCTTGGCTAGGTTCCGGGTGGCCGCATAATTGTTGTCCTTACGCAGCTGCTCTTTCAGTTCGTCCAAGCTGTCGTATCGAATCATGCCGCGCATCCATTCGAGAAAGTAAAGACGCACCGGTTCGCCATAGATGTCTTCATCAAAATCCAAGATGTACGTCTCCACCGTGATGGGATTGTCCGGCCCAAGCGTCGGATTTTTCCCGACAGAGGTGATTCCACGGTAAAGGGCGTCCTTGACTCGAATGTTCGTGTAATAGACCCCCTCTTTGGGGATGACGCTTTTTTCATCGAAGGTCATATTGGCCGTGGGAAACCCCATGGCCTTTCCGTTGTTTTTCCCGGGGATAATAGTCCCGCGGAGCATAAACGGCTCAATGAGGAGCTTATTGGCTTCCCCCACCTTGCCCTCCAGCAACAGGGATCGGATTCTCGTAGAGGAAATCAGCCCCTCTTCGTCGGTTTCCGGGTCAATGACGATGAGCTCAAAGCCATACTGCTCCGAAAGGTCCTTTAAAAGGGCCACATCACCGGTATTTTGGTAACCGAACTTGTAGTTAAAGCCCACCACCAAGCCTCTGGCATTGTAGCGGTCCAAAAGAAGACGAACAAAATCCTCTGCGCTGGTTTGCATGTATTCATAGGTGAAATCCACTAGGGCCACCATATCCACTCCAGCGGAGCGGAAAATATGCATTTTCTGCTCATTGTCCATGATCAGCTTGGGCGCTGATTCGGGCGCAGCGACTGTAAGGGGATGATTGGTGAAGGTATAGACGAGGCTCTTGCAGTCGTTGAGCAGCGCTTCGTCCACCACCCGGTTGATGAGGGCCATATGTCCTTTGTGCACGCCGTCAAAGCTGCCCAAGGCGATATACGTCTGGTCCTCCAATTTTTTTTGGTTGTTTTTGTCTAATATGATCATAGGTTCACCTTACGCTCGCCAGAGGAATCGAAGCCCCCCGTCGTCCAGTACGACCAGGCCAGCCAATCTTTCGTTGGAGTCATAGAGCCGATAGCGCCCGGGCACGAGATGTTGAATCCCTCGAGGATCCATGAGCCGTACGCCGTTGCGCAAAAGGGCAATCCAAGAGTCCTCCAGCATAAGCTTGGGATAATCTTTTAGGATCTCATCGGATTGTATTATTTTATCAAGAATGTTCGGGGTGTCAAGAACCTCCATGGGAAGCGCCTGTTCAATGGAGAAGCCGCCGGTGGCGGTTCGCCGAAGATCCGCCATCACGGCTGGGACCTGTAGCGCCTCCCCCAGATCGCGAATGAGGCTTCGGATATAGGTGCCCTTGGATACCACCGCCTGAAAGGTAAGAAACGGCGGCTGCACCTCGAGGAGCGTCAACCGCCCAATGGTCACCGGACGCAACGCCCGTTCCACCTCTTGTCCTTCTCGAGCCAGTTCATAGAGCCTACGCCCCTGAACCTTCAAGGCCGAATACATGGGGGGCTGCTGCATCATGGGCCCAACAAACCCGCCAAAGACTGCCTCTAGGACGTCCCGCTCAAAGTTTACGTGGGCGACGCTTGCTTCCTTGATCACCGTTCCGGTGGTATCGAGGGTATCCGTTTGGACCCCTAGGAGCATCTTCGCCACATACGTCTTGTCGCCTTCCATAAGAAAGGGCGTCAGGCGCGTTGCGCTTCCCAAAAGAACCGGCAGAACCCCCGTGGCCATGGGGTCCAACGTGCCGGTGTGCCCGCATTTTTTAATGCCACACGCCCGACGCACCTTGGCCACCACGTCAAAGGAGGTCCACCCTTGGGGCTTGTCCATGACAAGAAGTCCGCTCTTCAATATAAGTAAGCCTCCATTTCCTGAAGCAGTCGCTCTTTAGCCTCCAAAAGGGAGGGCGTCATAAGCGTGCATCCCGCGGCCCGAACGTGACCACCGCCCTGGAAGACCTCTGCGAAGCGCCCAGCATCCACCTTTCGTTTGGTGCGGATGGAGACGCGAATCTTTCCTTCGGTTTCCTTCAAAATCATGCTGACTTCCGCCTCTTTGGGCGAAAGACCCAGGTTTACCAGGTCTCCGGTATCCTGATCCGGCAGTGCTAATTCTAAAAAGTCCTTCTCTCGCACGATCATCAGGTTAACCCGCCCGTTAAAATGACTCTCCAACGTCTCGATGGCCCGCCCCATCAGCCGCACGCGGTTGAGGGGCTTTTCATCGAATACCCGACGAGCAATCTCTTGGTGGGGCACCCCCAACGCCAAGAGATTGCCTGCGATGGCCATGGTTCGGGGGGTGGTGTTTTCAAAGCGGAAAGACCCCGTATCCGTGGTGATGGCCGTATAAAGCGCCACCGCCATCTCCTGGGTCAGGGGGACCCGCAAAAGAGCCAAGAGATCAAACACGATCTCCCCTGTTGCCGCTGCCTTTGTGTCCACATGGTTGTATTCACCGAACTTATCGTTGGATTTATGATGATCCAAGATCATGATGGGCTCTTGCCCCAAGGTTTTTTGATCAAAGCTGACCCGGTCAAAATTCCCGCAGTCCAAGACAATAATGAGGTCGGTGTAGGGCTGGATGATGGCGTCCGCGGCATTGGTTTCCGCAGTCAGGGGCAAAAAATCCAAGGAGTCCAGCACCGCATCCTTCGAGAGAATGTAGGCCTCTTTTCCCAAGGAGCGAAGCCCAAGGACCATGGCGTGCACGGAGCCCAGGGCGTCCCCATCGGGAAAGGTGTGACAGGCGACACCGATTTTTTTTGCGCGCCGAATAACCTCGGGAAAGCGGTTCATCATAGGAGCTGTTCCCCGCCGTCATCCATAGCTTCTATTGGCTGCTCCTTGGGGCTGGTCTCTTCACCGGAGGACGGCGCGGGCTGCGCCACGCTGCGCAAAAGTTCATCCATATGCATGCCATAGTCGATGGAAGTGTCCAAAAGCAAGGTCAGCTCCGGGGTGTTTCGAAGATTAAGGGTTTGAGAAAGCCGTTTTCTCATAAACCCCTTGGCCTTTTGCAGGGCCTCGAAGCTGGCTTTTTTTTCTTCCGGAGTCTTCGCATAGATCGACAAATAAACCTTTGCGTACTTTAAGTCCTTGGTGACCTTGGCCTCGGTCACCGAGACCAAGGCCGTCAGCCGCGGATCCTTGATCTCATCTCGGACAATGACGGCCAACTCCTTTTTCATTTCTTCGTTGATGCGATCCATTCGATGCGTCGCCATTTAAAGCTCCTTTCGTTTGATTTCCTGCATTTCGTAAGCTTCTACGACGTCGCCTTCTTTAAGATCGTTGAAGCGTTCGATGGACAGACCGCATTCGTAGCCTTGAGCCACTTCCTTGACATCGTCCTTGAAGCGCTTTAAGGACGCCAGTTGTCCATCGTAGAGAACCACGCCATTGCGGATCAGACGGACCTTGGCATTCCTTGTGACCTTGCCGCTGGTGACATAGGCTCCGGCGATGGTGCCTACGCTGGAAATCTTATAGATCTGACGGCATTCCACAGTGCCCAAGATCACTTCTTTGATGTCGGGGCTGAGCATCCCGATCATGGCCGCCTTAACATCGTCGATGGCGTTATAGATGATTCGGTAGGATTTGATCTCTACTTTTTCCTTTTCGGCCAAGGCCTGCGCATTGTTGTCGGGCCGCACGTTGAAGCCCATGACGATGGCGTTGGAGGCGGTGGCGAGGATGATGTCTGTTTCATTGATGGCGCCCGCTCCGCCGTGGATGACGCGGACTTTGACTTCATCGGTGGAGAGCTTTTCGAGGGATCCCTTCAAGGCTTCCACAGAACCCTGCACGTCGGCTTTAACGATGATGGGCAGCTCCCGTACGGTGCCGGCTGATATCTGTGAGTAAAGATCCTCAAGGCTCATGCGGCCCGAGCTTTGCAGTCGGGATTTTTCTTTCACCAGGCGGGCATTGGCCATGCCGCGTGCGGTTTTTTCGTCCTTCACCTCACTAAAGCGATCTCCGGCCTGGGGGACTTCGGAGAGACCCAAAACCTCCACGGGAATGGAGGGCCCGGCGCTTTTGATCTTTTTGCCTTTATCGTCAAACATCGCCCGAATGCGTCCGTAGGTGGTCCCCACAAGGATGGAGTCGCCCACCGAGAGGGTCCCGTTTTGCACAAGAAGCGTCGCCACGGGGCCGCGCCCCTTGTCGAGCTGAGCTTCAATGACCGTGCCTCGTGCCCGGCGCATGGGATCGGCTTTGAGCTCTTGCATCTCAGCGGTCAAAAGCACCATTTCCAACAGCTTATCGATGTTCATATGCTGCTTTGCGGATACTTCCACCATAATGGTGTCGCCGCCCCAATCCTCAGGAATGAGGTTGAAATCGGCAAGCTCCTGCTTGACCTTATCCGCGTTGCTTTGGGGCTTGTCCATCTTGTTGATGGCCACCACCATGGGCACTCCTGCCGCCTTGCAATGAGAGATGGATTCCCGCGTCTGTGGCATGATTCCATCATCGGCGGCCACCACCAAAATAACGATGTCGGTGATCTGGGAGCCTCTGGCCCGCATCTGGGTAAAGGCTTCATGGCCGGGGGTATCGAGGAAGGTGATCTTTTCTCCCTGGACGTCCACGGTGTAGGCCCCGATGTGCTGGGTGATGCCCCCGGCCTCTTGATCGGTGACGTGGGCGTGTCGAATGGCATCGAGCAATGAAGTCTTGCCGTGATCCACGTGTCCCATGACGGTGACGATGGGGGGGCGCTTCATGAGCTGAGCGTCCTCCGAGCCTTCATCGAGAATCAGCTCTTCATCAAGGCCTCCCACTTCTTCTTTTTCCACCAGCACATTGTATTTTTCGGCCACCTTCGCGGCGGTTTCAAAGTCTACTTCCTGGTTGATGGCCGCCATCACGCCATTCATAATCAACGTTTTGATGACTTCGTTGTAGGGTTTGCCCAGTCGGTCCGCCAATTCTTTCACCATAATGGTCTCGCCCATGGTGATGACCTCCACGGCCTTGGATTCCCCATCGGATTTCTTATTGCGTCCCCGCTTGCGTTTTTTGGCCTGATTGTTCACCTTTTCCTGCAACTCTTCTTCATAGGCATCCACAATGCTCTTAGCGGTTTCGGCCTCGCCCGCTTTGGCGGGAGCGTTCTCTTGGGAGGGCTCTTCTTTTCTCAACGTCTCGCCCTCCTTGGCCGGTACCGGAGCGGCCAAGGCTTCAGGAGCCGGCTTCTTCGAAGACTCCTCAGTGGTTTCTTTCGTTCCTTGCATCAGTTCCTTAATGAGCTGCGCATCTTCTTCTTCCACCACACTCATGTGGTTTTTTACGGCAATATCAAATTCCTCAGCCAAGATTTTAATCAATTCCTTGCTGGTAATCTCCAGTTCCTTGGCCAATTCATACACTCTAAGTTTCGACATGGTCTTCCTCCTTAGCTACATAGCAAAACACAGCTCCTTCAGCTTTTCTGACATCTTTTCGTCGTAGATTCCCACGACGGAAATGGGTCCTTTTCCGATGGCACTGCCCAAATCATCCATGGAACATTTGCACTGGATCAGCTCCAAAGAGCGTCCTTTGCAAAGACCCACGAATTTGTCCTTGGTCCCCTCTGAGGCATCCTCTGAGAGGATGACCAGATGGACCGTTCCCCGCATCAATGCGGTTTGTGTCAGATTTCCGCCACAGCTTATCCGGCCAGCTTTTCTCGCCAGACCCAAAAAGTTCAAAAATCGGTTCATCAATCGTTGATGAGCGAGCGCAGCGTCTCATAAAGTTCTTCGGTAATGGTGGTTTCTAGGTTTTTATTGAGTCGTTTGGTTTTATACGCTTTTTCAAGACAGGCCGGGCTTTTTTCCAGATACGCTCCACGCCCTGGCTTTTTCCCCGTAGCATCCAAGGACACCTCGCCCTCTTTATTCTTCACGACTCGGATCAAGTCTTTTTTGGGCTTCATCTCCATGCAGCCCAAGCACATTCTCATGGGTATTTTCTTGGGTTTCATCATCACTTCTCCATAGGGGCTTTCGGGAAAGGAATGCACTTATCCAAAAGAGATTCCCGCAACATTTAGTACGAGAGCTCCGCTAGGGGAACTTCCCGCTTCTTTTCCAATGGGGTAACCGTCTCATGGGCAAAGGCTTCAAAGCCAGCCATGGCTTCGGGATCGTGATCGGATTTGATGTCGATCTTCCACCCGGTGAGCTTCGCGGCGAGGCGGACATTTTGACCTTCCTTGCCGATGGCCAAGGAGAGTTGCCCATCCTCCACGATCACGCGGGCCGCATTTTCCGCTGGATTTAAGGTGATGGATTGAACCTTGGCTGGAGAGAGTGAATTGGCAATGAATAAGGCTGGATCTTTATCCCATTCAATGATGTCCATCTTTTCGTTTTTGAGCTCCGAGACCACATTTTGCACTCGGCTGCCCCGATTGCCTACGCAGGCGCCCGTAGCATCGACGCCTTCTTGATGGCTCACGACGGCAATTTTCGTCCGCGAGCCCGCTTCTCTGGAAATGCTTTTAATTTCTACGATTCCTTCATAGATCTCCGGCACTTCGCGCTCAAAGAGTCGGCGCACCAGATTTGGGTGGGTGCGAGAGACCGCAACCACGGATCCCTTAGGATTTTGCCGTACTTCGCTGATATAAAGCTCCAGTCGTTGATTGAATTCATAACTCTCGCCGGGGATCTGCTCCTTGGGCAGGAGCACCGCCTCGATGCGGCCCAGGTTCACATAGACGTTCTCTTTGTCCTTCCGCTGAATCAGCCCAGACACCAGGTCGTGTTCCTTTTCTTTGAATTCATTGTAGATGATGGACCGTTCGGCTTCTTTAATGCGCTGCGTCACGATCTGCTTGGCCGTTTGAGCGGCAACTCGCATAAAGTTCTTGGGGGTAACATCCTCGGCAAAACGATCGCCCAATTCCATACCCGGATGCTTTACTTTTGCTTGCTCGAGGGAGATCTCAGAGGCTTCATCCTCGACCTCCTCTACGACCCTGCGGTAATTGGTGATGCGGATCTCTCCGGTTTCCCGATGGACCTCGGTCACAATATCCTGGCCGACTTCTTCCGACGACTCGTTATAATTTTTCCGGTAAGCCGCCGTCAGCGCGTCCTCTAACGTAACAAATAGCAGGTCCTCATCAATGCCCTTAATACGAGAGATCTCCTTGAGTGCGCTGATGATTTCTTGCTTGTTGATTTTTTCCTCTTTCACGATTGGTGTTTGATTCCTCCTTATAATTCCGGTTCCAGGTTGACGGTGAGCACCTCAGCGAAGGGCACGGATATTTCTTCACTTCCCTGCTCCAAAACCAGGTGATCCTTCGCGACTTCTTTCAAAAAGCCCGCTTGATTTTTCGGGCCCTTGGCCGTGGGGATGCGCCGAACTCGAATGCGCTCGCCCAAAGCACTTTGATAATGCTCCTTGGTATAAAGCACCCGGAAAATGCCCGGGGAAGAAACTTCTAAAAAATAGGGCAAGTCGATGGGATCGGCCTCATCCAAGACCGGGGAAAGCGCTCGGGAGACCCTCTCGCAGTCCGCCAAGGTCACCTCGCGATCGTCGCGCCGTAAAATCGTATAGCGCAGATAATGCTCGCCTTCTTCTTCTACAAACGCCACATGGTACAAATCATATCCTAGATCTGCAATCACATGGGCGGTTGCCGTCTGCGCCGCTTGGGCCATCTTTTCCATCGCTCATCCTCCCTTTTTCCCAGCGAATCCCTCATCCGTTCCCTCAGAAAAAGGGGGATGCTTCGCCTTCAACAAAGAGGAGCGGGCCGTTGACCCACTCCTACACAATACATATTCCACGGCTTCCATGATACCACAAAAGAATGGAGGAATCAAGGTCCTTAGCCTGCCCCAAGGGGGACATCCCCTTTAGAGCGGGAGCACCCGAAGCAGCATCCCGCCGGCAAAAAGGGACACCAAATTGGCGAAGAAGGCATACGCCACCGCCTTGCGCTTCTCCTGTTCCTTTAAAAAAACAGGGAAAAGAACCATCTCCAAAAGGAGCACACAAAGCTCCATAAACACGTAGCCCAACTCCAGATAGCTGTCCCAGAACGTGGCGTTTTTCATAAAGAGGAAGACGCCGGCCTGCGTGATGAGGTTGACTAGGAAAAAGACGCCCCAAGAGCTTCGCCTGCGGTAGCCCATGAAATAGAACACGAGCCCCTCAAGTCCCAGGGTCGTTAAGAGGCGAAGGGCCACAGAGAATCCTTTTAAGGTGGGATCCTGGCCAAGTTTTAGCTCCAGCGTTCGCCCATCCAAAGTGTATTTTGTATTGTAGGTCCGCTCCGCACGCTTCAAGATAAGGTCCTTGGTCTCTTTGCCGGATTGCACGGTGAGCACCACATCCTGTGCGCTGGAGGAATAGATGGCGTAGACGATTTGGCCGAGCCGCTCCTTTTTTGTAACAAAAGCCCCGGGGTCCCCGAGCGAGCGGTGATGCGTCAAAGTAAACTCCTTCGGGGCATGGACGACCTCCAAAAGGAACCGAGGCGGCTCCGCGGAATTGGCCCATGCCCTGGGCGTCGCCATAAAAAAACAGGCCATTGCAAGAAGGATCCCCAATAAAAGTCCTCGGGCTCCTCTTGGACGTTTTCGGATTCCTTTTTCCATTGCTCCTCCTTGCACGTGTGCGCTTATTAGCCGAAAAATGAAAGCTGATTGGTTTCACCAAGGTTCTTCAGAACGCCTGCGCCTTCCAAAGCCTCCACCACGGTCCGCGTCGCCTTGGTGCGTTCTTTGAAATCTTCTTTGGATAGGAACTCTCCTTCCTGAGCGGCCTGATGAATCGCCAAAGCCGCATTGTCGCCCACCCCATTGATGGCGTTGAAGGGGGGAATCAGGGAATTTCCGTCCACTTGGAATCGGGTGGCGTGGCTTTTATAAAGATCCACCGGCAAAAAGCGGAAGCCCCGCTTCAGCATCTCAAACACCAGCTCTAAGGTACCGTAAAGGCCTTGCTCCTTGGGGGTGGCTTTTTTGCCCAGCTCTTGAATGCGGTACTTCTCGTCTCGCACGGCGTTCTCCCCTCTTAGGGCAACCTCCAAATCAAATTCCTTGGCGCGAATGCTAAAGTAGGCCGCGTAGTAATACGCCGGTCGATGCACCTTATACCAGCCGATGCGTACGGCGCTTGTGACGTACGCCACAGCATGGCCTTTGGGGAACATATACTTGATCTTTTTGCACGATTCAATGTACCAATCCGGCACCTCATGGGCCCGCATCAGCGCCTCCTGCTCAGCGGACACGCCCTTGCCTTTACGCACCTTTTCCGTAATGTCAAAGGCTTGTTTGGGCGCCATCTTCTTTTCAATGAGGTAGAGCATGATGTTGTCTCGAAGGGAGATACAGCCCTTTAGGTCCGTATCCCCGCGGCGAATGTATTCTTGGGCATTGTTGACCCAAACATCCGTCCCGTGGGAGAGGCCCGAAATCAAGACCAAATCCGAGAAGGTGTGCGGATTGGTGTCCACCAGCATTTGTCGGACAAAGCGGGTTCCAAATTCCGGAATCCCCAAAGTTCCCACGGGGGACTCCAGCTCTTCTTTGGTCAATCCCAAAGAATCGGTGCCGTTGAAGAGCCCCAGCACCAAGGGATCATCCAGGGGCAGATCGACGGGATCAATGCCTGTAGTGTCTTTAAGCATGCGAAGCACCGTGGGATCGTCGTGTCCGAGAATATCCAATTTTAAAAGACATTCCGAGATGGAATGGTAGTCAAAGTGCGAGGTGATGGTCGCGGAGCCCTGATCATCCGCTGGATACTGCACCGGGCAAAAATTATGAATGTTGTTGTTGGAGGGCACCACCATGATGCCTCCAGGATGCTGGCCCGTGGTGCGCTTGACACCCGTCAGGCCCAGGGCAAGACGCTCAATCTCAATGGGTGAGGCGCTCTGCCCCTTCTCCTCCAAAAACTTATGCACATAGCCCAGCGCGGTTTTTTCCGCCACGGTGCCGATGGTCCCAGCGCGAAAGACGTAGCCTTCGCCAAAGAGCACCTCACAGTAGCGATGGATGTCCCCTTGGTTGTCGCCGGAAAAGTTCAAGTCGATGTCCGGCTCCTTATCTCCAGAGAAGCCCATGAAGGTTTCAAAGGGGATGTCGTGACCGTCACGGAGCATGGTCGTTTGGCATTGGGGACAGATTTTCTCCGGTAAATCCACCCCGGAGCCCACGGAGCCGTCTCGGATGAATTCCGTATGGCGGCAGGCGGGACAGCGATAGTGCGGCGGCAAGCCGTTGACCTCGGTGATGTTCATGAAGGTGGCCACCAGGGAAGAGCCCACGGACCCTCGGGAGCCCACAAGATACCCATCGTCGTAGCTTTTTTTCACGAGTTTTCGGGCAATGAGGTAGAGGGCGGCATAGCCGTTGTCGATGATGGCGGACAGCTCCTTTTCCAATCGTTCCAAAACCAGCTTGGGCAACGGATCGCCGTAAAGCTCCCGGGCTCGATTCATCGTGATCTCCCGCACTTCTTCTTCCGCTCCTTCCAAAACAGGCGGGAATTTCCCCTTGGGAATCGCCCGCACGGGCTCCAACAAAGAAAGAATGTGCTGTGGGTTGTCGATGACGATGCTTCGTGCGGTCTCTGGACCCAAATAAGCAAAGTGATCGAGCATTTCCTCGGTGGTGTAGTAAGGCAGTGGCGTGGTCATTTCCCCAGCGCCGGAGAAGCCATGGCAATAAGTGATGATCTGACGGTACTTGGCGTCTTCGGGATCCAAGATATGGACATCGCCCGTAGCCACCACCGGCCGATTCAACGTACGACCCAAAGACAAGATTTTTTGCTGGATCTCCATCATCTGGGCAGCCGTGGTACGACCCTCCTCAAGAAGGGGGGCATAGTTCGCTAAGGGCTGAAGCTCCAGGTAATCGTAAAAGGAGGCAATCTTTAAAAGGTCCGCCTCGCTGCGGCCGTCGAGAATGGCCCGAAAGAGCTCGGAATTGGTGCAGGCCGAGCCGAACAGTAGATTCTCTCGATGCTCGCGCAATAAACTTTTGGGCAGGCGCGGGGTGCGGCTGAAGTGCTTTAGGTGGGACTGTGTGACCAATTCGTAAAGAGTGCGCATCCCCGACTGGTTTTTGACCAAGACCACCATATGATAGGGCATGGGTTTACTAAGATCGAAGGCCTCGCGGTAACGCCGGTTTAGGACTTGCGTATCGCTGATTCCTTCAGCCTCCAGCTTCTCGAAGGCCCGAAGCAGAATGTTCGCCGTCGTCTGGGCATCGTCCACGGCTCGGTGATGCGTCCCCATATTTAGGTTCAAATGCTTGGCCACCACATCCAGGCGAACCCGCTTGAGCTGCGGGTAGACAAAGCGAGCCAAGGGGACGGTATCGAGCTGTTCGTTATCGAAGGGCAGCCCCAGATCCCCGGCTTTTTTGCGAATGAAGCCCATGTCAAAATTCGCATTGTGCGCCACCAAAGGCAAAGAGCCGCAAAAAGCCAAAAATTCCGGCAGCACCTCATCGACGGTGCGCTCCTCACGCAGCATGGCATCGGTAATCTGCGTCAGCTCCACGATCTTGGCCGGCAAAGGAACCTTAGGGTTGACAAATGCGCTAAATTCGCCTACCACCATGCCTTTGGCGATTTTCACGGCGCCAATTTCAATGATGGCGTCATTGACGTGGGAAAACCCCGTGGTTTCAATATCAAAAACCACGAACTCGCCGCTGAAGGGATAGGGCTCCTCTGAAGAGAAGATGCCGGTCTCATCATCCACCACATAAGCTTCCATGCCGTAAATGATCTGCAGATCCTTAAAGCGTTCCGGGTTCCGATCCAACGCCACTTGAGCTTCCGCAAAAGCCTGAACCACCCCATGGTCGGTGATGGCCAGGGCCTTATGGCCGTAAGCCAACGCCCGCTCCATGAGCTTTTGAGTGGGGATGAGCCCATCCATGGCTGAAAGGTTGGTGTGGGCATGCAGTTCAATGCGTTTTTCCGGCGAACGGTCGCTTCGCTTGACCTCTTCCCCCCGCAGAGCGTGATAGAACATCACGCAAAGATCTTTATCGTAAGGACTGTAGGAGACCTTCCCCTTAATGCGCACCACCGTGCCTACCTTCAGCTGCGAAACCTCCTCAAGGTCCTTCACGAAGGTTTTCGCCGTGATGCTGCCGGTCTCATCAAAAAGATTGATACGCACCATGGTTTTGCCACCGCTCACTTCGCGCTCTTCCCGCTTGAAAATGCGGCCTTCCACGCTTACCATGCGCTCCTCTTCCCCCAGATCCCCGATGGGAATGGCCTTATCTTTGAAGGGCTTGCCTAAAAGAACCCCCTCCCCTTTGACTTCCCGCACCACCATTTTCTTGGGCTTGGCGGGCGTTGGCAAAGACAACGCCGGCGCTGAAACCGTCTGGACCAAGGAGGGCCCCGAAGGCTCCGATGGCGTCTCTTGGAGCGCTTCCTCATACGCGAGGCTGACCCGGGTGTCCGAGGGTCCAATGATGCGCGAGAGGTATTCTAAGGAGGTCACCACTTGTTTTTGCTTCATGTGCGCCAACAAGACGGAGTTGCCCGAGCGAAGGGTGTAGGAGCGCTCCACTCGCTCAAGGCGCGCCTGCAAAAGAAAGCGCCGGGCAATGGGATCCTCCCGATAAAGCTCCAACCACGCCGCCTGGAGGGCCTCATCCGCCAAGGGCTCTTCTTTAGACACCTGGGGCGTCGTAATGATGATCTTCTTCACGCTCACGCCCAGGATTTCATCGATGATCTCTTCGGTGACGCGGCGCTGATCCCCCGTCAGGGGATGCTTCGTCTCCCCCACCACCTGCAGGGTGGGGCGCTTGCTGAAATAGGCGGCATTGAGCACTTTAAAGCAGAGGCCATGGAGCCTTTTTCCCATTCGTTCTTCCAGTTCTCTTTTAAATTCCATCTCCTCTGATTGGTCCTCCTTTCATTGGTTCTTCGTTGCCTTAAAGGCTTCAATTTCCTCCATCAAAGCCTCCACCAGGCGATCTTCCGGCACTTTCCTCATGAAAAGTCCTTTTTTGAATAAGATCCCCTCTCCTCGTCCGCCGGCGATCCCGATGTCGGCATCCTTCGCCTCTCCGGGCCCATTGACGACGCAGCCCATGACGGCGACCTTCAAGGGCAAATCCACCCCCTCGAGCCGCTGTTCCACTTCGTTGGCGATGCCGATGAGGTCAATTTTCGTTCGACCGCAGGTGGGGCAGCTGACAAAGTCGATGCCCTCTTTGCGATGGCCCGTCGCTTTTAAAATCTCTTTGGCCGCTTTGACTTCTTCCAAGGGATCTCCCGTCAAGGAGACCCGGAAGGTATCGCCGATGCCCTCGCAAAGAAGGGTTCCGATGCCCACAGCGCTTTTGAGGGTCCCGCGATACAACGTGCCCGCCTCTGTGACCCCCAGGTGTAGGGGATAATCCACCGCTTGGGCGAGCAAGCGATAGGCTTCAATGGTGCGCAGCACATCTGAGGACTTGATGGAGATCACCACATCTTCAAAATGGACGGCTTCTAAAATCGCCGCATGGCGAAGGGCGGACGCCACCAGCGCCTCGGCAGTGGGCCCACCGTAGCGCGCCAACAGATCCTTCTCCAAGGATCCCGAGTTTACCCCCACCCGTATGGGGATCCCCTTGGCCTTGCATGCCGCAGCCACCTGTTCCACCTTTTCCCGGCTGCCGATGTTTCCGGGATTGATGCGTAGCTTGGAGATTCCTTGTGAGACGGCCGCCAGGGCCAGCCGATAATCAAAATGGATGTCCGCCACCAAGGGAACGGGGCTTTCCTTTCGGATCGCCCCCAACGCCTCGGCCGCCTCCTGATCTGGAATGGCCAAACGAACGATCTGGCAACCAGCCGTGGCCAAGGCTCGGATCTGCGCCAAGGTCGCTTCAACATCTCGGGGATCCGTATTGGTCATGGACTGTATCACAATGGGAGCCTGGCCCCCCAGGGGCACAGAACCCACCCTTACGGTCCTCGTTTTCTTTCGCTCTATCATATGTCTTTCTCTTTCCTCACGTGGTTCTTTCGGAGACTACAGGCGCAGCGGGAAGAGCAAATCCTTAAAGGTGATGAGCACCATAAAGATCATAAGGATGGCAAAGCCGATGCCGTTCCACGCGGTCATAAATTTTTCCGGCAACTTTCGCCGGCTGATCCACTCCACGAGCAGAACCAAAAGCCATCCCCCATCCAAAGCGGGAAAGGGCAACAAATTAAAAATAGCGAGGTTGATGGAAATGAACCCCAAAAACCGGAAAAACCCTAATAAGCTGGTTTTGGCAACGTTGGAGGCCAGGCCCAAAATGGCCACCGGCCCCCCCATCTGGTTGAGCCCCACCTTGCCCGTCACCAAAAGACCCAAGGACTGATAGGTTTGGCGGACCATGGATCCAGCCTCTTTGAAGCCTTGCCGCACAGAGACAATGGGCCCTGGATGGAGTTCTTGAACCGGACGAAAGCCAATGAGGTATTGACCGGTTTGCGTTTTTTTCGCCGTAATCTCTTTTTGCAGCCGCTCGGCCCCCCGGCGCAGGGTGACTTGCATGGGCTTGCCCTCCGCTAAGGCAGTATAGGTGACCACGTCCATAAAGGTCGTCACCTTCTTCCCATTGATGGCCTCAATTTCATCCCCTGCAACCATACCCGCTGCTTGAGCGGGGCTGTCGGGCAGGATTGTGGCCGCCTGATTGGTCTGAAAGCCCGTTCCTCGCGCCAAGAGAGCAAAAAACACAAACCCCACCAAAAGATTCATCAAGGGACCGGCAAAAATAATGCTCATGCGTTGCAACGGTTTCTTGGACTGAAACGAATCCGAGGAAACGTCCACTTCTCCCGTATCTTCCCCTTTCATCTGGCACATCCCGCCGATGGGTAAGGCTTTTAAGGACCAAACCGTGCCTTTTTTCCCTTTCTTGGACCAAAGGGTCGGCCCCATGCCCAAAGAAAACTCTTCCACATGGACCCCATTGAGGCGCGCGACGATAAAATGGCCGTATTCATGGATCAACACCAAAAAGCCAAAGCCCAAAATCGCTATGACAATACTCATCTTTTTCTCCTTCTCGTAACCGGTCTTGTTTCGGCAGCGCTCGAGGGATCCTAGATTAGGTCCAGCGCGCTCCGGCATCAATTCATACTCATTATATCGGATTTTGCAACGCTCAGTTGTTACAAAAGAGGAACGTTCGCCCCCCATCGGCGAGGATCCCTGTCTTAGGACTTTTTCTCGAAAAATGCTCGGGCCAACTCCCGGCGAATCGTCTCGTCGAGGTCCAAGATTCCCTCCAAAGTTAAGGCCCCCTCCCGATGAAAATGCCCTAGGGCGAATTCGATCATCTGAGGAATCTTTAAAAAAGGAAGCTGTTCTTTCAAAAAAAGTTCCACCGCCACTTCATCCGCTGTATTTAACACTAAGGGCGTGTAGCCCCCCAGCCGCAAGGCCTCATAGGCCAGCGGCAGGCAGGGAAACACCGATTCATCCGGCGCTTCAAAGCTCAGCGTTCCTTGAGCGATGAGGTCCAAAGACTTCGCCGGACCGGGCAATCGCTCGGGGTAGTTGAGGGCGTACTGAATGGGCAGACGCATATCGGCCGTGCCCAGCTGAGCGAGGATGGAATGATCGCAAAACTCCACCGCGGAATGGACGATACTTTGGGGATGCACATGAACCGCAATGCGCTCGGGCGCAACGCAGAAGAGCCAGTGGGCTTCAATAACCTCCAGCCCTTTATTCATCAAGGTGGCCGAATCCACGCTCACCTTGGCCCCCATGGTCCATTGGGGATGCGCCAGGGCCTCCTTGGGGGTCACGTTTTGCAGATCCTTGGTTTTTTTGCCTCGAAAGGGCCCGCCCGAGGCCGTGAGGATCAAGCGCTCAATGTCCTCAACCCGCGAGCCTTGTAAGGCCTGAAAAATAGCGGAGTGCTCCGAATCCACCGGACGGATGGATGCGCCCCGCGCCTTGGCCTTGGCCATCACGAGCGCTCCGGCGCCCACCAAGGTCTCTTTATTGGCCAAGGCAATGTCGCGCCCTGCCTCAAGAGCCGCTAAGGTGGCTTCTAGGCCTGAGAGACCCACCACCGCCGTGAGGACGATATCCGAAGGGGCGGCGGCCAGTTCCTTCAACCCTTCTTTGCCGTAAAGGATCTTACAGGGCAGATCCCCCAAAAAATCCTGAATATTCTCCCGGGGTACCGTGGGGTCGGATACACAAACCCAAGGAATGGAATGCTCCAGCACCGCCCGACGAAGACCCGCTAGGTCCCGATGGGCCGAAGCTCCGACTAATTTTAAATGCGGGTGGGCCCGCACCACCTCCAAGGTTTGACGGCCGATGGACCCCGTCGCCCCCAAAAGGACCACTTGTTTTTCCTTCATCGTTGCTCCTTACTCGCCAAGGGGTGCGCCCCTCGACGAAGTCGTTCCCTTTTTTACTATGCCTCATTATACCAAATCCCACCTTGCTCATGAAAAAACCTCCCAAGGGCGGACCCCTTCGGAGGTTTTCATCGGGAGCTCAAGATCAATGGCCCAGGAATACCGTAAGGTATAAAAAGACGCTCACCGCGGCCAAGAGCACCGAATCAAAGCGATCGAGAATGCCCCCATGGCCGGGAATCAGCTTGGGATAATCCTTCACCCCGCAATCTCTTTTAATGGCGGAAGCGATGAGGTCGCCAATTTGGGAAAACAGCGCCCCAATCAACCCCATGGCCAAAAAGTGCAACGGATGCATCAAGGGCACGCCAAAGGACCGGACGATGAGTCCGAAGAGAAAGGTGATAAGGCTGCCCCCTAAGAGCCCCCCCAGAGCCCCTTCCACGGTTTTTTTCGGCGAAACCTCCGGAATCAGCTTACGGCGCCCCCAAAAACGCCCACTAAAATAGGCAAAGGTGTCGCAGCCCCAGGCAATGGTAAAGAGGGTCAAAATATACCAGGTGCCTCCCTCCATCCGATAAATCAAAAGAATCAGGCTGAAAAAGGAGATCGTGTAAATGTAGCCGAGAATCGTCACTGCGGCATCCAGGAAGTCGTAGTTTCTGCGAAAAACCGTTGTGATGAGGCTCACCACGGTCAAGAGCAAAATCAGGACCGGCACGATGTTCATTCGACCCTTGTCCAAGAAGAACAACAGAAACTGCAAGGCGGCTAAGAGGCTTGCGGCGCGCCAAAGGGGCTTGACCCCGCGGTGGGACACCACGACAAAAAACTCATACATGGCCCGCAGCCCCATAAGGGCCACCATGATTTTCAAGTACGTGCCGCCCAAGACAAAAGCCAATAAAATGGGCAAGAGAAAAAGGGTGCCAAAATATCGGTTGTTGGCCAAAGGCTCGCGGACATCTTCAAAAAGCTTCATGATTTTACCCCTCCGAATCGGCGATCTCGCGCCTGATAATCCACTATGGCCCGGCGCAGATCCTGCGCTGTAAAATCGGGCCAAGCAATGGAGGAAAACCAGAATTCGCTGTAAGCGGCCTGGTACAGTAGAAAATTGGACAAGCGCAACTCGCCGGAGGGGCGGATGATCAATTCAGGGCTGGGAATATCCCCCGCGTAAAGATAGGTTGAAAACTTCTTTTCATCCAATTCCTCAGGATTGAGGCGGCCATTTTTAGCTTCCCAAGCGATGCGCCGAGCGGCGTCCACGATTTCCCGCTGTCCTCCGTAATTCAAGGCCAGATACATGTGAACGCCCGTATTGTTTTTGGTCCGCTCATAGGCGTCCAAAAGTTCTTTTTGGCACACGGGGGGCAGGCCTTCAATGTCGCCGATGTGATCGATGACCACCCCATTGTCGCTGAGTTCCTGGAATTCATTGCGCAGATACAAGACCAAAAGGTCCATCAAAAATCCCACTTCCTGCTCGGAGCGCTTCCAGTTTTCAGTGGAAAACGCATAAAAGGTCACGTAACGAATGCCCAGCCGATTGCATTCTTTGATGATGGTTCGAATGGTTTCCACTCCGGCCTGATGACCTGCAGAGCGCGGCATCCCTCGCTCCTTGGCCCAACGGCCGTTGCCATCCATAATGATGCCGATGTGCGAAGGCATGCGCTCCGGCGACGGATCCGGCGCTTGATTCGGACAGACTTTGGGTTGCTCCACTGACACGGCACTCACTGCCTCCTTTAGATGGTCATTACTTCCTTTTCCTTGGTGCTTAAGGCCGCATCGATCTTTTGGATGTAGCTGTCGGTCATTTTTTGCATCTCGTCTTCGCCTCGCTTGATCTCATCTTCCGCGAGGTCCTCTTTTTTGAGCGCTTTGATTTTATCGTTGGCGTCCCGGCGAATGCTGCGGATGGCAATTTTCGCTTCCTCGCCGTATTTTTTGACCTGCTTGACCAAGTTTTTCCGGGTTTCTTCCGTGAGTTCCGGGATTACGAGGCGAATCACTGTTCCGTCGTTGACCGGATTGATGCCCAATTCTGATTTTTGGATGGCTTTTTCAATTTGCTTGAGCATCGGCTTTTCCCAAGGGGTGATGATCATCATCCTCGCCTCAGGGATGGAAATGTTGCCCACCTGCTGCACGGGTACTATGGATCCATAGTACTCCACCTCAATACGGTCGAGCATGTGGGGATTGGCGCGTCCGGCTTTCAGCGTATCGAGCTCAGCATCCAGGTTCGCCAAGGTTTTCTGCATCTTTTCTTCCGACTTTTTTTTGATGTCCTTAATCATGGATGGTTCCTCCTAAGAGATGATGGTGCCTATATTTTCGCCTCGGATGGCTCGGGAAATATTGCCCGGCTCATCCAGGGAAAAGACCAAAATGGGGATGTTGTTGTCCTTACAAAGGGCCATGGCGGGAGAATCCATTGCCTTAAGCCCTTGCTCGAGAACCTGTTGGAAGGTCAGTTCGTCGTACTTAACGGCATCGGGGAATAAATTGGGATCCTTGTCGTAGACGCCGTCCACTTTTTTGGCAAAGAGAATGCACTCAGCTTCAATTTCCGCCGCCCGCAGCGCCGCTGCGGTATCCGTAGAAAAATACGGATTGCCCGAGCCCGCCGCAAAGATGACCACGCGCCCCTTCTCCAAATGGCGCATCGCCCGGCGACGGATGTAGGGCTCACAGATCTCGCGCATTTCAATGGCAGACTGCACGCGGGTCTCCACGCCGATGTCCTCTAAGGAGTTTTGCAACGCCAAGGCATTGATGGTGGTGGCCAACATGCCCATGTAGTCTGCTGTGGTGCGGTCCATGCCGCCGCCTTGGCGGCCGCGCCAGAAGTTTCCGGCTCCGATCACGGCGCCCACCTCGACGCCCATATCCACCAATTCCTTGATTTCCCGAGAAATGCGCAGCGCCACCTCAAAGTCAATGCCAAAGCCCGATGCCCCTGCCAGGGCCTCTCCGGACAGTTTCAGCATGACGCGTCGGTATGCGACTCCCTCTTTCAGCTCTCTTTTTTCTGCCATGGTCGTTTTCCTTTCCCTTTGTTGAACTGGTTTCATTTTATCATAGTCCGCCCGTAAACTCCCCTCGCACGCCGCTTCTTTGTGGAATGATCCACAAAGAGGGGACCTGCTTGGGCCAAGCGTCGAAAAAAGGGCAAGGCCAAATGCCTTGCCCTTCGGTGTCAAATTACGTATGAAGATGGCGCTGCAACCAAGCAGCAGGATCCATCCATCAAGCCTTGTTCATCTGTGCGGCGACTTCTGCGGCAAAATCTTCAACTTTTTTCTCAATGCCTTCGCCCTTTTCAAAGCGAGCATAACGAACGACGCTCATTGCGCCAAGCTTCTTGCCTTCATTTTGCACGTAGCTGCCTACAGAAACATCGGGATCCTTCACAAAGGGCTGCTCCAAAAGAACGGCTTCCTTGTAGTATTTCTGGATTCGGCCCAGGACCATCTTTTCGACGATGTTGTCGGGCTTTCCTTCGTTCTTGGCCTGAACGCGGTAGATTTCTTTTTCCTTCTCCAAGGTGTCTTGATCCACCTCTTCCTTCGTGAGGAACGCAGGGTTCGTCGCCGCTACATGCATGGCCACGTCCTTGGCGATGCGCTGAGCTTCTTCATTTACGGTCTCAGACTTCAGTTGCACCAAAACGCCAATTTTTCCACCCATGTGGATGTAGCTGGCCACCAATCCATCGGGGGCGTCCATGCGCACAAAGCGACGCAGGCTCATGTTTTCTCCGATCTTCGCAATGAGGCCACTGATGGCGTCTTGGACCGTAGCGTTCTCGTAGCTTTCTTGGACAAAAGCTTCGACGTCCTTAGCCTCCGTCGTTGCGGCCAGCTTGGCAAAATCGTGGGCGAGCTTCTTGAATTCTTCGTTCAAGGAGACAAAGTCCGTCTCACAGTTGAATTCCACCATTCCCGCATGCTTCATATCCTCAGAAACATAGGTGGCCACAACCCCTTCTGCGGCAATGCGTCCGGCCTTTTTAGCCACGGAGGCCAATCCCTTCTCTCTGAGAATTTCAATGGCCTTATCCATGTCGCCATCGGCCTGAGTCAACGCTTTCTTCGAATCCATCATTCCGGCTCCGGTGCGGTCTCTAAGTTCCTTAACCATTTGAGCTGTAATCATTTTATTCCTCCTTAATCATCCAAAAGGCTTGCGGGCATTTTTCCCCTGGCCCTTTTCGTAGGTCCCTCACCCGATGCCTCTCGGGTGTTGGTTATGGTTTATTTTTTGAAATCGTCCAGATTCAACCCCTCAAGATCAAAAGCACAGGCTTCCCCTCGATTGACGACGAGAAACGGCAGGCCGATGCGGCCTTCTTGCTTCACTTCGTCAAACATGGACAGACGATCCCGATACCCT
Source organism: Clostridiaceae bacterium JG1575 (assembly GCA_002838815.1). GTDB lineage: Bacteria > Bacillota > Clostridia > Clostridiales > Clostridiaceae > JG1575. The sequence goes on along the minus strand of LQGW01000052.1, from coordinate 12,560 downwards.
AAGAAAACCTTCATATTGGACAAATTGTCCGTAATCGAAGCATAGGTATAGCGAAGACCCTGCGCATCCAATTGATCCGAGAGCACTTGGCAGCCCGGTCAAAGGCTCGAGCCAAATAAGGTAATCTGCGGTTGGTTTTTCATGAAAACATCGTTCCCTTCGCAGGAAAAGGGCAGTGGAACCCATGGCCGCTGCCCTTTTCTATTTCAGTTTATGCTTCTGCTTTTTCAGCGTCCGCTTCGACGGCTTCCTTCGCTTTTTCAGCTTCTTCCATCTGCTCGCCTTGGCGACCTTCCAACACAGCATCTCCAAGCTTGGAGGCGATGAGCTTCACGGCGCGGATGGCGTCGTCATTTCCTGGGATGATGTAGTCTACTTCATCGGGATCGCAGTTGGTGTCGACGATGGCGACCACAGGAATGCCCATGGTGCGTGCTTCGGCAATGGCGATGCGCTCTTTTCTGGGATCCACTACGAACATAGCGCCGATGTTATCGATGTCCAAGTTGCGAATTCCTCCAAGGTTGCGCTCCAACTTATCCATTTCGTTGAGCAACGCAGCCACTTCTTTTTTGGGGAGCACATCCATGGTTCCATCTTCTTCCATGACGTGGAGCTCCTCCAACCGTGAAATGCGGGATTTGATGGTTTGGAAGTTCGTAAGCATTCCACCCAGCCAACGGTTGTTGACAAAGTGCATGCCCACGCGCTCTGCTTCTTCCTGAATGGCTTCTTGAGCCTGCTTTTTGGTTCCGACAAACAAGATGTCTTTCCCCTCAGCGCTCATCTCACGGACGAAGTTGTAGGCCTCATCGACCTTCTTCACCGTCTTTTGCAGATCGATGATGTAGATTCCGTTGCGCTCCGTGAAAATGTAGGGCGCCATTTTAGGGTTCCATCTTCTGGTCTGGTGACCAAAATGAACCCCTGCTTCTAAAAGCTGTTTCATTGAAATGACTGACATAATTGTCCTCCTGGTTTTTCCTCCATCTGCCTTTGTTTAACGTCGAACATTTCTGCACCAGGACGTCAAATAGACCGATGTGTGTATTTTTGTACCACGTGATTGTAGCATGGAATTGCCTTCTTGCCAAGGGGTAAAAAATCCCGAAGCGCTTCCTCCTGCGGGCAATCCCTATGGACTTTCATTTGTTCCGTGGATTTTAGGGCCAACTTTGCTTTTGGGAGTCCCTTCCCCTGGACGATTCGAACTTCCCTAAGGCAGCGCGGCCAGAATGCTCATCAAGCCAAAGTCTTTTTTGTCCCTGCGGAACGAATGCAATAGATCTCCCCTTGCCACGGTGGATTCTTCGGCAACATAAAGGTGCTCAGGCAAGACCCCAAGTCCCAAAAACATGGACTCTAAGACCCTTCGGAGGCTTAAAACCCAATGCTCTTGGTCCACGGGCCTTAGGTAAGTGCCCTCCGATAAATAAGGAAGCGTTTCGCCCCAGCGAAAAAGAAACGCTTGGCGTACATCGGCGCGGACTTGAAAATCAGGCCATTGAATGTGGGGCCCCACAAAGATTTGGAGGTCTTCTACCTCACTGTCCCATTGCTCTTGCAGGCGTTTAACCACCCGCCCACCGATGCCAAGCAGCGTCCCCTTCCAGCCGGAATGGACGTTGGCCAAAACTTTTTTGGCCGGATCGTAGATTAAAAGGGGGACACAGTCGGCAAACTGCGTGGATAGGACCATGGAGCGATCTTTTGTAATGAGTCCATCGAGGCCTTCTACATAAGAGCATCCTGCCTTTTTTTGACAAGGGGTGTCTTTTTGTACCCAGAGCGATTGGTCCGTATGCTGCTGATTCAAAAACCACAAATTCCCCTGGGGGCGCCCCAGCGCCCGAAGGAGCGACTGATACTCTTGGCTTAAAAGGTCCTCCTCTTTTAGACCAAGATTCCAATCCTTGGTCGTCAAAAGATTCAAAAGCCCCAAATTTTGAGCCTCCCGGTAGCGAAGAAGCCGCCGCCCCTCCCACATAAATTCATCCAAATGCAATCGCTTGGCCATGCCTTTTTCTCCTTCCAAGTCCGCTGTTTCATTGAAAGCGCCCGGATCCGCCTCACGCCTCTCTTCTAGTCTACCATACCCCGTTCGACTGAGCTTCAAGTGACGGCCGCAAAGAATCACTGGAGCATTGGGCCAACCCAAAAAGGGCTTTAGCTTACGCGGTCCTTTGGCCTTTTGGTCCCTCTTTCACTTTTCATCCTTTCGCGCCATAGAGCGGATCTTTGGTTTGATTTCTCAACCAAAAGCAAAAGGACGGGGTGAAAAACCCCATCCTTTTTTATGAGACGGTCCAAAAGACCCCCCGGTTGCTTAAAGCAGATTAGGTAATGATCCCTTCCACCACCAAGGACTCCTTGAAGAAAAACTTCGAGTACTTAATCTTTAAGCCCTCGTCTCCTGTCTGGACATCCACCCGTACGTAGACGTGGATGCCGTTTGCTTCATAAGCGTCAAAATCATCTGCATCTTCTTGCGGTTTTCCCATTACAACTAATGGTTGAGGTTCCCCGGTTCCTCAGGCAGAGCATCCCTTCACGTAGACGTGAACGTCCTCAACGCCTTGTTTTTTCAAATAATCTCTGGCTTTGTCGTCCAGCGTGATTTTCATGGCGATTCCTCCTATGGTTTTGATCTTTTGTTCAATTTACGGGGCCCCCTTCGAGAAGGAAAAGGGACCCGCCTCTTCATTATACTATACTGCTTCTTCTTTCACGGATGAATGGTAGGCGTTGACGTCCAATTCATTCATAGACTTGGCCGTAACAACTCCGGCCACAATGGAGTCGGAGACGTTCAACGCCGTCCGAGCCATGTCGATGAGGGGCTCAATGGCGATCAAAAGACCTGCCAAGGCCACAGGGAATCCCATGGCAGAGAGTACGGTAAGAGCTGCAAATGTTGCGCCCCCGCCCACACCAGCGATCCCGAAGGACGCAAAGGTCGTCACGACGATGAGCCGAATAAGGAAGACCGGATCCAAGGGGTTGATGCCCAAGGTCGGAGCGATCATCACAGCGAGCATGGCGGGGTAAATCCCAGCGCAGCCGTTTTGTCCGATGGAAGTACCCAGCGTACCGGCAAGGTTTGCCGTTCCTTCGGGAACTCCCAGACGTTCTTTTTGAGCCTTAATGGTCATGGGCAGGGTTCCTGCTGAGGACCGAGAGGTAAAGGCAAAGATCAGCGCATCGGCGGATTTCTTCAAATAGGTGATGGGGTTTAAGCCAAACATCAAGAGAATCAAAAGGTGCACGACGAACATGATGAGGATGGCCACGTAGGAAGCCACAATGAACTTCAATAGTCTTGTGATGTCCGAGACGTTGGAGGTGGACGCTACCTTCGTCATCAGGGCCAAGATGCCGTAAGGGGTGAAGCGCATAATCATGTTCACCAAGCGCATCACCACATCATGCAGGCTGACCACAATCTTTTCAAAGAATTCTGCAGAGTCTGGCTTAAACTTGCGAATCTGGATGGCCGCAATGGCCAACATCGTCGCAAAGAACACCGTGGCCAAGGTGGCGTTGGCGCCCTGACCCGCCATAGCCGCGAAGGGATTCACCGGAATGATCTCCAAAATCTGCTGCTGGATGGGGGTTTTGCTGAAGTTTTGCAGGGTTTGTTCCAATCCGCTGGCTCGTGCACTCTCAGCGGATCCCATCTGAAGGCCTTCCGCACTCAGACCAAATCCAGCCGTTGTCAAGGCGCCCACCAAAGCGGAAATAGCCACCGTAATCATCAAAACGGCCAGCACGCGCAGCGCCATTTTTCCAAGATTCTTGGAACGCTGTGTGACAAAAGCATACAAGATAGAGACAAAGATGAGCGGAATAACAATCATGCGGAGCAGACGGACATAGCCGGAGCCCACGAGAGCCATCCAGTCATTGGCGAGCTTCACCGCTTCGTGTCCGTAGCCAAAAATCACCTGGAGCAAAGCCCCAAAGACCAGCCCCAAAAGCAGGGCTGCGACCACGCGGAAGGTGAAGGATTTGTTCTGCTTTTTCAAAAAGACCAACCCGGTCAAAAGCAGAGCAAACACCACCAAAATGAGGAGTGTAGACAGAACAGGATTCACGAAAAAGACCTCCTTAAAGTATCAATCGGGTCAAGGTTATCCTTCACCCGGCACCAATGTCATCGGTGTATCTTTATTTTACCACACATCAATTCAATTAAAAGGGGGCCACAAACGGTTCCCATGCCCCCGGGCAAGATCAGAGAGGGGCTCAGTTCAACGCCTTCGAGTCGAGTAATGATTTTACCAAACAAATGCAAATGTCCCAGAGAAAACGGAAATTCTTCTCTGAGTGGATCCTCGCCAAACCCCCGAATGAACCAGGAATTCCCCTTTGTTCGTCCTTGCTGTTCCATGGTTCAAGTTCTTTTTAGCGTCGTCAAATTGTATTGGATCCAATCTTTTTTTCTAAACACGATCCCCTTCGTTAAACTTTTGCTAGGTCCTGCCCGCTCTCGTCGAAACTCAATCCGCCTCAAAAAAAGTTTTTTAAAAAAAGAAACCCATAAAAAAGAAACCCATAAAAAAGGAAGGGGCTCTATAGAGCCTCTTCCGTATGGAACAGTCGCTTGTTTCTGATTTATTGGTTGAGCCGCGGCAACAGCTGCTCATTAATGACGGTGATGTAGGTTCCCTTCATGCCTAAAGAACGGGACCGAATGACGCCGGCAGACTCCAGCTTCCGTAGGGCATTGACGATGACGGAGCGGGTAATCCCAACTTGATCGGCGATGCGCGAAGCGACCAAAAGGCCCTCTGTGCCGTTGAGCTTTTGGAAAATGTGTTTGATGGCTTCTTCTTCCGAATGGGACAACGTCTCCATGGCTAAGGCCACGACTTGACGATTTCTCGTCTCCTCCTCCAAAATCGCCTGCTTTTCCCGAAGGATTTGAAGCCCTACGATGGTGGCGGCCGATTCCAGTACCACGATGTCCTCTTCCGTCACAGGGCGCTCGTACATGTTGGCCACCAAAGTACCCAAACGTTCCCGATTGGCCATCACGGGGATGATGTTCGTGGTTTTATTGCGAAGATCCAAGCCCTTTTCCATGTTCAAGGATAGCGCATCGCTGGCTGGGAGGTTTGTCACGGTCTCCTGCTGAGCCATAAGGTTGTTGTTATACTCCTCCGGGAATTGCTGCTCCTTGAGCACCGTTTTATAGGCATCTAGCGGTGTAAACGCCAGGGCGTGATCATGCCCAAGAATCTCTCCCCTGCGGGATATCACATAGGCATTGCAATCCAGCTCTTCTGCGAGGATCTGACAGACCTCGTCCATTTTCACAGGATCGTAATTCATGTTTTGGTGAAGTTTATTCAATCTTCGGGTCATTTGCAATAAAGACATTTTGTCACCTCAATGTTGTGTTTGCGTAAGTTCTGCCCCATTTGGGGCACGTTTCTTTTGTAATATTAGCACAATTCAGCATTTTCATCAAACCGCATGAACCATTCAACTATTTTGAGGGAGAATTGCCTAAAAATTCGAGCAAACGCCCGCTTTTTCGGGCTTTAACGCTGTTATTCCTCTTCTTTTCCCGGCAAAGGTTTCGTCGCTTTGCATTCTTCATTGGCGCACTGCAGATAGGATCCTTTCGCTTTGGAATACCGCTTCACCATATAGGTGCCGCAGCGGTCGCAATGATGGTTCGTAGGTTCGTACCAAGACACGAAAGTGCATTCGGGGTATCGGCTGCACCCAAAGAACTTGTTGCCCTTTTTGCTTTTTTTCGCCACCACATCCCCTTCTTTGCAGACCGGGCACTTTACGTCCAACTTTTCCACAATGGGTTTGGTAAATTTGCATTCAGGATAATCTGGGCAAGCTAAGAACTTTCCAAAGCGCCCCCGTTTGACCACGAGGTTTTTACCGCACTGAGGGCAGATTTCGTCGGATACCTCATCCTCAATGGTAATCTTGGACACCTCTTTTTCCGCATGATTCACATCGCGCATTAACGGACCGTAATAATCCCCGACGACTTTTCGCCAAGGTTCAGAGCCTTCTTCAATGGAGTCGAGCCGCTCCTCCATACCGGCCGTAAATTCGGTGTTGACAAAATCCTTGAAATATTCCGTCATGATCTGATTGACGATGTACCCAAGCTCGGTGGGCAATAGGTTCTTTTTCTCGCGCTCCACATAATCCCGCGCAAGGAGCGTCGAAATGGTAGGCGCATAGGTGGAGGGGCGGCCAATGCCCAGCTCCTCCAAGGTTTTGACAAAGCTGGCCTCGGTGAAGCGTGGAGGCGGCTGGGTAAAATGCTGATCCGCCAGGACCTGGGAATGCCGTAAAACTTCCCCTTCCGTGAGCGGCGGCACCGCGGTGTTTTCTTCTTGATCCTCCTTGTATTCGTAAAGTTTCATAAATCCGTCAAACTTCATCTTCGATCCGGTAGCCCGCAGGGTATAGCGTCCATTTTCAAAGACCGCCGTGATGGAATCAAAGACCGCTGAAGCCATTTGGGAGGCCAAAAACCGCTGCCAGATCAGCTTGTAGAGCTTATACTGCTCAGGTTTCAAAGAATCCTTAATGCTCTCTGGATCCAAGGTAACGTCCGTGGGTCGGATGGCTTCGTGGGCATCTTGAATGTTCTTTTTCCCCCGATAGGCTCTCGGCTTTTCCGGAACGTAGGCCGCAGAATACCTTTGTTGTATATACGCCAAGGCTTCTTGTTGCGCCACGGGTGAGATTCGCACGGAGTCTGTTCTCATGTACGTAATCAAGCCCACGGTGCCGTGTTTTTTAATGTCGATTCCTTCATAAAGCTGTTGGGCAATGCTCATGGTGCGACGGGTTTGATAGTTCAGCTTTTTGGAGGCATCCTGCTGCAGCGTGGACGTCGTGAAGGGCGGGAGCGGATGGCGCTTTTTTTCCGATTGAACCACCTTGGAGACTTTGAAACGCCCGGCTTCCAGATCGCTTTTAATGGCCATGGCCGATGCCTCATCGGAAATCTTCGCCTTCTTGCCGCCAATGAGCGTCAGCCGCGCCCGGACCTTGGCCTTATCTTTCAATAAATCCGCGTCAATGGTCCAGTATTCTTCGGGCTTAAACGCTTTGATTTCCTCTTCACGGTCACAAATGAGCTTTAGCGCGGCGGACTGAACGCGTCCTGCAGAAAGACCCCACTTCACGTTTTTCCACAAAATCGGACTGATTTCATAACCCACCAAGCGATCCAGCACGCGACGCGCCTGCTGCGCATCTATGAGATCGGTGTTCAGCGGTCGAGCATTTTTGATGGAATTTTTCACCGCATCCTTCGTGATTTCATGAAACTCAATGCGGATCTTCTGCGCCCCATCCAATTTCAATAAATGGGCTAGATGCCACGAAATAGCTTCTCCCTCACGGTCAGGGTCAGTGGCGAGGAAAACTTGGTCGGCTTTTTTTGCTTCCTTACGAAGCTTATTCAAAAGCTCCCCTTTGCCCCGAATGCTGATGTATTTCGGTTCAAAGTTATGCGCCACATCCACGCCCAGCTGACTTTTGGGCAAATCGCGGACATGGCCCATGGAGGCTTCTACGCTGTAGTTTTTCCCCAGGTACTTGCTGATGGTCTTGGCCTTAGCCGGAGACTCCACAATTACCAGTTTTTTTGTCATGTTATAAGCTCCTTCGCAATCTATTTCCCCTGAATTTTAGTACAAATAAGTAAAGTTGTTCCGATCCAGTCGGGTAACAATTACAAAGCTTAGCTTGTTCCATGAACCTTGTCAACTCATGGCGATCCATGGACTCTTTTTCTAAAGCCAGTCCCGAAGATCCTGCGCACACTTGAGCAGGGGAGTGCCAAGAGCAATGAGGGCATTGCATCCGGCCCCTTGAAGCGCCCCCATGGGGTGCGGAACACAAAGAACTACATGCCCCACCTCCAAGGCTGCTTCGGCCGTATAAAGCGCTCCGGATCGCATCGAGGCGCACGTCACAATCACCGGGTCACACAGCGCTGCAATGATGCGATTTCGCTCCGGGAAAAAAAAGCGTCGCGGTCTTTGGTGGGGCTCATATTCCGAGAGCATCAACCCTTCCCGCTCCAGGCGCCGAAAGAGAGGAGCGTTCTCTCTTGGATAATCATGATTGAGCCCACAGCCAATAACGCAAATGGTTCCAAGGCCTCGGGCCAAGGCCTCGCGATGGGCGAGAGCGTCCACGCCTTTGGCCCCGCCGGAAACCACCACCTCTTCCGGCTGCAGTTGGGCCACGAGCTGCTTTGTGGCCTGGGCGCCATACCCCGTGACCTCACGGGACCCCACAATTCCCACTTTCCGTTTTAATAAAAGATTTACATTCCCACGCCCATATAATATGAAAGGAAGATTTGTTCCGTCCCCCAAAAGAGCCCCAAAGACCTCTTCATAGAGAGGATCATGGGGGAGTAGCGTCCAGCCGCCCTGATCCTCCCAGCGCATCAAATCCTCCCTTGCCTGCTCTAGACTCAGACCACCCTCCCCAAAGCTCAAAAGAAGCTCAATGGCCTCCGGCGATCCTTTGGCGGCCCGGCGCGCCGCGGCGGACACCTTTGCCCGGCTGAGCCAATAATCCAAAATCCGTTCCTTCGAATTGTCCAAGTGTCCTTCCCCCCCTTTATCCAAACTCGCGCCATGACGCGCTGCACGTACATCATGCCGAGGAACAGGGCGCGCTAAACAAGAACGTTTGGCCCCTTTGATCTGCGAGCTTTGGGCTTGGTTTTTTAGAAGAAAAGGTCTTAAAAACGAGCGCCTAGGAGAACGATGCGTCCTGCCGTCATCCCTCACGAAAAAAAAGAGCCAAGGGATCTTTTGGCGGTGACCCCAAAAGACCTTCCCTGGCTCCCTTCCTTGACGTAATTGAGTGAAGACGCGAGTCGTTGGCGTTATGATTTATTCGCTACGGCGGGCTCCTCTTGAAGCAGGGATTCCACCCGCTCACGCTCCTGCATTTGTTCTAAAATGCGCTTCAAGAAGGACCTGCGATGGATGGGACAGGGTCCCAAACGCTCAATAGCTTCAATATGGCTTTGCGCTCCATAGCCCACATGAGAGGTAAAGCCGTAGCCCGGATAGCGTACATCCATGGCGCGCATCCATTCGTCCCGGAACTCTTTGGCTAGAATTGAAGCGCAGGCGATGGCGTAGGATTGGCCATCCCCTTGGATCACCCCTTGGTTGGGATAAGGACATCCCTGAATGGGCCAACCGTCCGAGAGGACGAAGTCGGGTGGCTGCGGCATCTCCTGCAACGCCTTCAAAAAAATGTGTTGATTGCAGTAGGCCAGCCCCAACTTGTCAATGTCTTCATTGCTGTGCCAGGCGATGGACCAAGCCAATGCTTTTTCCTTGATTTGAGGCACCAGAGCCTGACGGGTGCTGTGACTTAGTTTTTTGGAGTCATTGATGCCGGGCAAAAAACAATCCAATTCTTCGTCATGGGCAAACAGCACCGCCGCCGCGACAATGGGCCCGGCCAAGGGGCCGCGCCCCACTTCATCCACTCCAGCCACCAGACGACCGAAGTTGCGGTCAAACGAAATCATTGACATTACCCTAGAGCGTTCCTTCGCCTCTTGCATCCAGCGCTTTTGGAGCCAAGGGGCTAAGGCTTGAACGCTTTTTCGAGAATCCTCGGTCAAGGTCTTGATCCATAAGCTGCGTTGGGCTTCCTCTTCCGGCTCATGGGCCTTCAAATATTCCCGCAACACTCCGACCGGGGTGCGAGGCCATTGGCTCGGATTCATCGAATCTCCCCCCTTGACTCTTCCTCTGGGGGATCCTTGCGATCTTGTTCCGGGGGCCACTCTAAGGAAATACGGCCCAGTTTTCCGCCGCGGAATTCATCCAAGAGCATTACAGCAGTTCGCGTCCAATCCGGCTCCCTGCCCTTTAAGATGCAGCCTCGACGCTGGGCGATGGCTTCCATGATTTCAAGGGCGGAGCCCCCCACCGCCACTGTGTAGCGCTGGGACAAAAGATCCGCATTATGCACCAATAGATGCTCAATCAGTCGCAAAGCCAACGTTTCCACATCCATAATATCGTCCTTTATGGCTCCCGTGAAGGCCAGCGCCAATGCCACAGATTCATCTTCAAAGCGCGGCCACAGGATGCCCGGAGTATCCAAGAGCTCAGTGTTCTGCTTGGTTTTAATCCATTGTTTGTTCCGGGTTACGCCAGGACGATCCCCCACTCGAGCAATGGCGTTTTTAGCCATGCGATTAATGAAAGAGGATTTGCCGACGTTGGGTATGCCCACCACCATGACGCGCATCGTATAGCTTTTAATCCCTTTTTGGGCCATGCGCTGGAGCTTTTCCTGCAAAAGCTCCTCCAAAGCCGGCCGGATCCGATGCAGGCCGCTGCCCGTCAGGCTGTTGACACAAAGAATCCGAGTCTTCGCATCAGCCAATACCTTAACCCATTGCTGCGTCACCTCCTCTTGGGCAAGATCTGCCTTATTTAAAAGAATGATGCGGGGCTTGCCTTGGAGCAGCTTATCCACCTCGGGATTGGCAGAGGATGCAACAATTCGAGCATCGCGAATTTCAATCACCGCATCGCAGAGTTTTAGGTTTTCACTGATCTCCCGCCGGGTTCTCACCATGTGGCCGGGAAACCAATTGATTTGATTTGCCATTGGATACTGCCTCCTTTTCAACCACTGGGGGTTGGGATAAAAAAAGAGGCCAGATTGCCTGACCCCTTTTTGTCTTACATTCTTTCTTTAACTTTAGCGGCCTTACCCACACGATCTCTAAGGTAAAAGAGCTTGGCTCTACGGACTTTACCCCTACGGACCACATCCACTTTTTCAACGGTGGGGGCATTAAAGGGGAAGGTTCTCTCGACGCCGGTGCCCATGGCCACACGACGTACGGTAAAGGACTTTCTGGAGCCTCCGTTTTGAATCTTGATGACGGTTCCTTCAAATACCTGGATCCGTTCTCTTTTTTCTTCTTTGATTCGAACGTGGACTTTGATGGTGTCCCCGACGTTAAAAGGGGTCAAGGGTTCTTTGCGAAGCGTCTCCGCTTCAATGGCTTTGATTAATTCGTTCATTGGTGCATTCCCTCCCAAATTTTTTTGACGTTCGTAGCCCTGTTCCGCTAGAGGACCGCCGGTGTACTAGCACACCCACAAGTATACTGTAAAAGAGTCATGAACACAACGCATTTCCCCAAAAAATTAAACCGAAATATCGGGAAGACCCAGAGCTTTGTCCGTCCCTTGGCTGAGGGGTTTTCTTGGGACCGATGGACCCCAATGCCCAAAGCGCCGCAAAAGAAAATAATAGCTTCCGCTCATAAGATACGCGCCCGCTAAAAAAAGTTCGGCCCCTCCCCTTGGAACTGCCCAAAATGCCACGGCGCCACCGATCAAAAAGCACAGGATGCTGGCCAAATATAAGCGAATCTTCCATCCGTGGTGTCCCTTGCAGGAAAAGAATGCGCCCAATTCAAAGGCGATGTCGCTCAGATACCCGGTGAAATGGGTGGTGCGCACCAACGTGCCGCGAAACCCCACAAACATCGCATTCTGCGTGCCCATGAAAAAACAAAGAAAATAGAACAGCTCCGGTCGCTCCCGTAAAAACAACGACACGAGGCCGCCAAGGATCAACAGCACCCCATAGCGTTTTTGCGGGGCAAAGAGCCGCTCCCGAAAAAGAAACCCCGAGAGCATACCGCCCAAAAGAAATAGGGTCAACGCTAGGAACAACCGTAAAAAAAGCTGGCCCTCCCCACTGCCCACCGCCAAAACCATGGAGGAAAGATTCCCCGTCATATGGCTTACGGGCCGTTCAAAGCGCAGCAACGTCGTCACGTTGGCCAATCCACTGTCGAGACTCAGCATTAGGATCCAAAGTCGCAAATAATATTCCTGCCGTGTGTTCAATCCTTCATCCATCCTTCGTATTTTCCTTTATCCCGCCAACCTACCAGCACGCGAGCGTCCTGGTCCATAAAAAAGTCACTGCAAAAAGAAAAGAGCGCTCCTCCCCGCATCTCCCCTTGGAACGTCCTCTCGCATAAAGACAAACTTCTATTATTGTACTATAATTCGGATCCTTTTGAATAGAGGCTGGTCATCAAAATACGGGGCCATTGTAAAGTTACAATTGATGTGAGACCAAAAAGAAAAAATAAAGAGCAAATTCCTATATACTGTTTATCACAACACAAACTGAAAAAGGAAGATGGGGACTTCGTTATAATTGGGTCTGTAAATAGTTTTGTGCTAATGAAATTCCCATTACAATAATTGACTCTCCACCCGATCCGGGAAGTACACGGATAATTGTAGCAAAATTTGCCCCCAATTTTGAATACGCCCTGTCCACTTGCGCAGGACATCCTGAGTGGCTAGATACAAAGATTTGAGCAGGGCTTCGTCGCTTGGGAATAGGCTCTTGCCCTTTGTTACCTTGGGGTCTGTAAATAGTTTTGTGCTAATGAAATTCCCATTACAATAATTGACTCTCCACCCGATCCGGGAAGTACACGGATAATTGTAGCAAAATTTGCCCCCAATTTTGAATACGCC